>DATDGC010000012.1:0-14093 GCA_036522275.1 Burkholderiales bacterium | reverse complement strand
TTGCCTGGCATAGGCGAAATAGGCAGGGATGTCCTGTTCGACGAACTGTTCGAGGATGACATTAGTGTGGCGCGTGACCCATGCGGTGTGGCGGTGGTCCGGGTCATGATGCGGCGGATTGGGAGAGTGCTGCATCGTCATCCCGTCCGCGCCGGGGAAGGTGCCGAAGTAGTTGTCGAAGCAGTGGTTCTCCTTGACGATGATCACTACATGCTGGATGGGGTTGACGGACATGGCGTAACTCCCGAAGAAGAGCTGCAACAAGCGGACAACCCTGCTCTATCAAGGCATTGTCTTGCGCTGAGTCGACCACTCAAATATTGCGCGAATTTTAGCACGTTGCCTGCTTGACCTTCAATTCTTACTTCTGCGAAATTCTGCATGATTCGCGTAAAATGGTAGGAGCATCTGAGCTAATCAGAGGTTCCCAAACATGGTTAAAACCCGCTTCGCTCCCAGCCCCACCGGGTATCTGCATATCGGCGGCGCGCGCACCGCGCTCTTCTCCTGGGCTTACGCACGCCGGCATGGCGGCAAATTCGTGCTGCGCATTGAGGACACCGACCGTGGGCGCTCCACGCGGGAATCGATCCAGGCGATTCTCGACAGCATGGGCTGGCTCGGGCTCGACTGGGACGAAGGT
This sequence comes from Burkholderiales bacterium, assembly GCA_036522275.1. GTDB lineage: Bacteria > Pseudomonadota > Gammaproteobacteria > Burkholderiales > JAHFRG01 > JAHFRG01. The sequence continues at coordinate 13,450 of DATDGC010000012.1, read as the reverse complement.
CCGTTTTACCAGATGCAGCGCCTTGCGCGCTATCAGGAAGTGGCGCAGCGGCTGATTAAAGAAAACAAGGCCTATTATTGCTATGCCAGCAAGGAAGAGCTGGAGGCGCTGCGCGAACAGCAGCGCGCGAGAGGGGAGAAGCCCCGCTACGACGGCCGCTGGCGCGATTCCAAAGTGACTCCGCCCGCCGGAGTGAAACCGGTGGTGCGCTTCAGGAACCCGCTCGAAGGCGAAGTGGCGTTCGACGATCTGGTCAAGGGCCGCATCGGCGTGAGCAACAACGAGCTCGACGATCTGGTGCTGCTGCGCGCTGACGGTGTGCCGACTTACAACTTCGGCGTAGTGGTGGATGATCTCGACATGGGCATCACCCACGTGATTCGCGGTGACGATCACGTCAACAACACTCCGCGCCAGGTCAACATCCTCAAAGCATTGGAAGCGCCGCTGCCGCAATACGCGCATGTGCCGATGATACTCGGCGCGGACGGCGAGCGGCTTTCCAAGCGCCACGGCGCGGTGAGCGTGTTGCAGTACCGCGAAGAAGGCTACTTGCCGGAGGCGCTCATCAATTATCTGGCACGGCTCGGCTGGTCGCACGGCGACGAGGAGATGTTTTCCACTCCGCAATTCATCGAGTGGTTCGATCTCGGGCACATCAGCAAATCTCCGGCGCAGTTCAACCCGGAAAAGCTGCTGTGGCTCAACCACCAGTACATCAAATCGGGTTCGGACGAAGCGCTGGCCGCGCAGATTGAGCTGGAAATCCAACGCCGCGGCGGCGACACGAAAAACGGGCCTGTGCTCTCAAGCGCGGTGCAACTCCTCAAGGAGCGTGCCAACACCCTCAAAGAGCTCGCCCAGGCCGCCATGTTGTTTTACCGTTATACGTCGCCCAGCCGGGAGCTCGCGGTACAACACGTGAATGGCAAAGTCATTCCCGCGTTGCAGGAGGTCGGGCAGCAATTTACCAAAATCGAGTGGCGGCGCGCTGCGATTCATGACGCCATCAAAGCCGTGGTGGCGCAACATCAGTTGAAATTGCCCGAGCTTGCGATGCCGCTGCGCGTTCTGGTGACGGGGAGCGCGCAGACGCCTCCCATTGACGCTACCTTGGAATTGATAGGCCGCGAACAAGTGCTCAAGCGGCTGCGCGAGCAGCTTGCAAATTTCGCTGAATAATGGGAGTTTTCTTGCCTTGATCTTGTTGCTTCAAGTATAATTCGCAACCTTCACGGGGGTATAGCTCAGCTGGGAGAGCGCTTGCATGGCATGCAAGAGGTCAGCGGTTCGATCCCGCTTACCTCCACCAGATTCAAATAATTTCCTTGAGTCCCCATCGTCTAGAGGCCTAGGACATCGCCCTTTCACGGCGGTAACACGAGTTCGAATCTCGTTGGGGACGCCATATGCTAAGTCTTTTGTTATTGACGGTGGCCTTTTTTCTTGCCAGCTACTTCATAAATGTAGGCCTCCACTCTCTAAAAAAAGCCGGCCTATTGGCCGGCTCCTGAGAAAAACCCGGAAGACTAGCATCTTCCGGAATGCTGCCTAGTTGTTACTTATATTAAGACGATCAGACATTACTGGCCGATCCACTTATTTACATCGATTTGACCAAGATGGCCCGGGTCCATCTTCTCCCATATCATCTCGTGGTACGCCATGAACTCTTCCTTTGTCACCTTGCCATCTTTGTTGGTATCCATCATGTGCATCATTTTCATGGTGCGCATGCCTTTGCCAGCATGGGCATAGCCGCTCCCTTCCCACAGTTTCTGAATATCCATTTGTCCAGTCGCCGCGAAGGAAACAGACGCGAAGGAAGCCATCACTACCGCGGCCAAAAGTGCCATTCCAACTGACTTTAACATTGTTACCTCCTAGAAAGTTAAACAATTTTGGCAGTGTCAAGCGGGTGCCCACCCTCACTGCGCACACTGAACACCATCCAATAAAGCGATATGCGTTCAGTCTCTAGTATAGCAGGGCAAGTTAACGGTGCAGTAGTATTCTCTTAACGAAATTAACCGCCAGACTTCCTCAACTCGATGGTTACCCAGTCTTCTTCCATCATATAACCTTTGTGGTTCTTGTCCATCTTCTCCCATATCATCTGGTGATAGGTCATGAACTATTCCTTGGTTACTTTGCCATCATTATCCTTATCCATCGCGTGCATCATCTTCATGGTGCGCATGCCTTTGCCAGCATGGGCATAGCCGCTCCCTTCCCACAGTTTCTGAATATCCATTTGTCCAGTCCCCGCCGCGAAGGAAACAGACGAGAAGAAAACCATGACCATAGCAGCTAAAAGTGCCATTCCAACTGATTTTAACATTGTTACCTCCTAAGAATGTTACCCGATATTACCATGTGACATTACTCCACCACTTGCCCACGGCGCTATAAATCTACCACATTATAAATCTATTTGCCTACTATACGGCAAACAGATTCGATGTTAGTCAAGCAGGCCAAGCACTACTAATCTATTGGACGTTTTGGGCCCTCCAGCACAAGCGACGGTCCATGTAAAAGCCTCCTTCAATAGAGATTGATCTCAGCACCGGAATTGTCGACCTTTCGCTATTGCCAGGTCTTTTGTTATTAGCAGGCCGGTGTCCTGCATAGGCCTTTGTCGGGCGGCAGAGGACGAACTTACATTGCGAAGGTGTAGCGGTGGAGGATATTTGCACAGTTACTCACGGCCACTGTTAATCTATAGACCCTCATTCGAGTCCTGGTCTGGGAGCTAATTAGAGCAAAAAACTGACTCCGGCCAGTGCCCAGATACCCCCCTTGGAGACGCCGCTACCAAAGTTAAAATATTTCCTCTCGCTTAGTATATAAAAACGGGCAGGTCAGTGAAGCCGCGCTGAATCGCGCCATACCGGAAGTTTTGAGCGCATCGGCCTTAACCCGGGCTTCGGAAAGAAGAGAACCCGCTGTTTCTGCGGGCGGGTTGAGAGGAGGGCTGCTTGGCAACAGATGATTGGGTGGCCTCGCTCGAGTAACCCTTTCCATGCTCTGCCTCATAGACCTGGTGGTCCATGACCGCGCTCTGCGCAGGCTTGGGGCGCGAGTGCGCCTGCGGCATGGGTGTGGGCGTGTGATAAGGAGTGGCAACCGGCGCTGATTGCGCGTGCACATGCGTAATAGCTCGAGGAGTGTTCGAGTTCCAAGTGCCGGGAGGCACAGACGTTGCCGGTGATTGCATCGTATTGCTCCTCGCTTGGCTTAGAGCGGGAGCTGGGTTTTGCCGCGTGGCGGGCGCGTCGCGCGATGGCGCAGACGGATCCGCGGCGGCGAGCATGGTCCGTGCTATCAAACTGTGCGCAGGGTTGACAGAAGCGGAGACCAAAGCTGGACTCACCGGCCTAAAAGGGACGGTTGACACCCGCAGGACAGGAGCCGGAGCGTTTGCGGCAAGCTGGATTTTTGATCTGGCCACGGTCAATGTATTGACAAACGCCGATTGCGGGATAACCGTTACCCCCGGCGGGAATCGGCCGTTGACCAGTGTTATGTGAGTCAAATTCACATTCTGTGCATTGATGGTAACTAGCCTGCTGGTGATGGGCAGGTTAAGCCTTTGGAGAAAAACTGTACTGCAGGGGAAAGCCGGTACAAAAACCTGTCCCGGTGCAAGCGGGAACCATCCAACCAGAGGGGATGAGCCAAACGACACGAAGAAGTGAGGGCTTTGTATAAAAGTGACCATCGCCGGCGCGAAAACGGGACGCGCGATAAAGCGTCCTGGCGCCCAACGCCAAGAACTGTTGATAAAGACCCAGCGGCCGTAATGAGACGGCGCAAATCCCCAAGGTGCATCGTCTATCCAGGTCCAGCCCCAAGGCTCGACCCATGACCAATGCCCGTACCGATAGGGCGCCCAGTCAACGGGCATCCCGTAAGGATACCAAACGGGACCGTATTCCGGATCCGTGCTCCACTGACCGTAGGAACCCAGCTCCTCGGAGCCCGTCATCTCCTGCGATACATATTGCGGGGAGTTGTCTCCAGCTCCGCCACGGTCGCGTGATTGCGCCCAATCGTCAAAAGCGACCGGGATTGCTTCTCTAATTTCGTGGCGGATTAGGCCTGTCCCTCCTAAGACGATGGTTGTTTTCCCCTCGCTGACAATAACAGCCGAACTGTTATTGGCGATCTGCACGGAACCTTCAAATGCCGTCACCCGCAAGGGCTGATTGGGGCGCGGCGCATCAACACGATAGCGGCCAGCGGAGAGAAGCGAGACCGTTACTCCATCCAGGGTCATGACCTTGAAGCTGTCTTCCCTATCAAGATTTCGCAATCGGACTGCCAGGGTGCCCTGGCCTAGATGAACCTGGATGGTATGGTCGTCAAGTTCTGCAGTTTCCAGCTTGGTGGCTTCGTCCATCCGCAAAGCGCTGGAGCCGATCCGGATTTCTGCCAGGGAACCCGCGTTAGTCCAGACGGCGGCCCCGGTGGTCACGGGGAAATTAAGAGCAGCTTGCGTCCACTGGGAGTCAGCGGCAGCCTGGAACGATACTGCGCCGCCGATATAACTTATCCGGCCAACGCGTCCGGGAGGGTCGGCCCAAGCCGCGAGGGTAACGCCAAGCGTCAGGCAGACTATCGCAGCTTTTAGACAACAGCGTAAATTTGCCATCACAAACGATCTCCCTTTAATAAAGAGATACGCCTAAAGGGACGGCCTTTCAGCCCCTTTATGTTTTAGGGAATGGAAAGCTCGCATAAGTTCCAATCAATGGCGTTATGGTCTGTAACAAAGTATTACAAGATATAAATCCCCTTGGGGACACCATTCAAAAAGAAGGGCTGCAACGATGCAGCCCTTGTTCATTTCCGCGAGTCTCGCACCGTTGCGACCGGGGTGCCGCCGGATTTCAGGCGTTAATTTACATGAACTATCAGACCAGGTCGGGTGTTAGCGGCGCCAACCGCCTCTACCTGCACCGCGCCCGCTTTGCGGGCTGGGGCGGGCCTCGTTAACTTTGAGGGTCTGCCCCTTCAAGTCCTGATAGTTCAAACCCTTAATCGCGGCCAAAGACTCGGCTTTACCCGGCATTTCCACAAAGCCGAATCCTCTCGATACCCCTGTAAATTTGTCATTTACAATACTGGCAGACGTCACTTGACCGAAGGCGGCAAATGCTTGCCGCAGGTCCTCTTCAGTGATCGTGGGCGACAGGTTGCCTACATAAATTTTCATTTCGCTTTTTTCCTTACCTTCACATATTTATATCGGAAGCTTAAGACACTGTCTCCAAAGCTATTTTGGTTGGCTGCAACGTACCCGTCGAAACGGAGCAGAAAACGGACTAAAAAAACCCCCGGCTGGCCGAGGTTATTTATTTGCCGCTAGAGTTTTAGAGTACCTGGATGTTCGATGCTTGCTTTCCTTTAGCCCCCGTTGTCACATCAAAGGAAACTTTTTGTTTTTCCCTGAGCGTCTTGAAGCCGTTTGACTGGATCGCCGAAAAGTGCGCGAAGAGATCTTCAGCGCCATCGTCCGGCGCAATAAACCCGAACCCTTTTGAATCATTGAACCATTTTACAATACCAGTTGCCATTAACATCTCCTGATTATAAGTTGGCTGGGCGTATGCCCGGGCGGCAAGATTATCAAGGAAAAGAAACAGCAAGCTTGTACCGTTACTGGAACTTGAATCGAGTCGTCATTCCCATTGGGCATTAAAATAAGGGGTAAGTCAAATTATTTCTGCCTTTTAGGCGATGCAAAGGCACTCTACCAAGTGCCCGGCTTTATCCTCTTGGGAGCGCCAATTTTATCATTCGCCTATCGCGACGTTGAGGGAGCCATACTCTTCTCCAGGCGTGCTATATTTCAAGAATATCCAGCCGTATGCGTATGTTCACCCAATTTTTCGTTCGCGCTCTAAAACTTGTTGTAGCGGGATCCCTAGGTTTCGCGGTTTTTGCCACGACCGCAGCGAAAATGGATTTACCTGTCAAAAGCAAGGAGGACACGATAATGGCTTTGACCTTAACGTCTGCATCTTTTCCCCATAACGGCGCCATTCCCAAACGCTACACTTGCGACGGCGGGGATGTTTCCCCGCCGCTTGCCTGGATGGGGTTGCCTGCCGGAACCAAGAGCCTGGTTTTAATTGTGGATGACCCCGACGCTCCGGATCCGGCCGCGCCGAAACTGACTTGGGTGCACTGGGTGCTTTACAACATTGCTCCCGCCACGCCTGGTTTGCCGGAGGCGGTTCCAGTGAAAGAGCTGCCCGCTGGCACGTTGCAAGGCTTGAATGACTGGAAGCGCACCGGTTACGGCGGCCCCTGTCCGCCGGTCGGCCGTCATCGCTATTTTCACAAGCTTTATGCGCTCGATACCGTTATCCCGGACTTGGGCAAACCAACCAAGGCCGCGCTCGAAAAAGCAATGCAAGGCCATATACTCGCGCGGGCCGAATTGATCGGTACCTACCAACATTAACAAGAAAACTGTTTCTGTAAAAACCCTAAAAATCATTTCTGGCGGGCAAACGGGTGCAGACCAGGCCGCATTGTATTGGGCCATAAAGCACGGTTTTCCACATGGGGGATGGTGTCCAGCGGGGAAGATGGCCGAAGATGGGCGGATGGACGACCGCTACAAACTTTCAGAAACGCCTTCTTCGGATTACGCTGAGCGCACGGAATGGAATGTGCACGACAGCGACGCCACGCTGATTTTTTCGCTTGCATCCGAGTTGACAGGCGGCTCCAAACTGACACAGGAATTTTGTATTAAGCAGCGTAAGCCCTGTTTGCATATTCATCCCGAGCTTGATGCGGTGAGGCTGGTTCGTGAATTCCTGAAGCGATATCCAATAAAAGTGCTGAACATCGCCGGGTCGCGGGCTTCCAAGGAACCAGGCATTGCAGAATTTGTGACTCTCACACTCGATCTGGTTTTTCGGATATAAGGTGAGAAGATCATAACTGTAATTTATTAAAGTATAATATTATTATATTATAATAATACATTGATTATAATGTATATATTATTTATATACAAGCCAGCCATACCCCTCTTGAAAGTCTGAAAACGGGACTATAAGTTTATGAAGGGCAAAACCGTCGCGCTCTTGGAGAATCGTGTAAGCGATCAGCTCGCCGAGTTGGTGGTGAAACAAGGCGGGCGGCCGTTTTCAGCGCCTGCTATGGCTGAAGTTCCGGACGTAAACACCGCCTATATCGGCAAACTGATACGCGAGTGGGAAGCCAGGCCGGCAAAAGCAGTGATTTTCCAGACCGGCGTGGGCACCAAGGCGCTGTTCAATGCCACCGATTCTTTGGGTGTTACCGAGACATTTCAAAAGCTGCTTGCGCAATCCGTGGTGGTGGCGCGCGGGCCCAAGCCTACTGCGGTGTTGCGCTCGCGAAGTGTGCGCATTGATTTGAGCGCTGCGGAACCGTTTACCACTGCCGAAGTAATGGATGCGCTTGATGCCGTGCCGATTCGCAGCGAGCGGGTAGTGGTGCAGCGTTATGGCGAGACCAATGTCGAGCTGGAAAAGGCACTGCAGAAAAGAGGCGCATCTGTTATCGAGATTTCGACTTACCGCTGGGCGCTTCCACAAAATACGCAACCGCTGATTGATTTAATGGATGCATTGGAACGCGGCCAGATTGACGCGGTGGCTTTTACCAGCGCTTCCCAGGCCTACAATTTATTCACCTTGGCTGAGAGCCTGGGAAGGAAAGAAACCCTGAAAACTCATCTCAACAAAACGTTGGTCGCTTCCATAGGTCCGGTGTGCAGCAGGGCATTAAATGCGCTCGGCGTAAAGGTCATGCTGGAACCCCGTCCGCCTAAACTGGGTCCGTTTATTACCGCGCTTGCCAAAGCTTTGTCGGGATAGCCAAAGCTTCTTGTTAAAATTTTTAAGAGAGGAGGCTCGTCATGACGCCGCAAATTGTTCTTCTTTACGCTGCGCTTCTGGGCCTGATTCTAGTTTACCTTTCCTATCGCGTGGTGAGTTACCGCGTGAAATACAAAGTGGGTATCGGCGACGGCGGCCATGCCGATTTGGCGCGCGCCATCCGCGTGCAGGGCAATTTCGTGGAATACGTGCCAATCGCGCTGTTGCTGATTCTTTTCGTCGAGCTTGCGGGTTTTAGTGCATGGGTGGTGCGTGTACTGGGTGTCACGCTGCTTGCGGGAAGGATATGGCATGCGCGGGGACTGGGCGCGTCCTCCGGCAGGTCCCAGGGGCGTTTTGTCGGAACGTTTTCGAGCTGGTTCACCATAAGCTCCGCCGCAATTCTTTGCCTGCTCGCTTTCTACGGCGTGACTTTTTAACCCTGCTCAGCCTCAACAGCTGCTCGCGTACCTCAATGATATGCCTGTACGTTGTTCGAAAAGTCAAATGGTGTGCTTGCGTTTTTCGCTGATTTCCTGTTCCAGCTTTTTGATAGCGAGTTCGACGGCGTGCAGGTTAGGATTGAAGTTGAGTGCGCGGTGGAAATACTCAAGTGCGAGTTCCGGTCGGTCGAGCCGCGAATAAATCTGGCCATAGCCGGCGAGCGCGCCGAAATGGTAGTGATTACGTTTCATTACTTCACCGCAATCACTAAGCGATTTCTCATACTCTCCCATGATGAAATAAAGCGTGGCGCGCTTGTTCCAGCCTTCGGCGAAATCCGGCTTGAGTTCAATGATTTTGCTGAATGTTGCTAGCGCCTCATGTGCGGGGCCTTCGTGCATTTGTGAGAGTCCCTGCTGAAACAGCATGTCGATCTGTTCGTCGCCGGAGCGGCTCCACACCTGCCACAGGACGTTTTCCGCGAGCTCGCGGGTAACCCAGTCCTCATCGCGCAGGCTCTTGAGCAGCGCCGGCGTGTCGCTCATCACGCCGATTTCACCCAAGCGAATTACTGTGTTGCGGCGCACCTCAGCATGAGGCCGGTGCAGATTCTGCAGTGCCTGCTCGTGCGTAAGCGGCGGTTCGGCTGGTGCGGGAGCGGCTACCAGCACCAGCAGCGCGGCCAGATTAAAAACCAGGCGCGGGGGCGTATTCATCGTCAGGACTCGCTACAGCGGTGGGCGTAATCTTCGCGCATTATGCGTGGATGAAGGAATTTTGACTACGGCTCGGGGTTTGCTAGTGGGAAAGCGCCATAAATTAAGCCTCAAGGCTTTATTTGAGCGCCGTAACATGGTATTTTTACGGATTAATCTTGAATTTAATAGCCCTTATAGAATCAATCTTGGAGATCTTGAATGGCTGTTGAACGCACCCTGTCCATTGTCAAACCGGATGCCGTGGAGAAAAATATCATCGGAAAAATCTATTCTTGTTTCGAGGGGAAGGGCCTCAAGATTGTCGCTGCGCGCATGCTGCACCTGTCCCGCGCCCAGGCCGAAAGGTTTTATGCCGTGCACCGCGGGCGGCCGTTTTTCAATGACCTGGTCGAGTTCATGACCTCCGGCCCGGTGATGGTGCAGGTGCTGGAAGGGGACAATGCGATTCAGGTCAACCGCGAGCTGATGGGCGCGACCGATCCCAAAAAGGCGGTTAAAGGCACGCTACGCGCGGATTTCGCCCAAAGCATGAACTTCAATGCGGTGCACGGCTCTGACAGCCTGGAAACCGCCGCGATGGAAATCGCTTATTTCTTCCCGACACTGGAGATTCATTCACGCTAATGCCGGCCAATCTGCTTGATTTTGATTTGACGCGTCTTACCGGGTTCTGCATGGAAATCGGTGAGAAGCCGTTTCGCGCGCGGCAGCTTTTGCGCTGGATACATCATTTCGGCGAAAACGATTTTGCCAAAATGAGCGATCTCGCCAAGAGCTTGCGCGAGAAGCTTTCGGCGACGGCGGTAATCGAGCCGCCTAAAGTAAAATCAGCCAGTGTTTCGGCCGACGGCACCCGCAAGTGGTTGCTGGACGTGGGCAACGGCAACGCCGTCGACTCGGTGTTCATCCCGGAAGCCGAACGCGGCACGCTGTGCATTTCCACCCAGGCGGGCTGCGCGTTGGAATGTACTTTTTGCTCAACCGGCAGGCAGGGTTTTAACCGCAACCTTACTACTGCAGAAATCATCGGTCAGTTGTGGTGGGCAAACAAAGCGCTTGGTCATGATCCTAAGGGTGAGCGGATAATAAGCAATGTAGTGTTGATGGGAATGGGCGAGCCGCTTTTGAATCTCGACAATGTGGTGACAGCGATGCATTTGATGCTGGATGACCATGCTTATGGTTTATCGCGCCGCCGCGTTACCCTGAGCACTTCGGGTGTGGTGCCTGGCATAGACCGCTTGCGCAAAGCCTGCCCGGTAGCGCTGGCGGTTTCACTGCACGCGCCCAACGATGCATTGCGCGACATTCTGGTGCCGATCAACAAAAAATATCCGCTGCGCGAATTGCTCGCTGCCTGCCGAAGATACATTGCTGCCGCGCCGAGGGATTTCATCACTTTCGAGTATGTCATGCTTAAGGGAGTGAATGACAGCGTTGCACAGGCGCGCCAACTGGTTGCCTTGGTCAAGGATGTGCCCTGCAAATTCAACCTTATTCCGTTTAATCAATTTCCTGATTCCGGGTATCAGCGCTCCTCTCCTGAGGTAATCAGCCGTTTTCGTGACGTTCTGACACGGGCCGGTATTGTGGTGACCACGCGCAAGACTCGCGGCGACGACATTGACGCGGCGTGCGGCCAATTGGTTGGCCAGGTGCAGGACCGCACTAAGCGCAAATTGCGCAAAGTCACATTAATGGAGAAGTCGCTTTGACAAGAATTATCTCGATTTGTCTGCTAGGGGTGCTTGCAGGCTGCGTGCAGCACGACGTGCAGACTACGGTTACTCCATCGCAGGAGGTGCCCCAGGCAAAACCGGCGGATGCGCAGAAGCGGGCGAAAATCCATACCGAACTTGGCGCGGGTTATTACCAGCGCGGCCAAATGGGGACAGCGTTGGACGAACTGAAAGAGGCGCTGCGTGCTGATCCCAATTATGCTCCCGCCTACAATGTAACCGGCCTGGTATATATGGAATTGCGCGAAGACGGTGATGCGGAGCGCAACTTTAAGCGGGCGCTCGAAATCGATCCGCTCGATTCCGACGCTAACAACAATTACGGCTGGTTCCTTTGCCAGCACAAGCGCGAGGAACAATCCATCAAATATTTTCTTGTGGCGTTGAAAAACCCGTTGTACGCAACGCCGGAGAAATCCTATGTCAATGCGGGAATCTGTATGCGCCGGAAAGGCGATGAAAAAGCAGCAGAAGAGTATTTCCTCAAGGCACTGCGCATTCGCCCAGGCGAGCCGCAGGCGCTCTATAACATGGCCGACTTGTCGTATAAGCGCAGCCAATATACCGAGGCTAGGGCGTATCTCGCCAAATACTTGCGGGTGGCGGTTCCGACTGCGGAGAGTCTGTGGCTAGGAGTACGCATCGAGCACAAGCTCGGCGACCGCGGTGCTGAAGCCAGCTACGCTTTGCAATTGCGCAAGAACTATCCGGAGTCCAACGAAACCCGGGCGCTCAATAATGGGCAATACAAATGAGCGAGGGCGCTGCTGACAACAAAAGCGCGGGCGCCGGCAGCGTTCTTTCCGACGCGCGGCAGCGCCAGGGCTTGTCTGTCGCCGATGTGGCGCGGCAGCTTAAGCTCGGGGTGCGACAGATTGAAGCGCTGGAGGCAAATGATTATAAAAGCCTGCCGCGCATCACCTTCGTGCGCGGCTTCATTCGCAACTATGCCAAGCTGTTGCAGATTGATGCCGAACCGCTGTTGAAACCCACTGAGCATTTGCTGCCTACTCCGCAGGTTCCTGAAGCCGAGCCGGGTGTGGCGGAAATCCCGACCGCTTCGGATAAAATAAATACCTGGCGCAGCTATGCCATTTTTGTTTTATTCGCGGCGCTGGGAGTGATGTTCCTGGGCTTCGAGTGGTATCGGGAGCAAGCGGCACCGCGCCCTAAGCCGGTATCTGTCGCGGTTAAACCGCCAAAAAGCAAATCGCCGGTGATGCAAGTTACGCCGCAGCCTGCAATTCCTGCAATTCCAGCCATACCCGCAAGCCCCATTGTGCCCAGCGATACACCCCCGCCCGAGCAGATTAGCGAAGCCAAGCCGGTCGCGCAACAAATCCGGAGCGGCGAGATCAGGCTCGAGTTTGACCAGGAATCGTGGGTTGAAATCACCGATAAAAACGGCAAGACTGTTTTCTCGCAGATTAATCCCGCGGGCAGCATACAAACGGTGCGCGGTCACCCGCCTTTTTCGCTGGTGGTGGGCAATGCCGTCGGGGTGAGGCTCACTTATAACGACAAGCCTATCGATTTGCAACCGTATACTAAAGTTGACGTGGCGCGAATGACTTTGGAGTAAAACCTTTGGGAACCGGGTCCTTAGAGATCACGGTTCCTCAAATCTGTATTATTTCCCATTTATATAATGAAAGACAAAAACATCCAGGCGATTCGCGGTATGGGCGATGTCCTGCCGAGTCAAACGTACTTGTGGGAATACGTTGAAGATACCGTGCGCGCCTGGCTGCAAAGTTACGGCTACCTCAATATCCGCACGCCCATTCTGGAGAAGACCGATCTTTTCGTGCGTTCGATTGGAGAGACGACAGACATCGTCGAGAAAGAAATGTACACCTTTACCGACCAGCTGAATGGAGAGAGCCTGACCTTGCGCCCTGAAGGCACGGCATCCTGTGTGCGTGCCGTGTTGCAACACAATTTACTTTATCCTGGCCCGCAACGACTTTATTATATGGGGCCAATGTTCCGTCACGAACGCCCGCAGCAGGGACGCTTCCGTCAGTTCCACCAGGTAGGGGTCGAAGCGCTGGGCTATCCCGGCCCGGACATTGACGCCGAGCACATCATCATGTGCGAGCGGCTGTGGAACAAGTTGGGCTTGCGTGGTATCAAACTGCGAATCAATACGCTGGGAAGCGTGGATTGTCGTGCGCGTTACCGCGAGCGCCTGAAAAAATATCTGGTCTCGTTTGGAAACAAACTGGGCGAGGCAGTGTGCAACCGCGTGGAAAGGAACCCGCTGCGCGTGCTGGACAGCAAGGATCCCGCATTGCAGCCCATCATCGACGGCGCGCCGCGTCTGCTTGACGATCTCGATGAGGACTCCCGCAAACATTTTGAAGAGCTGCAGGCGATGTTGCGCCACGCCGGGGTTGAATTTGAAATCGCCCCACGCTTGGTGCGCGGACTGGATTACTACAATCTGACCGTATTCGAGTGGATGTCCGATAAACTGGGCGCACAAAACACGGTGTGCGCTGGCGGTCGTTATGACGGACTGGTGGAGCAATTGGGCGGCAAGCCCGCACCTGCTTGCGGTTACGCCATGGGGATCGAACGTTTGCTGGCGCTGTTGCAGGAGGGAGCGCCCGTTGCGCAGCCTGCGGATGTCTATTTGGTGCATCAGGGGGAAGCGGCT
>DATDGC010000011.1:0-10990 GCA_036522275.1 Burkholderiales bacterium | reverse complement strand
GGCTTGGGCATGCGCCACGTGTTCTAAAAAAAGTATTTGATTTTTATCCACGGGCGCTTCGGCGCCCGTTTTTATTGCCGCTGTTGAATTTGACCGGCTGCTAAAATGTCGTTATAGTTGCGGTTAATTTTGTAATTCATTTTGGATTGCAATTATGACTACCTTATCAGTTCGCCTTTCTGACGAGTTATTGAAAGAAGCCGAGCATAGCGCTAAAGCCATGCATGTTCCACGTGCCGAATACATCCGTCGGGCGATCGAGGCGATGAATAAAGAAGTGCTTACCCGAAGACGCAGGGAACGCTTGATGAAAGTTTCAGCCCGTGTAAAAAAAGAAAGCATGCGGGTCAACGCTGAATTTAGCGTAATCGAGCATGACCCGGAAATTTAAGTGCGGTCAAATATGGCTTGCCAACCTGAACCCGGGCCGCGGAACCGAGCCGGGCAAGACACGGCCGGTATTGATTGTTCAAAGCCAGGCTTTGCTCGATGCAGAACATCCTTCGACCCTAATCGTGCCATTGACAAGCCGGTTGGTGGAAGAAGCCCTGCCGTTGCGCATGCGAGTACCAGCCCAAGGAAGGTTAAAAAAGGAATCGGATTTGCTGATAGACCAGTTGCGCGCCATCGACAACACCAGGCTCACGGAAGGACCATTGGCCGAGTGCCCTCCTGAATTCATGGAGGCGGTTCACGCGGCGATTGCTGAAGTGCTGGACATGAGCTGATGATCACGTCCAGGAGCGCGCGTATGCCCTCGGATCAAACGCTCTAACCGGCCTTTGTCATTATCCTCAATGCGGCTCGACGATTTGCCAGGTACGGACTATTCCACCAATGCGCTGCTTGAAGATGCCAGCCGCCGTGTTTCCTGCGGTACCCTGTCTAATCGCCATCCGGGCGTTCGGCTCTGCTGGCGGCGGGCCTGACCGGAACGCTTTTAGCAAGCTTAAACGGGCATCTTCGGATGCCCGTTTTTTATGCGTACGCGTATCGCTGTGTTAACATAAGCTTCAACGAGAGAAGGAATTGCATTATGGCAACTTTGACACTTGATTACTGGGAAGACGACAGCTGGTACGTGGGGCGCTTGCGGGAGGTGCCGGGCTGCTTTTCCCAGGGTGAGACTCTGGAAGAGCTGGAAAGGAATATTAAGGAAGTGTATAGACTGCTCAAATTGTGAAGCAGTTGGAAATAAACCTCTAACTTCAGCTAACTTCAGCCCCTCAACCGGTCTTGAAACCTTTCGAATTTCAGCCTCAAGACGCTTCAAAGGCGGCTTTGCTTGAGGACGCCGACCGCTGTGTCGCCTGCGGGCTGTGTCTGCCGCATTGCCCAACCTACCTCAAAACGCTCTCCGAAGCCGATTCACCTCGAGGGCGTATTCAGCTCATGAAAGGCGTGCTGGAAGCACGCATTCCGCTGAATGAGCGCTTCATCGAGCACATTGATTTATGCCTGACTTGCCGCGCCTGTGAAAACGTCTGCCCCAACAGCGTGGCTTATGGCGAACTGGTGGACGGCGTGCGCGTTGCCATCGAATCGGCGCGCCCGCGCACTTGGCTTGAAAAACTCTTGCGCAAGCTTGCTTTGCAGGGGTTGCTCGCCAGGCCCTCACGTTTGGAAAAGCTCGCGCCCCTTTTGCGTTTTTACCAGCAAAGTGGTTTGCAGCGGGCAGTACGGCGCTTAGGATTGTTGCGCTGGATCGGGCTAGAAGAAATCGAGCGGCAATTGCCACCCATCCCCCGTGGTTTCAACTGGCGCGAAACCTATCCGGCAACCGGCGCAGCCCGCGGCGAAGTGGGATTATTTCTGGGCTGCGTGGCGCGGATTACCGACAGCACCACGCTCAAGGCCGCAATTTTCATTCTGAAACGCTTGGGCTACACCGTGCGTGTGCCGAAGAATCAGACCTGCTGCGGCGCTTTGCACCAGCATTCGGGCGAGTCTCGTGCAGGAAAGCAATTGGCTGCGCAAAACCTCGAGGCGTTTGCTTTACCCGGTTTGGCTGCAGTCATCAGCACCGCGTCAGGCTGCGGCGCGATGCTTGCCGAATATCATCAGACACTGGGCAAAGAGGCTGAACCCTTTGCGGCGAAGGTTACGGATCTCTCCGCATTTCTGGAGCGGGCAGAAGGTTGGAGCGCTATCGCCATGCAACCGCTCCAAGAGAAAATCGCAGTGCATGATCCCTGTACTCTGCGCAATGTCATGCGCAGTGAAAAAGCGCCTTACGCTTTGCTTCAGCGCATACCGCATGCGCAGGTAGAGGCACTTGCGGGGAATGACCAATGCTGCGGTGCTGCCGGCACATATTTTCTTTCTCAGCCGCAGATGGCGGGGCTATTGCGGGATGATAAAATCCGGGCATTGCAGGAAAGCAGCGCAAGCTGGCTCGCGACTTCCAACGTCGGCTGCGCCATGCATCTTGCCGAAGGGATGCGTGCAGTGGGGCTCGCTGTTAAAATAGTTCACCCCGTGACTTTGCTGGCGCGGCAAATGGGATTTGAAGCGTGATAGAAAAGGGCTTGAACCGCGGAGGACGCAGTGGACGCAGAGGAAACCTTAAGCTCTACTTATCTTGAGTACCTTTTACTTTCCTCTCACGTTGGGTTCGGTTATGGCAACTGACTTGATCTTAAATTCTAAATGGTTTGTTCTTCCTCTGCGTCCTCTGCGGTGAAAAATTAGGTTTATAAAGTCTATGCTTAATCTCGATGAGGTCATCATTTGCTTCGACAAGGCCCTGCGCACCTTGACTGTTCACGCGCAATGTGCGCGCCCCCTGCCCGGAGAAAATCTTCAGGAAGGGGGGCTGAACGAAACCGAAACGCGCTTTTCAGCGGCGTTGATGCGCGTCAATCACAGCGGTGAAATCTGCGCGCAGGCACTGTACGAAGGCCAGGCGCTCACGGCTCGCGACGGTTCGGTGCAGCAGGCGCTGCAAAAAGCGGCGACAGAAGAAACCGAGCATCTCGCGTGGACCGAGCGGCGCATCGAGGAGTTGGGCGGGCGCAAGAGCCTGTTGAATCCCCTGTGGTATGGCAGCTCATTTGCCCTGGGCGCGCTCGCAGGGCTTCTGGGCGACAAATGGAATCTGGGTTTTCTTGCGGAAACAGAGCATCAGGTGGAACGGCATCTCGAACAACACCTGCAACGGTTGCCGCAGCAGGATTTGAAAAGCCGCGCGATCCTCGAGCAGATGAAAAGCGATGAAGCGAGCCATGCCACCACCGCCATCTCCCAAGGCGCCGCCGAACTGCCGTCTCCGGTGAAACTGGCGATGCGGCTTGCTTCCAAAGTGATGACCAAAACCGCGTTCTGGTTTTGATCTTATTGTTTGCCTGCAAGACTATTTCGGGATGGAGTTCGCTTCACGGATGAGCAAGCCCGTTGTGGAGACGTGTAACTCCAGCTCCGCAGGACGCGTTACCGGGACGAAAGTCGCCGAGCCGTACTCCGCATCGAGCAGCGGCGCAAGAAACGCGTAGCGTTGGCGCAGGACAAAAATGTCTACCGGCTTTTCATGGCCAAGCGAATAAATAGTCCGGGCAGCAGAGCGCTCCTGTTCAATGGCATGGTAGCGTCCCGCCACGCGGTCGAGTTCGTAGGCGGTGTGCAAGCCCAGCACGTTCGCGAGAGGCTTCCATTTGAGGATGTGCGCGTCAATGTAGATCTCGTCTCCAGCGAGCGCGAACGCAGCTTCGCCGCCATCTGAGAAATGAAACGCCGCCTGAAACTGCTGCGGGCCTGCAGGCAGCACCGAGATTCGCGCCGCAACGTCCTCGCGCGTGAGCGCCCGGTAGCCTTGGATGCCGAATGCGACCGTGCCCGCGAGCGCCCCGAGTGCAAGAAAAATCAGTCCAGCCAGCGTCCGAATAGTGAACCGCAGCGGCCTTAATTGCAGCAACGCGACGATACCGGCAAGGGTCAGGATTACACCGAGCAGCCCAAATGCTGTACCGGCCAGGAAGAACGGTGAAGTTACAAGGTTTAATGGCATGGCGCTTACTCCGAAGCCGAGCCGTCCAAAAAAACGCCTTAGTTCGGTTAGCCCGCCTCCACGATTTCAAAATCGTGGGTGATGTCCGCCGTTTTTCCCAGCATGATCGAGGCCGAGCAGTATTTTTCAGCTGAGAGGTGAATGGCCTGTTCCACCCGCTGCGGGTTCAGACCCTTGCCGCTTACGATAAAGTGAAAATGGATGCGGGTAAACACTTTCGGATCCTGCTGCGCGCGCTCAGCGGCGATTTCCACCACGCAGTCGGTAATGGGCTGGCGGCTTTTTTTCAGGATGAGCACCACGTCGTATGCGGTGCAGCCGCCGGTTCCCAGCAGCATGGTCTCCATGGGGCGCGGGCCCAGATTGCGCCCGCCGCCTTCCGGCGCGCCGTCCATCAGAATGGCATGGCCGCTTTCGGACTCTCCGAGGAAACTTACGTGTTCAACCCATTTGATTCGCGCTTTCATGCTGTTCCTTCTTCGATATGAACCGCGATTATCTCAAAATACGGTTCGACAAGAATCTTGAGCTTATACCACAGCCACCCGCATACTTC
Source organism: Burkholderiales bacterium (assembly GCA_036522275.1). GTDB lineage: Bacteria > Pseudomonadota > Gammaproteobacteria > Burkholderiales > JAHFRG01 > JAHFRG01. The sequence goes on along the minus strand of DATDGC010000011.1, from coordinate 6,431 downwards.
ATGCATGAAGACATAACTCTCGAACAGCCCTTGCGGGTTTGGCAGATAAAGTTCCAGCGGATCCGGTGGCAGGGTGGTAAAGCCGGTAGGCGCCGGTATGACGGCGAATCCGGCAGCTTCAAATGCAAGCACGGCCCGGCGCATATGCCATGCATGAGTCACCAGATAAATGCGGCTGATTCCCGCTGTTTTGAGCATGCTGCGGCTGGCCATGGCGCTTTCAAAAGTAGTATGTGACGCTGACTCTTCCCAAGTTACGGGAATTTTGAATTCATTTACCAACGCAGATTTCATTTGCGCTGCTTCTGAAATGGTGCTCTCCTGCGGTTTGCCTCCGGAAACCAGAATGGGTTTTGCAGTCGCGCGATAAAGACGCGCAGCGTAACGCAGGCGCTCCAGCCCCAGGCGATTTACGGTATCCGAGCCGTAATCAGGCGCTTGAAAATAAGTTCCAGCGCCAAGCACCACGATGGCTTGGGCTTTGTCCTGAGGGATCGGCTCTTGCATAGCGGCGGGTTCGATAAATATTAATGCCCGAGCCGCAAAATACGGGGTGGATAAAAGGTAAAGCAAGGCCAATGTCAAGCCTATAAGCAGCTTGCCAAGACGCGGGTGGCGTTTAAGTAGTAACAGCCCCACTATCCCCAGCAACAACAGATTCAGCGGCGGCAGTAAAAAGCTGCTGAAGAATTTAGCGCTCGACCACCCCATATTAATATAACTTGTTATTTATAAATGAAAATATAAGTTTTTCTGGAAAGTTTGATTGCGTTGCACAAAAAAGCTTGTGAAAATGCCTAAATAAAAGGATAATGTGTATGCGTCAAACGCTTTTTGTTGAGCGTTTACGTGTTGTCTCCTCCACCCTCCTCCTTTGGTGGAATTGAAGCGCAATCCTTGTGATTGCGCTTTTTTTTGATATTTTTTACTTGGATTTGCTGCTACCTGCATGGGCATGAATGAAGCTAAAAGTTTATTGACGCGGCGCAATATATCTTCTCGCACAACGTTTTTGCATAACTAAGCTCTGGGTTGGCAAGTCAGCTAAGTATTCCTGTTAAACTGTCAGCTTCCTTAGTTTGACGCGGTGATCAATCTAGCATAGAATTCGCGACTTTCTTTGGGTTATCAATCAGCCTGGGCAGCTTCATGAAGACATTTACAGCCAAACCGCATGAAGTCAAACGCGGGTGGTACCTGGTGGACGCGAACGGTAAGGTGTTGGGCCGTCTGGCGAGTGAGCTTGCGCGCCGTTTGCGCGGCAAGCACAAACCCGAGTATTCCCCGCATGTGGATACGGGCGATTATATCGTGGTGATCAACGCCGACAAGTTGCGCGTTACCGGTAACAAGGCCGAAGCCAAAGTGTATTACCGGCACAGCGGCTATCCCAGCGGGATTTACAGCATTAATTTCGCAAAATTGCACGCGCGTTTTCCGCGCCGTGTCTTGGAGAAAGCCGTGAAAGGCATGCTCCCCAAAGGCCGGCTGGGATACGCCATGTTGCGCAAACTCAAGGTGTACAGCGGGGCAAGCCATCCGCATACCCCTCAGCAGCCGCAAAAACTGGAAATATAAGGACCAAGTTATGGTGGCAAACTACAATTACGGCACTGGCCGGCGCAAAAGCGCAGTGGCCAGGGTGTTCATGAAACCAGGCAAGGGTGTCATTACCGTCAACGATAAGCTGGTGGATGAGTTTTTCTCACGTGAAACCGGACGTATGATCGTGCGCCAGCCGCTGAAGGTGACCGATCATCTTGCTACTTTTGACATCATGGTGAATGTGCAGGGTGGCGGTGAATCGGGCCAGGCAGGGGCGGTGCGGCATGGCATTACCCGCGCATTGATTGATTACGACGCTACGCTCAAGCCAGTCTTGAGGAAAGCGGGCTTGGTTACGCGCGATGCGCGTGAAGTGGAGCGCAAGAAAGTGGGTCTGCACAAAGCGCGGCGGCGCAAACAGTTTTCCAAGCGCTAAAGTATTTTTTTAAAGATAAAAAGCCGCCGCTGGCGGCTTTTTAATTGCCTTATCTGCTTGGGCTGTTTACCATCATGCAGGTTTGTTGCAGATTAACAAGGAATTTATGCTGAAAGTCGGAATTGTCGGAGGCACCGGATATACCGGAGTCGAGCTGCTGCGCTTGCTCATGCATCATCCTAAAGTGAGCGTAAGCGTGATCACTTCGCGCAGCGAGGCCGGGATGGAAGTTAGCGAACTGTTCCCGAGCTTGCGCGGCATGGTCGAGTTGAAATTTGTGGATCCCGCGGATGCGGAGCTGGATTCATGCGATGTGGTGTTTTTCGCAACCCCCAACGGCATTGCCATGCAGCAGGCGAAAGCTCTGTTGGATGCCGGCGTGCGGGTGATAGATTTAGCCGCTGATTTCCGTCTCAAGGATGCCGCGACCTGGGAAAAATGGTATGGTATGCCACATGCATGCCCGCAGCTGCTAAGCGAGGCGGTATACGGATTGCCGGAAATCAACCGCGACAAAATCAGGCAAGCACACTTGATAGCGAACCCCGGATGTTATCCAACCGCGGTGCAGCTTGGTTTTTTGCCGCTCATCGAAGCAGGCGTGGTGGATGCGGGGCATCTGATCGCTGATGCCAAATCCGGGGTCTCCGGCGCGGGGCGCAAAGCGGATATTGACACGCTGTTTGGCGAAGCGTCAGACAATTTCAAGGCCTACGGCGTTAGCGGCCACCGTCATTGGCCCGAAATCAGGCAGGGCTTGGCCTGCGTTGCCGGCAAGGAGGTGGGGCTCACATTTGTGCCGCACCTTACTCCTATGATCCGCGGCATACACGCCACGCTTTATGCGCGCTTGACACACGAAGTCGAGGTGCAAGCGCTGTTTGAAAAGCGCTACGCGGCGGAAGAGTTTGTTGATGTGATGCCCCCAGGCAGCCATCCGGACACGCGCTCGGTGCGCGGAGCGAATTATTGCCGCATCGCCGTGCACCGCCCGCAAGACGGAGATACCGTGGTGGTGCTGTCGGTCATTGATAATCTGGTCAAAGGAGCGGCGGGACAAGCAGTGCAAAACATGAACATCATGTTTGAATTTCCCGAATCAGCAGGTTTGCATCATGCCGCGCTGCTTCCGTAGAACCTATCTCAGGGATACCCTCGTGTTGCGTTGCGGTCTAAAATGCGATGGATGCAAGGCGCGAGGAGGCCGCATAGTTACTCATATGCAACGACGAGCAACGCAGCAGGCGCGCATTTTAACCGCAACCCTGCGGGACGAGGCGATTTCGCGCCATTTCAGCGTTGCTCGCCGCTTATTTGGAATAACCAAACCGCGCGGCTCGCGCCTTGAACTGGCATCAAAATCGCCGCCGTCGCACACGTGAGTATCCCTGAGATAGGTTCTTGCCATGATTAAGGCGCTGAGGCGTAAATTCGGCATTGCCGCGCCGCGCGTGGCGGTGCGCACGCAAGTCGCCTGGTATTGGCGCTGGCTGGTCATGATACTGATGATCACGCTGGTTTTGGCACTGGCTTGGTGGATGTACGATAGCGGCAGAAAATTCGCCGGGTTTGACAGCGGCCAAGCCGAACTCGAAATGGCACGCCAGGCCGAACTCAACGCGCGCCTGCAAACTGAAAATGCGGCTATGCATCACGAGGTGGCCGCTAGCGAGCGCCAACTTCAAATCGAACGCTCAACCTATGGGGATTTGGCAAAACAGGTAAAAGACTTAAGCGACGAGAACACCGGTCTGAAGGAAGACCTGGCTTTTTTTCAGAGCCTGCTTTCGGCGGGCAGCAAGGAAGCGGTGAGCATTTACCGGTTCAATGTCGAGCCTGACACCTTGCCCGGCGAATACCGCTATCGCTTGTTGCTGCTGCAGATGGGGCCAAGACAAAAGGAATTTCAGGGTAAATTGCAATTTGTCATTGACGTGCTGTATAACGGCCAAAAAAGCGTGATGACAATCCCCGATGAAAACGGACCCGATCTTCAGGCGTATAATATCAATTTCAAGTATTACCAGAGGGTCGAAGGCAGTTTCCGGATTGAGCCGGGCGCAGTGGCAAAAAGCGTACAGGTGCGTGTGTTTGAAAACGGCGCGAGCGAGGCGAGACTCATGCAGACCGTTAACCTGTCTTGAATGGAGGATGACGCATGTTTGGTAAAAGGCCAAGTAAACCGCAAAACCGCATTGATTGCCTGATTGGCGCGGGCACCAGTATCGAAGGCAATGTGAATTTCACCGGCGGATTGCGCGTGGATGGGCATGTCCGCGGAAACGTTGTTGCGAATAGTGAAGCCCCGAGTACCCTGGTGCTGAGTGAGCAGGCGCGAATCGAGGGCGAGATCCGTGTCTCTCATGTGGTGATCAACGGCAGCGTGATTGGCCCGGTGCATGCCAGCGATTACATTGAATTGCAGGCAAAATCCAATGTCACCGGCGATGTCTACTATAAAACCCTGGAAATCCAGTTGGGAGCAGTGGTACAAGGCAGGCTGGTTTATCAGGACAGCGAGAATGCCGAGAAGGTCCTAGTATTCAAGCCGGCAAGCAGCGATTGACCCAGGCGGGAACGGGGGAGGATAATGCTTGTCTGAGTTATATTGTTTTAGGAGTGTGAAATGAACACCATGACTGAAATCCCGGTGCCCCTAATTTTTACCGAAAACGCGGCGTGCAAAGTCAAGCAGTTGATTGACGAGGAAGGCAATCCCGATCTGAAGTTGCGGGTATTCGTGACGGGTGGCGGCTGCTCCGGTTTCCAGTACGGTTTTACTTTTGACGAAGTGGTGAACGAAGATGACACGTCAATGGAAAGAAACGGCGTGACGTTGTTGATAGATCCGATGAGTTTCCAGTATCTGGCGGGAGCGGAAATTGACTACCAGGAAGGTGCGGAAGGCGCGCAATTTGTGATCAAAAATCCCAACGCTGTTTCCACTTGCGGTTGCGGTTCGTCTTTCTCGGCTTAACTTTTATTTCTTGTAAATCGCTCCCAGTATGCGCTTGCCTTTGGCGCCGGTTGTTTGCGGCAGATTCCCCGGTTTTCCCTGAATCGTCTGCCAGGCAAGCCAGGCGAATGCGTAGGCCTCAAGCGCTTGTGCATTGATTCCCAGCGCATCGGTAACATCGGTTTCAATCCCGGGCAAGGCTTGGCGCATCTTCTCAACCAACGCCTTGTTGCGCGCACCGCCGCCGCATAAATAAATTTCCTCCACGCCTGAGCAGTATTCTGAGACTGCTTGCGCAATACTTTGCACGGTCAACGCCAACAGCGTGGCCTGTACGTCGTGAGCCGCTTCTTTTCCTGACAAAAAACTGTTCAACCACTGCAGATTGAATTGTTCGCGGCCGCAGCTTTTCGGTGGAGGTTGCCTGAAGAACGGATGGGTAAGCAAGCGTTTCAATAATTCGGGAATGATTTTTCCGTTTGCCGCCCACGCGCCATCTGCATCGAAACGCTGGCCGGTTTGGGTTTCGCACCAAGCATCCAGCAACATGTTGCCAGGGCCGCAGTCAAAACCGTAAGCGTTACCTTTGAGTGGCAAATTGGTGAGATTGCTGATGCCCCCGATATTCACGATTACCCGGTGCGCATTCGGATTGGGAAAAAGCGCGTGGTGAAACGCCGGCACCAGCGGCGCGCCGTTCCCCCCGGCTGCGATATCGCGGCTGCGGAAATCACAAACCACGCTGATTCCGCACAACTCGGTGAGCAAGGCTGCGTTGCATAGCTGCAGGCTGTAGCCTTGTTGCGGATTGTGGCGCACCGTCTGCCCATGACAGCCGATAGCGACTACTTGTTCCGGCTCAGTGCGCGCCTGCGCCAGCAATTCATTGGCCGCCGCGGCATAGCAACGCGCAAGCTCGTTTGCGGCAAGCATGGCATGGTGCAATTCATTCGCGTTGGGATGCTGCAGCAACAACAGTTGTTTGCGTAATGCCTCGCTATAAGGCCGGTAAACATGATGACTCAGTCGCCATGGGCTATGACTGAAGTCGGCGAGCACCGCGTCCACGCCATCGAGACTGGTGCCGGACATGAGCCCGACATAGAGTTGCGAGACTTTCAAGGGCAAGGGAACCTCTGATTAAGTCCTCCGCGGATTGCGTTGCTGGCAAAATGCGGATGGATGCAAGGCGCGCGACGAAGGTCGTAGCTCGGACTACGAAGCCGAGGAGCGCAACGCCGCAGACGCCGCATTTTACCGCAACCCGAAAGGGACGGCTGCCGCGACACGGTCAGCGAAGCTTGGGGTGCGGGAGCGGCAGCATGAGCGCCCCGTTTTACGGTGTTTCTTGCGGCAGCTTGCGCCCCTTCCCGCTCCACGCTACGCGAGTCCGAGTCCGGAGCGCTTGTCCCTGCGGTCTGCTTTGTCGCTCGGCTTGTGAAGGGGGGTCAACCATTCACTGCGCCTCGCTTCGCGCATCCCATCCCGGAAAGC
>DATDGC010000010.1:0-18808 GCA_036522275.1 Burkholderiales bacterium | reverse complement strand
GCTTTCCGGGATGGGATGCGCGAAGCGAGGCGCAGTGAATGGTTGACCCCCCTTCACAAGCCGAGCGACAAAGCAGACCGCAGGGACAAGCGCTCCGGACTCGGACTCGCGTAGCGTGGAGCGGGAAGGGGCGCAAGCTGCTGCAAGAAACACCGTAAAACGGGGCGCTCATGCTGCCGCTCCCGCACCCCAAGCTTCGCTGACCGTGTCGCGGCAGCCGTCCCTTTCGGGTTGCGGTAAAATGCGGCGTCTGCGTCGTTGCGCTCCTCGGCTTCGTAGTCCCGGCTACGACCTTCGTCGCGTGCCTTGCATCCATCCGCATTTTGCCAGTAACGCAATCCGCGGAGGACTTAATTAGAGGTTCCCTATATTGTATGCATAATCCATCTATCGTGCCGTGACCATGGAACAAATCGGCAAATATGAAATCGTGAAGGAGCTGGGGAAGGGGGCAACCAGCGCGGTTTTCCTTGCCAACGACCCGTTTGCCGCGCGCCAGGTGGCGATAAAGCTGGTCAATTCAGAAGCGTTGCGCGACAAACAACAGGGACGGCGCTATAAAAAGCTGTTCCTCACCGAAGCCTCGCTGGTGGGCAAACTTTCGCACCCTCATATTGTGGCCATTTACGATGCCGTAGCCGAGGACCAGCTCTGCTACATCGTTATGGAGTATGTACCGGGCGGGACGCTGGAAAAGTATTGCAAAGTCGAAAATCTGCTGCCGATAGACAAGGTCATCGAGATCATTTTCAAGTGCAGCAAGGCATTGGCGTTTGCTCACCGCCACGGCATTATCCATCGCGACATCAAGCCGGCGAATATTTTGTTCAGCGACGGCCTGGACATCAAAATTTCCGATTTCGGAGCGGCGCTCACCGAGCAGACCGACACCACGCAGATTATCGGCGTCGGCTCTCCGGCCTACATGTCGCCGCAACAGGTGAAAGAACAGCCGCTGACTCACCAAACCGATATTTTTTCCCTGGGCGTGGTAATGTACCAATTGCTGACCGGCAGGTTGCCGTTCACCGGGAACAATAATTACAGCACGATTTACCAGATTATCAATGTGGACCCGCCACCGCCGAGCCTGCACCGCCCTGATATTCCGCCGCATCTGGATGTGATCGTCAAAACCGCGCTGCGCAAGGATCTGGAGACCCGCTACCAAACCTGGGAAGAATTTGCCCAGAAGCTTATTGAAGCGTTCAACAACCTGGAAAAACCCAAGGAGGATGTGTCCGAAGGCGAAAGGTTTGATATCCTGCGCAAGCTGGCGTTCTTCAGTCAATTCAGCGACGTCGAGCTTTGGGAAGTGATGCGCATTACCCGCTGGCGCAAGCACCCGCCGGGGGTCACCCTGATTAAAGAGGGAGGAATCGGCAAATCGTTTTTTATTCTTGCTTCGGGGGAAGTTAACGTGAGCAAGGAGGGCAAGCTGCTTAATGTATTGCAGCCCGGAGAATGCTTCGGCGAAATGGCATATCTGGGAAAAACCCAGTTCACGCGCAGCGCCAGCATTACCTCGGTGAGCGACATTACCGCGATTGAAATCACTTCCGAATCATTGGCGCAGGCCTCGGAGAACTGCCGCCATCAATTTAACCGTGCTTTTCTTGAAATATTGGTGAACCGCCTGTCCGCCGCCAATGTCCGGCTCTCGCAACTGTTGCTCGACCGCAAGATTAGCATCTTTTGAAACGCTTTTCCGCGCTATTGCCGCGGGCGAAATGTTTGCTGTATTAAATTCCCCTATCATCTTACAATTTCCACATGCATGATTTTAAGGAAATCGCCCCCGCCGAATTGCAGGAAATGCAATCCGGCGGAAACTTAAGGCTGATAGACGTGCGCAGCGATGCCGAGGTGGCGCGCGGGATGATCCAGGGCGCGCTGCATATTCCCCTGCATCTGCTGCCGCCCAAGGCAGGGGAGTGGGATAGCGCAACGATCACGGTGTTTTATTGCCAGTCGGGCGCGCGCTCGGCGCAGGCTTGCACATTTTTTGCAGGCAAGGGTTTCAGCAAGTTGTATCACCTGCAAGGCGGTGTCAACGCCTGGGTGCGAGGCGGGCTGCCGCTCACAGGAGCTGCACCATGAACTTCGACAAGGAAATCGACACCCGGGGCTTGAATTGCCCGCTGCCGATTCTGCGCACCAAGAAAACGCTGGCTGAAATGACTTCGGGGCAGGTATTGAAGGTGCTTGCCACCGACCCCGGCTCGGTCAAGGATTTTCAGGCGTTTTCCAGGCAGACAGGAAACGAATTGCTGTCGCAGTCTGAGACCAGCGGGGAATTTATTTTCTTCATGAAAAAGCGTTGATTCGCCTGCCGCAAGCCCGCCAGAAAGATATTATCCTTAGCCCAGTTTTTCCAGTTGCGCGGTGAGTTTTTCCAGCGTTGCGCCAAAATCGGCGAGGCGTTTTTTTTCTTGGGCGATGACTTGAGCGGGGGCGCGCTCCACGAAATCGTGATTGGCGAGTTTGGTTTTCGCCTTGGCGATCTCGCTTTCCAGCCGCGCGATTTCCTTTTTCAGCCGCACGCGTTCAATTGCCGGGTCGACCTTTATGTCCAACATCAGGCGTGCTGTTCCGACAACTGAAACCGGAGAATTCGATGCCGGCAAAGTTTCGACTTTCTTGAATTCGCTCAGACGAGCCAGAGACACAACAGACATCACGGTGGAATTGATATCTGAGGTCTGCGGATATTCGGTAGCAAGAAGCGAAACCCGCGTTGCGGGGGAAATGTTTGCTTCACTCCGAAGATTTCGTGGCGCGTTCGTCCACTCCATGAGTACCGCCATATCACGTTCCGCTTCCTCGTCGATCTTTTCCGGCTGGGATTTGGGGTAGGGCGCGAGCATGATACTTTCACCGGTCTTTCCGGCAAGTGACGCGACCCGTTGCCACAGCTCCTCGGTAATGAATGGAATGATCGGGTGCGCAAGTCGCAGTGCCGCTTCGAGCACGCGCACCAGCGTCTTGCGCGTTCCGCGCCGAACTGCCTCGTCGGTTGAGGCGAGCCGCACCTTGGAGAGCTCGACGTACCAGTCGCAGTATTCGTTCCACACAAATTTGTAACTGGCGCTCGCGACATTGTCGAATCGGTACTCGGAAAAGCCTTTTTCCACCTCAGCTTCTGCGCGCTGAAGCTGACTGACGATCCAGCGGTCGATGAATGATAGCGTGACCGGCTTCGATTCGTCGGCACCGCAGTCTTTGCCCTCGCAGTTCATGAGCACGAAGCGCGCCGCATTCCACAGCTTGTTGCAAAAGTTTTGGTAGCCGTCGCAGCGATTGAGGTCGAAATTGAGGGTGCGCGCGAAGCTGGCTAGAGAGGCGAACGTGAAGCGCATCGCATCGGCGCCGTAAGAGGGTATGCCGTTCGGGTAATGGTTGCGGATGTACTTTTCGATCTTTGCCTTGTGCTCGGTGCGCAGCAGGCCGACGGTCGATTTCGCCAGCAGCTTGTCGAGCGTGATGCCGTCTATCAGATCGAGCGGATCGAGCGTGTTGCCCTTGGACTTCGACATCTTCTGGCCTTCGGCGTCGCGCACGATGGCGTTGATGTAGACGTGACGGAACGGCACTTTCTTGGTGAAGTGCAGCGTCATCATGATCATCCGGGCGACCCAGAAGAAGATGATGTCGAAGCCTGTGACCAGCACCGACGAAGGCAGAAAAAGGTCGAGATCTTTGGTTTTTACCGGCCAGCCGAGCGAGGAGAATGGCACCAGTGCCGAGGAAAACCAGGTATCGAGCACGTCCGGATCGCGGGAAAGTTTTTTGCCTCCAGCTTTCTTTCGCGCTTCTTCTTCGTTGCGCGAGACGTAAAAGTTGCCTTTGTCGTCGTACCATGCGGGAATCTGGTGTCCCCACCAAAGCTGGCGCGAGATGCACCAGTCCTGGATATTCTCGAGCCATTGGTTGTAGGTCGTTGCCCAGTGCCCGGGAAAAAATTTCACTTCGCCCTTTTCCGCGGCCTCCAGCCCCAGCTTCGCGAGGCCATCCATTTTCACGAACCACTGATCGGTAAGCATCGGCTCGACAATTTCTCCGGTGCGTCCCGAGCGCGGTACGCGCAGCTTGTGGGGCTTCTCCGAGACTAGCAGCTCCTGCGACTTCAGGTCTGCGAGCACGCGCTTGCGCGCCTCGAAGCGGTCGAGGCCTCGGTAGGCTGGCGACGTGTTGTCATTGAGCTTGGCTTCAAGCGTGAGAATGTTGATTTGCGGCAAGCCGTGCCGTTGGCCTACTGTATAGTCGTTGAAATCGTGCGCCGGAGTGATTTTCACGCAGCCGGTGCCGAATACAGGGTCCACGTATTCATCGGCGATCACGGGAATGGCGCGGCCGGTAAGCGGTAAAATGACACGCTTGCCAACGAGCGATTTGTAGCGTTTATCTCCTGGGTTGACCGCTACCGCGACGTCGCCCAGCATGGTTTCCGGTCGCGTGGTGGCGACCACCACAGACCCGCTCCCGTCTTCGAGGGGATAACGGATCTCCCAGATCTTGCCGTCCTCTTCCTCGCTGTCCACTTCCAAGTCGGACACCGCGGTGCCAAGAACCGGGTCCCAGTTGACCAGCCGCTTGCCGCGATAGATCAAGCCTTGCTCGTGGAGCTGCACGAAGACTTCGATGACTGCGCGCGACATGCGCTCGTCCATCGTGAAGTAACCCGCGTGCTGGCCATCACTGCTCGCGTAATCCCAGTTGCCAGAAACACCCAGGCGGCGCATCTGGCGCGTGATGGTGGCGCCCGACTGTTGCTTCCATTGCCAGACGCGTTCGATGAATTTCTCGCGCCCGAGGTCGCGGCGCATCTTGTTTTCCATTTCGAGCTGGCGTTCGACCACAATTTGCGTGGCGATTCCGGCGTGATCGGTGCCCATCACCCAATTGGTGTTGAAGCCACACATACGGTGGTAGCGGATAAGGATGTCCATCAGCGTCTGCTGGAACGCATGCCCCATGTGGAGGGTGCCGGTGACATTGGGCGGCGGCAACTGAATGCAATACGTCTGCGGCGTGGGCGGCGCGGCTACTTTGTCAGCTGCGTTGTCACCGGCTCGCCGTGCTTCCTCTTGCACTGTCTCGCCGGCTCCTCCTCGCTTTCGCGTATCCGCATCCGCCGACGGCGCAGGCGACGTGGATAGGTCTGAGGAACGATGACGAAAATAGCCGCGCTTTTCCCATTCGCCATACCAGCGCTCCTCGATGGCGTGCGGATTAAAACTCTTGGCGAGTTCCATGCGTTGCGGCGAATTTAGAGGAAAGGCGATTATAACTTATCGCCGCCAGAGCGCTTGCTGGCGAGATGGGAAGATTGGCTCAGTTTTTGGTGATGCTCCAGTTGCGCATCCAGCGCATGGGCTACTGCGTCGTCAACCATTCTCTTGATGCTGTTCTTAAGCTCGGCAAGCATTCCATCCAGCACCTGCTCCAACATCGTTGCAATTTGCGGCTTGAGGTGCTGCTGCAGCTCGTTGTTGATGCGAGTATCGAGATTTAGCAGGACGTGTTGATAGATTTCGATGGCAAGCGCTTCCACCTGCTCTGCGCTCACTGCGGGCAAGCCTGCTTGAGCCGCGCTGCCGACAATGACGTCGGTGAGCGTGGGTATGGCTTCGCCACCGCCCTGCGCGCTGTGTTTTTTCATCAGCACATCCATTTTATCCAGGATATCGTCCTGTTTTGCCATGGGGCTTTTTATAATGAAGCCGGGGATTGGCTGAGATCGTGGTGATGAATCTCGTAGCCCCGGTCGCGGTAGAAACGAAAGCGCACGCGTCCCGCCTGTCCGTCTTTTTCATCTGTGCTCACAATCTCGATCAGGCGCTGAAAGCGGCTGAAAAACGGCGGGTAGTCAGTATGCAAATTGAGCAGCACCTCGTCGTGGGGAAGCGGCTCGGCGAGATGATCAATAATTACCGGTGTCTCTGCTGCCAGCAGGTCGGTGGCGCGGCAATGCGGTATGAATCCGATGGCAGGGTAGCACCACATCAGCCTGTCGAGCTTATCCGTGGTGTCGGCGTCGGCGGTGTAAATCATCACGCGCAGGCCGCGTTCCAGCGCTTTAGCGCTCAAGCTGCAGGCAGCTTGCAGCTTGTTGTCCGCATGAGAATAGAAATCAATCTGCGTCATCGGTGTTATGCTTTGGCTGCTCTCTGTATCAGGAATTGCGTAAGTAATGGCACGGGCCGTCCGGTGGCGCCTTTTTCCTTGCCGCTCTTCCACGCCGTGCCTGCGATATCCAGGTGCGCCCAGGAGTATTTCTTGGTAAAGCGCGACAGGAAACAAGCTGCGGTGATGCTCCCCGCCGGGCGGCCGCCGATGTTCGCCATGTCGGCAAAATTGCTTTTCAACTGATCCTGGTAATCGTCCCACAGCGGCATCTGCCAGGCACGGTCGTGCGCGTATTCGCCCGCGTGAAGCAGCTCGCGTGCCAGAGCTTCATCACTGCTGTATAGGCCGGATGCGACATGGCCGAGGGCAATCACGCAAGCGCCGGTGAGTGTGGCGATGTCAATCACTGCGGCCGGATCGAAACGATCTGCGTAGGTGAGCGCATCGCACAGGATGAGGCGGCCTTCGGCGTCGGTATTGAGAATTTCGATGGTTTGCCCGGACATGCTGGTGACAATATCGCCCGGCCGGCTGGCGTTGCCGCTTGGCATGTTTTCGGTGGTGGGAATGATGCCCACCACGTTAAGCGGCAGGCGCATTTGCGCTACCGCCTTGATTGAGCCCAGCACGCTCGCCGCGCCGCACATGTCGAATTTCATTTCATCCATTTCCGCAGCGGGCTTGATTGAGATGCCGCCGGTGTCGAAAGTTATGCCCTTGCCGACCAGCACCACCGGTTTTTGCTTTTTGGCCGTGCCCGAATATTGCAGCACGATAAGCTTGGGCGGTTGATGGCTGCCTTGGGCAACCGACAACAGCGAGCCCATGCCGAGCTTTTCCATGTCTTTTTGCTCCAGCACCTCGGCTTTGAGGTGGTGTTTTTTGGCGATTTGCAAAGCCTGTTCTGCGAGATAGCTCGGGGTACAGATGTTGGGCGGTAAATTGCCCAGGTCCTTGGTGAGCTTTACCCCCTCGGCGATGGCAATCGCCTGCTTGAGTGCTGTTTCGCCTCGATTCAACTCGCTGCGCCCCACCGTCAAGGTTAATTTGCCAAGCTGTTTCTTTTCTTCATCGTGCTTGCTTTTCAGGCGGTCGAAGCGGTAGGTGGAGTCCATTGCCACCAGAACGGCTTGCAAGATTTTCCAGGCGATGTCGCGCTTCTTGACCGGCAGCTCGGCGAGGCCCAGCACGGCTTCCGGCACGCCGGTTTCATTGAGCGTCTTGACGGCCGCGCGCACCGCATCGAGATATTGCTGCTCATTGAATTCCTGCTCGCGTCCCAGGCCCACCAGCAGGACGCGCTCGGAGGCTACCCGCGGCACGTTATGCAACAGCAGGGTGGAGCCGGCCTTTCCCTGCATGTCGCCGCGGCGGGTGATGCCGCTCAGGTAGCCGCCGGATACCCGGTCTATCAAGCTCGCCGAAGGAGAGAGATTGCGCAGTGCGAACACTCCGGCCACCAAGCAGGCGCTGCGCTGCTTTTCCAAGCCGCCAATTTTTATGCTAAATTCCACACTTCACTCCTTCCGATAATTTTCCAATAATGCCGGACAACACTGCATTATCCACAGAGTTTTTATGAAAAGTCAAAAAGAGCAAGTGAGGGAATCGTGATCTTCCGCCGTGCTTTGTTACGTGAATTCGCTGATCTATCGTTGGCGGTGTTTGTGGTGATGTTCGCCATCATCATAGTCACACAGCTGGTACGTTTCTTGGGCGCCGCCGCGAGCGGAGCGGTTGCTCCCGAGGGTGTGATCGCTCTGCTCGGCTTCATGGCGATCTACAATCTTCCGGTATTGCTGGCGTTGACCCTGTTTATTTCGGTGTTGCTAAGCCTGACCCGCAGTTACCGGGATTCAGAAATGATCGTCTGGCTCAGTTCCGGCATCAGCATTACCTCCTGGATCCGTCCGGTGCTCATGTTTGCCGTTCCACTAGTTATCATAATCGCGGTATTGAGCCTGTTCCTTTCACCGTGGGCATTCGGCAAGAGTGAAGAATACCGGCGGCAGATGGAAGCCACCGATGAGGTCGCCACCCCCACGCCCGGAGTGTTCCGCGAATCCAGGCAAGCGGAGCGCGTGTATTTCGTGGGAAGCGCGGCAGGAGAGGGCAACACCGTATCCGATATTTTCGTGAGCTCGGTGGAGCACCAGCAATTGGATATCTTGATGGCGAAAAACGGCTATCAGGAAACGCGCGAGAATGGCGACCGTTTCCTGGTGCTGTTACATGGCCGGCGCTACGAAGGGTTGCCCGGCTCCCCCGATTACAAAATCGCGGATTTTGACAAATACGAAATACGCATTGAGCCGTATGAGGCGAAACAAGTAGAGCCGCAGAGACGCGGAACGCCCACACTCCATTTGCTGCGTGAAGGCAGTCCGGCGAGCCTCGCCGAATTTGTGTGGCGCGCTGGGCTGCCTTTGAGCGCGTTGCTTCTCGCGCTGCTGGCGATTCCCTTGAGCTTTGTCAACCCGCGCGTCGGGCGCTCTTTCAACCTGATTCTGGCGCTCGCGGTGTACATGGTTTACAGCAACAGTTTAAGCATCGCCCGGGGACTCGTGGCACAGCAGAAAATCAATCTGACGCTAGGTTTCTGGGGAGTGCACGTATTCATGTTGTTGCTGCTGCTGTTGCTGTTTTACCGGCGCCTCGCAGTGTTTTCATTATTCCGAATTAAATGATGAGGATATTCAACCGCTATCTCAGACAGCATATTATCAGCAGCACCCTGCTGGTCTTTGCCGCGCTGCTTGGACTGTTCGCGCTACTTGACTTGATTCATGAGCTGGGCGATTTGGGCCGCGCTAATTACCAACTGCAGCACGTCCTTCTCTATGTACTGTTCAGGGTGCCCGGCCATGTGTATGAATTATTTCCCATCGTGGCGCTGATTGGCACCCTGTTCGCGCTGGCGCAACTGGTGGTGCATTCCGAATACACAGTGATGCGCGTCTCCGGGGTGTCGACGCAAGGCATGATTTTCTCGATTCTGCAGACCGGCCTGATTTTTGTGGTGTTGACTTTTGTGTTCGGCGAATTCATCGCCCCCTTAAGCGAGCGTGCCGCTCAACAATTGCGCCTCAAAGCATTAAGCCTGGTGGTGGCGCAGGAATTCCGCTCCGGGTTGTGGGTAAAGGATGATATGAGTTTCGTAAATGTGTCGCAAATCCTTCCCGATACCACGCTGATCGGGGTGAAAATTTACGAATTCGACCCGCAGCAGCGCCTGCGCGCCATCAGTTTTGCGCAGAAGGGCAATTATCTCAAGGACAACAAATGGCGCCTGCGCGACGTGGTGCAGACCCACTTTGATGACAACCATACCACGGTGGACTCGGTTGCGGAGGCGAACTGGTATTCGGTTTTAAATCCCGACATCCTGAACGTGTTGTTGGTGGTGCCCGAGCAGATGTCGGCGTGGAACCTTTATGTGTACACCCAGCACTTGCGCGAAAATAACCAGAAAACCACGCGCCATGATCTCGCACTGTGGACCAAGCTCACTTACCCGCTGGCGGTGCTGGTAATGATGATGCTGGCTCTTCCCTTCGCTCAATATCAGAGGCGCACCGGCGGCATCAGCGCAAAAATATTTGCCGGGATCATGCTCGGCTTGGGGTTTCATTTCCTGAACAAGCTGTTTGCCCACCTTGGCCTATTGAACGACTGGCCGCCGTTATTTTCCGCAGCCGCACCTACACTTTTGTTTTTTGCTGCCGCAATGGCAATGATGTGGTGGGTGGAAAGACGATGAAGCGTGAGGGGTAAGGAGTGAGAAGGGAGAGTTGTTGATTTTACTCTTTAGCGCGCCGGCTGGGTTGCCGCGTCAGGCGCGGTGGCGGGGGGCTGTGGCGTGGCAGGGGATTGGCGGTTTCGTTCTTCCTGGTATTGATCCCATTTTCTTTTGATTTCCTGCCGTTTTTCGGGTGGCAGCCGCTCCATGTACTTGAACTTCTCACGCGCCTGTGCGCGCTGCTCAGGGGTGAGCTTGGCCCATTCCTGCATCCGCGAATGCACCCGTTGCTGCTGCTCAGGGGTCATTTGGGGATAACGCTCGGCTAAATTCAGCCATTTCTTGCGTCGTTGCGGCTCCATGCTGTTCCAATCCTGTTCCAGCGGAGCGAGAATTTCCTTCTGCGCGGGCGTTAGTTCCGCCCAGGTCGGTGCTTTGGTAGCAGCGGCAAAAGCGGGGGAGATGAAACTTAATAAGAGAATCACAAGGAGGAGCGCTTTAGCCATGCATCAAAATCCTTGTCGAGGTAAGCGTTGAGGGGCAGATCATCGATCAGCAGATGTGTGTCGATTTCCTCGACATCGTTATTTTGCTGGACGGTTTGCCAGTAAACGATGCCGCCCAGACTCAGCAGCAGAAACGCCAGCGGCAGCAGGATCCGGGCGCTTAGCAACTGGCCGTGGCGGAGCCGGAAAGCGGCAAGCCCCACCCCCGCCAAACCGATTGCCGGTTGAGCGTGGTATTTCTGCATAGCGGCGTTGCGCGCGGCCTGCAGGCGATAGAGCATGCCTTGCCTGAGCTGGTTTGCCCCTTGCTCCAAATGCCTGGCGATTTTTCTTCCCAGGTCATGTTCGTTCATAGTTCGACTCCTCTTTGTTTCAGTATAGCGGCAAGCGCATGCGTTGCCCTGGAACAATGCGTTTTGACGCTGCCTTGCGAGCAGCCCATCACGGCCGCGGTTTCGGCGACGTCCATATCTTCCCAATAACGCAGCAGGAACGCCTGGCGTTGACGCCCCGGCAAGCTTTCCAATGCTTGTTCAATAATAGCAACAATTTGAGCTTGTTCAAGCTGCTCAAAGGGCCCGTCTGCCGGCTTTGAAGCATCCCCGGGACGCAAAGTTTCCAGGGGGTCGCGCTCCTCTTCATCGTCGCCGTGAGTAAGAGCGGAAAACAGGGTGATCCACAGCGACCGCACCTTCTGCCTGCGGTAGTAGTCACGAATGGTGTTTTGCAGGATACGCTGAAACAACAGGGGCAATTGCGCAAGCGGTTTTGCCGCGTATTTCTCGGCAAGCTTGAGCATCGCGTCCTGGACGATATCCAGCGCAGTATCTTCATTCCGCACTGCGAACAGCGCCTGTTTATAGGCGCGACGTTCCACTCCAGCCAGAAAATTGGAGAGTTCCTGATAGGTAGCCAGTTAAATCAACCTCGTGGGCTCAAGTGATGGTAACGATGCAGTTCATGCGGCGCAAGCCACGGTCAGCTTGCACTTGACCAAAAATCAGCGAAACGGTAATGTTAAAGATTCCTCAACTTATTTAGCGGTTTAACGCGATGGAGCGATTTAAAACGATGGAACTGACGGGCGCAGAGATTGTAGTGCGTTGCCTGCAGGAAGAAAAGGTCGAACATATATTCGGCTACCCCGGTGGCGCGGTGCTGTTTATTTACGACGAACTCTTCAAGCAGGACAAGGTCAAGCACATTTTGGTCCGGCATGAGCAGGGCGCTGCGCATGCCGCCGACGGCTATTCGCGTTCCTCCAATAAAATGGGGGTGTGCCTTGTCACGTCCGGCCCGGGCGTGACCAATGCGGTGACGGGCATTGCCACCGCCTACATGGATTCGATCCCCTTGGTCATTATTACCGGCCAGGTGCCAACCCACGCCATCGGCCTGGATGCATTCCAGGAATGCGATACGGTGGGCATCACCCGTCCCTGCGTCAAGCACAACTTCCTGGTGAAGGACGTGAAAGACCTCGCCATCACCATCAAGAAGGCGTTTTACCTTGCTAGCACCGGCCGTCCAGGACCGGTGCTGGTGGATATTCCCAAAGACGTCACGCAACAGAAAACCGAGTTTGTTTATCCGGAAACCATCAGTATGCGCTCCTACAACCCGGTGACTAAAGGGCATCCGGGACAGATCAAGAAAGCGGTGCAGCTTTTGATGGAAGCCAAGCGCCCGATGATTTACACCGGTGGAGGGGTGATACTCAATGCGGCTTCGGACGAATTGACCCGTCTCGTGCGCATGCTCGGCTTCCCCTGCACCAACACGCTGATGGGCTTGGGCGGATATCCCGCGACCGATCCGCTGTTCGTCGGAATGCTCGGCATGCACGGCACTTATGAAGCCAACATGGCGATGCAGCACTGCGATGTGCTGCTCGCGATCGGCGCGCGCTTTGATGACCGGGTGATCGGCAATCCCAAGCATTTTTACGACCCGAATCGCAAAATCATCCACATTGATATTGATCCCTCCTCGATTTCCA
Source organism: Burkholderiales bacterium (assembly GCA_036522275.1). Lineage (GTDB taxonomy): Bacteria > Pseudomonadota > Gammaproteobacteria > Burkholderiales > JAHFRG01 > JAHFRG01. The sequence continues at coordinate 6,435 of DATDGC010000010.1, read as the reverse complement.
AGCGCGTCAAGGTGGATGTGCCCATCGTCGGCAACGTCAAGGACGTGCTTCAGGAAATAATCAAGCTTCTCGAATCATCCAAGGAAAAGCCCGATGCCTCGGTGCTCAAGCCCTGGTGGACGCAAATCCAGGCTTGGAGGTCCAAGGATTGCCTCAAATACGACCGTTCGAGCCCGATCATCAAGCCACAGCTAGTGCTGGAGAAGCTCTACGAGGTTACCAAAGGGAATGCTTTCGTCACCTCGGATGTCGGCCAGCACCAGATGTGGGCGGCGCAGTTTTACAAGTTCAACAAGCCGCGCCGCTGGATCAATTCCGGCGGACTGGGCACCATGGGCTTCGGTTTGCCTGCGGCGATGGGCGTGCAGTTCGCAAACCCGGGCGCAACCGTAGCGTGCGTGACCGGCGAAGCGAGCATCCAGATGTGCATTCAGGAGCTTTCCACCTGCAAGCAATACAGGTTGCCGATCAAGATCGTGAACGTCAACAACCGCTACATGGGCATGGTGCGGCAGTGGCAACAATTCTTCCATGGCAACCGCTACGCCGAATCCTATATGGACGCGCTACCTGATTTCGTGAAGCTCGCTGAAAGCTTCGGCCATGTCGGCATGAAAATCGAGAAACCCGCTGACGTCGAGCCGGCGCTCAAAGAAGCATTTGCCCGGAAGGACGACCTGGTGTTCATGGATTTCATCACCGATCAAAACGAGAACGTGTATCCGATGGTGCCGGGCGGCAAGGGGATATCAGAAATGATATTGTCGGAAGATCTTTGACCTTCTGCCTATTTAGCCGACTTAATAATAATGAGACATATTCTTTCTCTGCTTTTGGAAAATGAGGCTGGCGCCCTGTCGCGCGTCTCCGGCCTGTTTTCGGCGCGCGGCTATAACATCGAATCACTTACAGTGGCGCCCACCGAAGACTCCACGCTCTCTCGCATGACCATCGTCACGCGCGGTTCCGACGACGTTATCGAACAGATCACCAAGCAGTTGAACAAGCTGGTGGATGTGGTGAAAGTGGTGGACTTGAACGATGGCGAGCATATAGAGCGCGAGTTGATGCTGGTGAAAGTCCGCGCTGCGGGCAAAGATCGCGAGGAAATGAAGCGCATGGCGGACATTTTCCGCGGCCGCATTATTGATGTGACCGACAAGGCCTATACTATCGAACTCACCGGGCCGGGATCGAGGCTCGATGCTTTCCTGCGGGCATTGGAGCCCAGCGCGATAATGGAAACGGTGCGCACCGGCGCCTCCGGCATCGGACGCGGCGAGCGCATACTTAAAGTTTAAATTGAAGGGGCCAAAATGAAAGTTTATTACGACAAGGACGCCAACCTGTCGCTGATCAAGGGAAGAAAAGTCACCATCGTCGGCTACGGCTCACAGGGGCACGCACACGCCAATAATCTGCAGGATTCGGGCGTGAAAGTGACGGTGGGCCTGAGAAAAGGCGGAGCGTCATGGGACAAGGCGAAGAAAGCCAAGCTCACGGTGAAGGAAATCGGGGAGGCGGTAAAAGGCGCGGATGTGGTGACGATTTTGCTCCCTGACGAGCACCATCCCGAAGTCTATCGCAAGGAAATCGAGCCGAACATCAAGAAAGGCGCGGCGCTGGCGTTTGCCCACGGCTTCAACATCCACTTCGACCAGATTGTGCCGCGCGCCGATCTCGACGTCATCATGATTGCGCCGAAAGGACCCGGTCATCTGGTGCGCTCGACTTACACACAGGGCGGAGGCGTGCCCAGCTTGATTGCGGTGAAGCAGGACGCCTCTGGCAAGGCGCGCGATGTCGCGCTTTCCTATGCTTGCGCCATAGGCGCCACGCGCGCCGGCGTGATTGAAACCACCTTCCGTGATGAGTGCGAAACCGACCTGTTTGGCGAGCAGGTGGTGCTGTGCGGGGGCTTGACGGCGCTGATACAGGCAGGGTTTGAGACGCTGGTGGAAGCGGGTTATGCGCCGGAGATGGCTTATTTCGAGTGCCTGCATGAAGTGAAGCTGATTGTTGACCTGATTTATGAAGGCGGCATTGCCAACATGCGCTATTCGATTTCCAACACCGCGGAATACGGCGACTTTACTCGCGGCCCGCGCATCATTAACGAGAAGACCCGCGCCGAGATGAAGAAAATTCTCAGGGAAATCCAGAGTGGACAGTTTGCAAAGGAATTCATCCTGGAAAACCGCGCGGGCGCGCCTTCGCTCAAAGCCATGCGCCGCCTTGCCGCCAAGCATCCGGTAGAAGAGATTGGAACGAAGCTGCGCGGCATGATGCCGTGGATTAAGAAAAACAGGCTGGTGGATGTTTCCAAGAACTAGTGAGGTGTGAGGGGAGAGATGTTAGGGGTGCAACCGTAGGTTCGCACCTTACCCCTTACTCCTTACTCCTCACGATGCAAAATTATCCCCATCCCATCATCGCCCGCGAGGGTTGGCTATTCCTGGCAGTCGTGGTCATCGCTTCGATCTTGGTGACGATATTCGCTCCGTGGTATTGCAGCCTGCCCCTGTGGTTTTTGAGCCTGTTCATTCTGCAATTTTTTCGTGATCCCCCACGCAATATTCCCGGTGATGTTAATACCGTCGTGTCACCGGCTGACGGCCGCGTCGTCGCGGTCGAACGCGCGCGCGACCCATACCTCGAGCGCGACGCGCAGAAAATCAGCGTATTCATGAACGTCTTTAACGCGCATTCCAACCGCAGCCCGGTGGACGGCGTGGTGGAAAAAGACTGGTACCATCCCGGCAAACACATCAACGCCGCGCTGTCCAAGGCTTCCGAGGGAAACGAGCGCAAGGCGTTGTGGATCAAAACCGTGAACGGCTTTGACATTGTTTGCGTGCAAGTTGCAGGATTGATTGCGCGGCGCGTGCTGTGCTACGTGCGGCAGGGGGATAAGCTGGCGCGCGGCCAGCGCTATGGTTTCATCCGTTTCGGTTCGAGAGTGGATGTCTACCTGCCGAAGGATGTCTTGGTCAAAACCAGCATTGGCGAAAAGGTGTATGCTGCGGAAAGCGTGCTAGCCGAATTACCAAAGAGCCTCTAACACCATGAAATGCCTGTTGCGACGGCGCGGGATCAAGTGCAAGCTGCGAAGCGAGCCGCGCCGTTTAGTAATTCTAAACCAGTGGTGAGCGACAATGGCATGCCTTGAGCTCCGCGCCGTCCCTGCGGGTTGCGGCCCAAAAGCGCGTCTGCGGCGTTGCTCGGGCTTGCGTTACCACCGAGTAGCGCTGAGCCCTCGCGCCTTGCATCCGCATCTTTGTAGGCCAGCAACGCAAAGGTATTTTATGATGTTAGAGGCTCTCAGGTGATTTATGGAAATGTACGATCCGGAACAACCCAACAAATGGCTGCTGAAGGGCAAGCTTCCCAGGCGCGGGATTTACTTGCTGCCCAATCTCTTTACCACGACGGCGCTGTTTGCCGGATTCTATTCGATTGTCCAGGCGATGAACGGCCGGTTCGAGTATTCGGCGGTGGGTATTTTGCTGGCGATGGTGCTCGACGGGCTGGATGGAAGGGTGGCGCGGCTTACCCGTACCGAGAGCGCTTTTGGCGCCGAGTATGACAGTCTTTCCGACATGGTATCCTTCGGCGCGGCTCCGGCGCTGGTATCTTACGTTTGGGCGCTACAGGGCATGGGCCGGCTCGGCTGGATTGCCGCTTTCGTTTACTGCGCGGGAGCGGCGCTCAGGCTCGCCCGCTTCAACACCGCCACCGAGGTGGCGGACAAGCGCTTCTTCCAGGGATTGCCGAGCCCCGCCGCTGCGGCGCTGATTGCGGGGCTGGTGTGGGTGATGAACGACTATCAGGTGAGCGGCGGGAATGTGCGCTGGCTCGCCTGGTTTGTGACGGTGTTTGCCGGGCTCTCCATGGTGAGCAACCTTCGCTTTTACAGCTTCAAGGACATCAACCTTCGCAAGAGCGTGCCCTTCGTGTTCATGCTGCTTCTGGTGCTGTCATTCGTCTTGATTTCCGTTGACCCGCCGATAGTGCTGTTCAGCGGTTTCGTCGCCTACGCGCTCTCCGGCTATGTTATGTGGTTCTGGGAACTGAGAAAGAACAAATCCGTTGCCGGAGCTTCTTCCAGAGATAAAACTATTCAATAATAACCAACTGGCCAGATGTGCTTGCATATTCGCCAAAAAGGCATTATATTTTCTGTATCATGAGTTCCAATAGCAGCATTAGCTTAGTTTCCCGCCTTGCCGACATTCTGCTGGCAGGTCTGCTGCTGCGCCTTGCGCGCTAAATACTCCTACTTTCCCATACAGTTTTGCTTTGAGCTTCAGAAACCGCCGGCCGGTTTCTGCATTGTGATTTCCAGCATCTTCTAGCGGAGAAAGACATGAAAGAACGTTTAATAATATTCGACACCACCTTGCGCGACGGCGAGCAGAGCCCCGGCGCTTCCATGACGCGCGAGGAGAAAGTGCGCATCGCCAGGCAGCTCGAGCGCATGCGCGTGGATGTCATCGAAGCCGGTTTTCCGGCGGCGAGCAACGGCGACTTCGAATCGGTGCAAGCGGTCGCCAAGACCATCAAGGACAGCACCGTGTGCGCACTGGCGCGCGCCATCGAGGCGGACGTCGAGCGCGCGGGTACAGCGCTCAAGGGCGCGACCGCCGCGCGTGTACATACCTTCATCGCCACCTCTCCCATCCACATGCAAAAAAAGCTGCGAATGCCACCTGAGCAGGTGCTTGAGCAGGCGGTAAAGGCGGTGCAATGGGCGCGCAAATATACCGACGATGTGGAGTTTTCACCGGAAGACGCCGGGCGCTCGGAAGTGGATTTCCTGTGCCGCGTGCTGGAAGCGGTGATCAAGGCCGGAGCGACCACGCTCAATATTCCCGATACCGTGGGCTACAACGTGCCGCAGCAGTTCGGGAACCTCATCAAGCAATTGCGCGAGCGCATTCCCAATTCGGACAAGGTGGTGTTTTCGGTGCATTGCCACAACGACCTTGGACTCGCGGTCGCCAATTCGCTGGCTGCGGTATTGCAGGGCGCGCGCCAGGTTGAATGTACCATCAATGGCCTCGGCGAGCGCGCGGGCAACGCTGCGCTGGAGGAAATCGTCATGACGGTGCGCACCCGCCAGGACATTTTCCCATGCGATACGCGCGTTGACACCACGCAGATCGTTCCGGCAAGCCGGCTGGTTGCGGGCATCACCGGTTTCACCGTGCAGCCCAACAAAGCCATCGTTGGCGCCAACGCGTTTGCGCATGAATCGGGAATCCACCAGGACGGCGTGCTCAAGCACCGCGAGACCTACGAAATCATGCGCGCAGAGGATGTGGGCTGGGGCGCGAACAAGCTGGTATTGGGCAAACATTCCGGACGCAATGCTTTTAAAAACCGCCTTACGGAACTGGGAATCGAACTCGGATCGGAAGAAGCCGTCAACGCCGCGTTTGTGCGCTTCAAGGAGCTTGCCGACAAGAAGCATGAAATCTTCGACGAGGATTTGCAGGCACTGGTGTCGCAAGAGGCGGCGGCTCACGTGCAGGAGCATTACAAGCTGGTGTCGCTCAAAGCGCATTCGGAAACCGGCAAACAGCCTTATGCCAGCGTGGTGATCACTGAAGCAGGCAAGGAGCGGCGCGCGGAATCGAACGGCAGCGGTCCGGTGGATGCATCGTTCAAGGCGATAGAAAGCATCGCCAAGAGCGGCACTGAGCTGCAGCTTTTTTCGGTCAACAACATCACCACCGGCACCGAGTCGCAGGGCGAAGTGACGGTGCGGCTGCAGAAAGGCGGGCGCATCGTGAATGGACTGGGAGCGGATACCGATATCGTGGTGGCATCGGCGAAGGCTTATATCAGCGCCTTAAACAAGCTGCACAGCAAGCTGGAGAGAATTAACCCGCAGGCAGCGACTGTTTAAAGCGCCGGGCTGCCGGCAGCAGGTGACTTTCTTTGTCCGGCCAAAGAAAGTCACCAAAGAAAGGCCGCCCCGGTTCGCCGACTTCCTCCTGCGCTCCTCGGCCAAATCGGGCGCTGCGCAACTCGCACGATCCGCTTCGCGGCCACGTGCTCAGACAGTGCTCGCTGCACTTCCCCCGATTTGTCTTCGTCGCTTGGCGGCTCACAGGGGGTGCAAGAACTGAAATCCCTTGATTCTCATTCTGTTGAGTAACATAATCATCCTGAATTTGGTGCAGTTAATTACACGTCTCAGGTGTGGATACCTAGCTAGTTACGGGAGATAACGTGAACGTATCATTCGGCGCAGTTGCAATCATCTGTTCCTTGTTCAGCTTGGCTGTCTTCGCTGGCACTTTCCAGTCGAAGGAGTGGACATGGAGCACCGACAATAACGACTTTTACTACGCAGCGACAGTAAATGAGGCCAGACACATTTTCGGCCAATATTGCTATTTCAAATCCGGTTCCTGCTTGTACCTCGTC
>DATDGC010000009.1:0-42262 GCA_036522275.1 Burkholderiales bacterium | reverse complement strand
ATATCGCCTGCAATGCGGTTTAAATAATCTCCTGTGATGTTTTTCTGTTGGTAGCCGCCGCTGCCTTGAGCGAGATCGTTCTTTTCGAGCCGCGTCTTCAGTTTTTGGATGGATTCGCCGGAAAGTGTCTCGTCGCCCAGCACGATTTTGATACCGTTGTAATCGGGAGGATTGTGCGAGCCCGTGATCATCACGCCCGAATGGGTTTGCAAATGGTAGGTTGCGAAATAGAGCATCGGTGTTGCCACCATGCCTATGTCAATCACGCTCACGCCGCTTTTCTGAATTCCTCGCGCCATGGCAGACGACAACCCCGGACCCGAGAGACGTCCGTCGCGTCCCACTGCGATGGTAGTCTGATTGCGCGCCAGCGCCTCAGAGCCGATGGCGTGGCCTATGCCTTCGACGATTTGCGGTGTAAGCGTCTTGCCGACAATGCCGCGAATGTCGTAAGCCTTGAAGATTTCTTTGGGTAGAGAAATCACAACAATTGGACAGGATTTACAAGATTTGGCGTGATTAACAGGATTATAGTTTCTTTCCTGTAAATCCTGATGAATCCTGTTAATCCTGTCAATTTAAATTATCGAAAAATGCCAGTATGCGCCGAGGCAGCCAGTCGAGATGGCCGGGAAACGCGCCGCTGACGAATCCCGCATGGCCGCCTGTGTCAGGAAAGTCCAATGTTACGGCAGCTGACACTTCAGCGGGTAAGGGCAAGGCGCTTGCTGGAAGAAACGGGTCGTTCTTGGCGTTGACGAGCAGCGTTGGCACGCGAATATTTATCATGCCGGGCTTGCTGCTCGCCCGCGTCCAGTAATCATCGGTATTTTTGTAACCGTGCAGCGGAGCGGTAACCACGTCATCAAACTGGCGCAGCGTCCTGGAGCGCAGCATGGCTTCACGGTCCACCAGTTTGGGAAAACGCTTCAGCTTTTCCAGGAATTTCTCTTTCATGCTGGCAAGGAACGCGCGTGTGTAAAACAGGTTGAAGCCTTGTCCCAGATTATCGCCGGCCGCCAGCATGTCGAGCGGTGCGGAAACAGTAGCGGCCGCATTGACGATGTTCCCGGCTTCCTCGCCTTGCTCGCCCAGCCATTTGAGCAGGACGTTACCGCCGAGCGAGACGCCGACCGCATAAATTGTGCTTTGCGCATTTTGTGTTTTCAATCTCCTCAGTATCCAAGAAACTTCAGCACTGTCGCCGGAATGATAGGCGCGAGGCAGACGGTTGATTTCACCGCTGCAGCCGCGAAACAGCACCACTACACCGCGCCAATTGAGTTTACGTACCGCTTGCATCAAACTTAACGCGTAATGGCTGCGCGATCCACCCTCGAGCCCGTGAAACAGCACAAGCAGCGGCTTGTCAGGCTCGCCATCGACCCAATCTACATCAATAAAATCACCATCCGGCGTATCCCAGCGCTCGCGCCGGTATCCGACGCGGTAACGCCGGTCAAGAAATGCCGCATAAATGGTTTGCAGATGGCCGCCGGGAAGCCACCACGGCGCGCGATAAACCTGCAGGTGTCGGTTTGCCGTAGTTGCCATTCACAGAATCAATGCAGCACGGTGGGAGCGGGGTCGTTGCTGGTCTTGGCGCTGACCGGCGCGGGGCAGGCGTGATGCAGCAGCATGCGCCAGCCTTTTTCCGTAAGCAGATAAATATTGGTGGCGATAATCGGGTTGCGCGGCGTGGTTTCGCCAGTTACCACAATATTTTCATAAACGCTGTGCACCGAGAGCAACATGCCGCGCAGGTATTGCTGGCCGGTGAGATGAAAACGCAGGCTCGGCCCGTTGGCGAATATCTGCCGCCAGCTTTCCCTGATTTGCGCATGTCCGGTAAACCGCGGCCCCGAAGGGTGCACGCACACCACTTCCTCATCCTCCGCCCATACCGCCATCATGGCGTTGAGGTCGGCGTTTTCGAAAGCCTCGTAAAAAGCGGTTTCGGCGTCCTGCGGCGTTGGGAATATCAGGGTCTTCATAGTTTTTTAAGCCCGATCTTGGCTAAAACTTGGTCAGGCGTCAATTGCATCATGCAGTTGAAGTGGCCGAGCGGGCATACGCGCTGAAAACAGGGACTGCACGGCAAATCGAGTTTCAACACCTGCGCATGGTTTGAGAGCGGTGGAGTAAAAGCCGGGCTGCTCGAGCCGTAGAGCGCCAGCATCGGTTTGTCGAGCGCCGCGGCGATATGCATCAGTCCTGAATCATTGCTTACCACCAACGAGGCACATGACAGCAAATCAATTGCTTCGGCAAGCCCTGTTTTGCCACAAAGATTGATGGCGATGCTCCCGCTTAATTGCCGGATTTCTTCGCCGATGGGTTGATCTTTGGGCGAACCAATCAGCCAGACTTGATAATTTTCCAGACGTTGCGCAAGTTCCGCAAAATATTTGGCCGGCCAGCGTTTCGCCGGCCCATATTCCGCGCCGGGGCAAAACACCGCCACGGATTTTTGCGTGTCAAGCCCCATTATTTTCAGGGTGTTTTCACGCCGGCTTGCCGATACTTGCAAGCGGGGATGGGCACGCGGATGTTGTGGCTTTGCGCCGCGTTGCTCGCCGAGCACAGCGAAGCGCTCAACCATCAAGGGAAATTGTTTTTTGTCTAGCGGCCTTGCGTCATTGAGCAGGCCGAAGCGCATTTCTCCGGTAAATCCGGTGCGCAAAGATATGCCCGCGAAAAACGGCACCAGCGCGGATTTCCACGAATTGGGAAGAACGATGGCTTGATCATAACCTCTGTTCGCCAGCGAACGCCCAAGTTGCCAGAGCTGTACAAGTTTGAGCTCGCCATGCCGGAAAGGGCTGGTGATCACCGTGTTGACTTCGGCCATGCGCTCAAACAGGGCAGCGACCCAGGACGGGGCCAGCACGTCCAGGATCAGTCCAGGTAATCGCTGATGCAGCCGCCTGAACAGGGGTTGTGCAAGAACGGCATCGCCTACCCAGGAGGGCGCAACGATGAGGATTTTTTTCGCCATTTATGAAGTGAGACGTGAAACGTGAAACGTGAAACGGAGCGCGGGAACGGCTTTCACGTCTCACTCTTCACGTTTCACTATTCACGCTTTTAAGTTTGTACAGCGTGCCGCAGTAAGGGCACAGCGCTTCGCCGGTTTCCTCTATTGGCAAAAACACGCGAGGGTGGGCATTCCACAACTGCTGTGATGGCATCGGGCAATGCAGCGGCAAATCCTTTGCCGTGACTTCGATAATGCGGGCCTTGTTGACGGTCTGTTTTTGCGGCACCGCAATCTCCCTCAAACCGGAGTGAGCCAGTCGCGGTGTTTTTTCGACTTGCCGGTCACGCAATCGAAAAACATCGCCTGCAGCTTCGTCGTGACGGGACCGCGCTTGCCGGAGCCGATTTTGCGGTTATCCAGCTCGCGGATCGGCGTTAGTTCAGCTGCGGTGCCGGTGAAAAACGCTTCATCGGCGGTGTAGACATCGTCGCGGGTGATGCGTTTGGCCGAAACTTCATATCCCGCCTCGCGCGCCAGCGTAATTACCGAATCGCGGGTAATGCCGATAAGCGCCGAGGTAAGTTCCGGTTCGTACACCTTGCCGTTTTTGACGATGAACAGGTTTTCCCCCGCGCCTTCGGCGACAAAGCCGTCCACATCCAGCAACAGCGCTTCGTCATAGCCATGCTCGACCGCTTCGGTGTTGGCGAGGATGGAGTTGGCGTAAGTGCCGGAATACTTGGCACGACACATGGTCACGTTGACATGATGGCGCATGTAGGACGAGGTCTTGACGCGGATGCCTTTTTCCAACCCTTCCATGCCCAAATACGCGCCCCACGGCCAGGCGGCAATAGCGACATGCACCTTAACGCCTTTGGGAGAAACGCCCATTTTCTCCGAACCGTAAAACGCGATCGGCCGGATGTAGCATTCGGTAAGCTTGTTGGCGCGCACCACTTCTTTTTGTGCTTCCAGGATGGTTTCCTTGTCGTATGGCATTTTCATCATGTAAATGTGCGCCGAGTTGAACAGCCGCTCGGTGTGTTCCCTAAGCCTGAAGATGGCGGTGCCTTTAACGGTTTTATAGGCGCGCAGGCCCTCGAACACCGCCAGGCCGTAATGCAGCGAGTGGGTAAGCACGTGGGTGGTGGCTTTGCGCCACGGTACCAGCTTGCCGTCATACCAAATATAACCATCGCGGTCGGCCATGGACATGGCATTCTCTCCACAAATTAGACGCGGCTATTCTAGCGTATTTTTTGCCGCGTGATGAAGAACTGGGCTAAGGATGGTAATGCGCGAACTTGCCTTGACCGGTATCCTGTCAATAGATTAACCTAGAAACCCCATAACCATAAGTTCTTCCCAACAACAACTCTCATGCCCGATCAGGCGCAAGCTAACAGCAATTCCGGTGGTATTCTGGGGCGGCTGAGTCAATCAGTAATCAGCCCGTCTGATTCCGAAGACGAGAGGTTGCGCAAGACACTGCTGCTGTTTGTCTGCGGGCTGATGAACGTGGCCGCAGGGATTTGGCTTATGATTTACTGGGCTATGGGCATGCGGGTTCCAACCACGATTCCGCTGGGCTATCAGATTGTCTCGGCGCTGACGCTGCTGATTTATCTGAAAACCAAAAATTTCGCTTTCTTCCGCTTTACCCAGATCAGCCTGCTGTTATTCGTTCCCTTCATTATTCAATGGAGCATCGGCAACTTCATCAGCTCCAGCGGCATCGTGCTGCTGGCTTTGCTGGCACCGGTAGGGGCGATGGTTTTCCAGGGGGAAAAAGAGTCAATTCCCTGGTTTGTGGCCTATGTGGTGTTCACCGCGGTCTCGGGGTTTTTTGACTATTTTCTCGCAGAAGGGATAGTGGCAGGTGTGCCGATGAGAATCGTCCCGGTGTTTTTTGTTCTGAACTTCACCGTACTTTCGACCATCATTTATTTGCTGATCCGTTTCTTCGTCCAGAAAAAAGAAATGTTTCAGACCGAACTCGGGGAGAAAAATCGGCTGTTGCAGGTGGAGCAGGATAAATCGGAACGTTTGCTGCTCAATATCCTGCCCGAGCATATCGCGCAGCGCCTGAAACAGGACGAAACAAACATCGCTGATGGATTGGGGGACGTCACCGTGATGTTTGCCGACCTCGTGGATTTCACCAGGCTCGCCGCACGCATGCCGCCCAGGCAAATGTTGGACCTGCTCAACAATGTATTTTCCAATTTCGACTTGCTTACGGAAAAATACAGCTTGGAAAAAATCAAGACCATCGGCGATGCCTATATGGTAGTCGGGGGTCTCGGCAAGGGGCGAGCAGATTACGTGGAGGCGATTGCCGATATGGCGCTGGATATGCGAGATCTGTTAAGACAGCATCCGTCATTGAGCCACCATAACCTGGAGATTCACATCGGTATCGCCACCGGCCCGGTGGTGGCAGGGGTGATCGGCACCAAGCGTTTCATTTACGACCTGTGGGGAGATACCGTCAATCTCGCAAGCCGAATTACTTCGGGGGCGGCTTCAGGTACGATCCAGGTAGACGAAACCACTTACCGGCGGCTGATTGGTCGTTTCTTGTTCGAGCCACCGCAGGCCATAGAACTCAAGGGCAAAGGTATTGTGACGGTTTATCAGCTTTCCGGAAAATAACTACTCGCGGTTAAATACCCAATCCCAGAGCTTGAGTACCACCTCGCGTTGCTCTTTAACAGCGGACGCTTCCACCCTCGCGTATTTTTCGTTATTCAGTCGCAGGTCATGCTGCAGGCGGCGGAATTCGCGGTAGCTGTTTCGCACTAGCTCGGCGAGATCGGCGGGAAGCAGCTTGAGTTCTGCTGTCAGTTTCAGTAAAGCCAGATTGCCGATATTGCCGGTCAGCCCCGGGTGGGCATGCGCATACCCCAGCACCAGGTATTGCACGATGAATTCCACATCAATGATACCGCCACGGTCGTGCTTGAGGTCAAACAGGCCACTCGTATTGGGATGGGCCTCCAGCATTTTGCTGCGCATATTCAGAATTTCGCTGCGCAGCTTTGCCAGATCCCGCGTTGTGCAGAGCACCTCTTTGCGGATCGCCTCGAAGCGGTTTCCGACCTGCTGATTTCCCGCGACGAAGCGTCCGCGGGTCAGCGCCTGGTGTTCCCATACCCAGGCATGACGCTGCTGGTATTCGCTGAATGCGGCAATCCCGCTCACCAGCAGGCCGCTGGCGCCACTGGGACGCAGCCGCAAGTCCGTGTCGTAAAGAATTCCCGTTGCGGTGTAGCTAGTGAGCCAGGTGTTAATGCGTTGCGCCAGCCTGGTGTACACTACATGGGCTTCGGGATGCTCGTCGTCGTAGAGGAAAATCAAATCCAGATCGGAAGCATAGCCGAGTTCTTTGCCACCCAGCTTGCCGTAGCCGATGATGGCGAAGTGCGGTTCATCGCGGTGCTTCTGGCGCAGCCCCTCCCAGCATAAGTGCAACACCCGTTGCAGAATCAGGTCGGCGAGATCGCTCAAATGATCGCTGAGCTTCTCCAGCGCCAATAATCCTGCCAGGTCTTGCGCCACCAGGCGGAATACCTGGGCATGATGAAACTGCCGCAGGATGTCCATTTGCTGCTCGATGTCGGCGTCCAGAAATTGCGCGCTCAACGCGGCTTGCAGGCGCGGCCAATCGGGGGGAGAGTAAAGCGTGCGTGGATCCAGCAGCTCATCCAGCACCAGCGGATGCTGCGCCAGATACTGCGCAGCCCAGGAGCTCGCGCCGCAAAGTTTGGCCAGGCTTTGCAGCGCTTGTGGATATTCCAGCAACAGCGCCAGATAGGATTCGCGACGGCCGATGCTTTCCGTAAGCAGCAGAAGGCGTTCCAGCGCCGCATCGCCGAAAGGCGCCGCCGCTTCAATCATGGCGGGCATCAGGGCATCGAGGCGCGACTGGGTGGTGGCGGGCATCTGCCTATAACGGCTGCTATGCCTGATATTTTTCAGGCGCAGCACAATCTGCTGCGGATCGCGATAGCCAAGCCCGGTGAGTTGCTTGACCGCCTCTTCGTCGGTGAAGGTTCCTTCCCATAATGCAAGCAGCGGATGAGATGTGATTTGGGGCGCGGCGAACACTTGCTCGAAATGCAGGCTGACCCTGGCGCGGTGCGTATCAAGCTGCCGCAAAAACGCTTCAAAGCCGGCGAAACCCATCGCCTTGGCAATCAACGCCCGATCCGGCGCGTTGTTGCGCAATGATTGGGTTTGATCATCATCGAGATATTGCAAGCGATGCTCCAGGTTGCGCAGGAAAACATATGCATCGCGCAATTCCCCGGCGGCCTGTTCAGGCAACAAATTAAGACCGACGAGCTTTTCCAGCACGGCGAGCGTCGGGCGGATGCGCAATTCGCTTTCGCGCCCGCCACGTATCAATTGAAAAACTTGCGCGATAAATTCGATTTCGCGTATGCCACCCGGCCCGAGCTTGATGTTCTCGCTCATGTCGCGCCGCTGCACTTCTTGACGTACTTGTGAATGCAAGTCGCGCATTGAATTGATCGCGGCAAAGTCGAGGTACTTGCGGAACACGAAAGGGCGCGCGAGTTGCATGAGTTCCTCGCCACGATTGCCGCACACCACGCGCGCCTTGATCCAGGCATAACGCTCCCATTCGCGTCCCTGGGTGATGAAATAGTTTTCCAGCATGGCAAAGCTCATGGCCAGCGGCCCGCCTTCGCCGTAAGGGCGCAGCCGCGTGTCCACGCGAAATACATAACCATCTCCGGTCATTGCGCCGATTGCGGCAATCAGTTTACGGGCAAGCCGATCAAAATATTCATGGTTGCTGATTGAACGCGGGCCGCTGGTTTCGCCTTCTTCCGGGTAGATGAAAACAAGATCAATGTCGGAAGAAACATTGAGTTCGCCGCCTCCGAGTTTGCCCATGCCGATGACCAGCAATTCCTGCGGATCACGGCTGTCTGAGCCCATGGGAATGCCGTAGTCCTGCTGCAACCACGCATTAAGGTGGGTAAGGGCGAAATTGAGCGTTTCCTCAGCGAGACTGGTTGTGGTGTGGGTGACTTCGCCCAGGTCGGCCAGGGCGCAAAGGTCGCGCACGATGAGATGCAGCATGACCCGGGCGCGCAAATCACGCAGCGTGCGGGAAAGCTCGGCTTCATCCCGCACGGGGTTCAGCAATGCGCGCATTTGCTGAGCGGTAAAAGGCGCATGCAAGTTTTTGAGCAGCGGGTTTTTAAGTTCCGCCTTGCGGTGCAACAGCTGCTTCGCGTAACGGCTGAAATCCAGTGCGCGCTCCAGCAAGCGCTCATCTTCGTTCAACAAGGCTGAATCGGGCTTTCCCGGTGTATCCATGCGGAGAATCGCGTTACAATGTAAATTTATGCTGAGTGGTTCGCGGAATAAAACGTGGCGCGGTTGAAAACAAATCACCGTTTTATTGCAACCGAGCTGACATTTTATTGTCTAGAACCTATCTCAACAATACCCACATGATGCGTTGCGGGCCAGAAAGCGATGACTGCAAGGCGCGAGGAGGCCGCATAGCCAACCCTATGCAACGACGAGCAACGCTGCAGGCGCGCTTGTCTGGCCGCAACCCTGCGGGACGGGGCGATTATGAGCCATTTCGGCGTTGCTCGCCGCTTATTTGGAATAACCAAACCGCGCGGCTCGCGCCTAGAACTGTCATCAAAATCGCCGCCGTCGCACATGCGGATATAGTTGAGATAGGTTCCGCACGCGCTTGGCAAATTCTACAATGACGAACATCCCACCTGTATTCAGGACCCGCCCAAGACGGGGTTGGCTGCTGCGGCTTTTCCTTGTCTGCATTTTGCTGGCGGGTATGTGTATGGTCACGCTGTTGCTGGCGTTGCGCTACTGGTTTTTGCCGAATATCGAAAACTACCGCGACAGTATTGCGGAAGCGGCTAGCCGCGCCGCAGGACAGCGCATCACTATCGGCAAAATCATCGCAGACTGGGAAGGCTTGCGCCCGCATCTTTCGCTTGACAACGTTCAGGTATTTGACCAGGCGGGGCGCCCGGCGCTGGTGCTGAACCGCGTTGCAACCACCTTGTCCTGGCTTACGCTGACAACAGGTACAGTGCGCTTGCATTTGCTGGAATTCGAACAGCCGACTTTAAGCATCCGGCGCGATTTCCAGGGCGTGGTCTATGTGGCCGGGGTTTCGCTCAGCCAGCACGAAGCGGGGACGGGTTTTGTTGATTGGCTGTTGAAACAGAGGCACCTGGTCATTCGCAATGCCACGATTCTTTGGCAGGACGAGAAACTTGCGGCGCCGCAGCTGGTATTGAATAGCGTCACGCTGCGCATAGACAACAAGGGGAATCGCCACCACTTTAGCCTGGACGCCACTCCTCCGGCTATTCTTGCCGCGCCTCTCGAGGTCAAGGGCGACTTTACCGGAGACAGTCTGGATCAGGATGATTTGCACAAATGGCAGGGCACGATATCCGCGCAATTCGATTACGCGGATATTGCAGCATGGCGCACCTGGCTGCCTTATCCGATTGAAGTGCAGAAAGGCACGGGCGCGCTGCGTATATGGCTCACTTTAAGCGACGCGCAAATCCAAGAGGCGGCCGCCGATGTGTATTTGAGCCAGGTCAAAACGCGGCTTCGTCCCGATCTTCCGGAAATGAACTTAACTGAATTGCGCGGCAAGCTGGGGTGGAAAACCTTGAACCGCGGTTTTGAATTGTCGGGGGTGAAATTAAGCTTGGCCACTCAAGGCGGAATTGCCCTGAAACCGGCGGATTTCACGGTGCGCCTCTATCCGGGGAGCGATCAGGAGCCTCTTAGCGGTGAGATTAAAGCCAATGCATTTGATCTTCAGCCGCTGGCGGTGCTTGCCGACCACTTGCCGCTGCCACAGGAACTGCGCCAGCAGCTTGTAAACTTTTCACCCAGGGGCAGCGTCTATGATATGACGCTGAAATGGAGCGGTGATTTGCCGATGCCAAGCCAGTACAGCGTCAAAGGACGCTTTGTTAATCTCGCTTTGAATGCCCGTGAGTCATGGCCGGGCTTCAGCAGCATCAGCGGCGCCATTGAAGGCAATGAGCAAGGCGGACAAATCACCCTGGATACGAAAAACGCCAGGGTTTTGCTGCCCAGAGTGTTCGAGGAAGCGCTGAAATTTGACAGCTTGAACGTCCAGCTCGGCTGGACGGTGCGGGACGGCCATGCGGAGTTCAGCCTGAACCAGGCGGTTTTTTCCAACTCGGATTTGAGCGGAAATGTGCAAGGTAATTACATTGACGTGAGCCAAGGGCCGGGTGTGATAGATTTGAGCGGCAGCTTGAACCGGCTAGAGGCGCACAGCCTCAACCGCTATTTGCCCATCATCGTCAACAAGGGCACGCGCGACTGGCTGGCCAACGCTTCGGTTTCCGGCGCGTTCAGCGACGTGCGCCTGCGCCTCAAGGGCGATCTCGCGGATTTTCCGTTCGCTGACGAATCCAAAGGCCTGTTGCAGGTCACAGCGAAGGCGAACGGAATGGCGCTGGAATATTCCCATGACTGGCCGAAACTGGAAAACATCGCCGCCGATGTGCAGCTTCGTGGCAGGCGAATGGAAATTCATTCAAGCCAGGCCGAGACTTGGGGAGCGAAGCTCGCCAAGGTTGACGCGGTGATTCCCGAGCTCGGCAATCACAATGAAGTGTTGCAGGTCGAAGGCGAGGCCGAAGCGCCGGCAGAACAATTCCTCAGATTCTCCGAGCGTTATTCGACGCACCGGAGAATCAGGGATTTTGCTGAAGGCGTGCATGCAGAGGGCGCCGTCAAGCTGCAGCTGAAGCTGAACATTCCTCTGAGCCGGCAACTGGAGAACAAATTAACGGGTGTTTTCCATTTCAACGACAACCAGTTGTCATTCGATCCCGATTTGCCGCTAATAGAGCAACTAAAGGGCAGGCTGCAATTTTCCGAGTCCACCGTGGATGCACAAAACTTAAGCGCGCAAATCCTCGGCGGCCCGGCGCAAATTGATATTTCAACCCTGGATGGCGATATAAATATCTTTGCCCGGGGCAAAGCGAATGCCGACACGGGGGAAAAATTCAGTTCCTGGGTGAAGTACCTGCATGGCTTGGCGGAGTGGCAAGGAAGAATAAATATTGCCGATAAGCTTACAAACATGGTATTCGAATCTGATTTGCAGGGCATTACTTCGAAACTGCCCGCTCCTTTAGACAAAGCTGCGGGCACCGCGGTCCCGCTGCGTTTTGAAAGAAAAATCCCCACTGCGCGCCAGGAACGGATTCTGCTCAATTATGGCAACGTGATATCCATGCACTTGGTCCGCCGCAAGGACGGGGAGCGCAGCTTTATTGAGCGCGGTGCGGTGGTATTTGGCGCCGAAGCCGGCCGCCCGGACAAGAGCGGGATTTGGGTGAGCGGTGTCCTAAAGAATCTCGATCTTGACCAGTGGGGCGACTTGCTCAGCCAGTTTGGTTCTGCTGGCCGCATTGATCTTGCCGGAATAGATGTGAAGTTTGACACGCTTGATGCTTTTGGCAGGCGTTTTCATGACCTCCATATTGATGCCAGGGCGCAGGGGGGAAACTGGCAGTCCACGGTGGACGGCAAGGAAATCAACGGCGAGATGGTTTGGCAGCCGCAGGATAAGGGTAAGCTGATTGCGCACCTGAGCAAATTAAACATTCCGGGAGCATTGCCTGAAAATAAAGAACAGCAAACCCAGAAAAGCCAGCAGAAAGATTTCCCTGCGCTCGATGTCTCGGCAGATGATTTTGTGCTGGTTGATAAAGCGCTTGGCAAGCTGGAATTGCAGGCAGTGCAACAGGGACGCGATTGGCGCATCGAGAATTTGCGCCTGAGCAATCCGGATGCTGTGTTAACCATGGACGGCGTGTGGCTTGCCTGGAGCACGCAACCGCAGACGCAAGTCAAACTCAAGCTTGAAGTTACCGATATCGGCAATCTGATGGCTCGGCTTAAGCTTCCCCCGGGTATCAAGGGTGGGACTGCGAAACTGGAAGGTGCTTTGTCCTGGGCCGGCAACCCGCAGAGCATCGATTATGCGACGCTGTCAGGAAATCTGCAGTTGAAAGCTGAAAAAGGACAGTTTGTGGAGCTCGAGCCGGGCATGGCCAAGCTGCTCGGCATCTTTAGCTTGCAGGCGCTGCCGCGGCGGGTAACGCTGGATTTTCACGATGTCTTCAGCAAAGGTTTTGCCTTCGATAACATCACCTCCAGTTTTAATCTTAACCAGGGCGTGGCCACCACTGATAATTTGCGCATTCGTGGCTCGATAGCGGAGGTGAAAATGAGCGGCCAAATCAATCTCGTCCAGGAAACGCAGCAACTCAAATTGAAAATGACGCCTAATACTGACACGCTGGTACTGGCTGGCCTCGTTCTCGCTAATCCCATTATCGGCGCAGCCGCCTTTTTGGTGCAGAAAGCATTCAAGGACCCGCTTGGACATCTCATTACCTATGAATACAATGTTACCGGAACCTGGTCTGACCCGGTGGTGACGAAATTATCCACCCCACTCCCGGTGCAGCAAATGCAGTTATGGCAAACTCCTTGATCTGTTGCGTAGCGTGATTAAGTTTGATTAATTAATTTGGCGAACGATGCGCTGAATAATGGAATAATTACCGCCCAGTGAATACTAGAACACATTTCATGCAAGCCGGCGCGCAACCGGGTGTATTCCGCATTGCCGCGATACAGATGGCCTCCGGGCCTAATGTCGAAGGCAACCTGCACGAGGCGGGGCGGCTGGTAGCCATGGCGGCGGAACAGGGGGCAAAGCTCGTGGCTTTGCCTGAATACTTTGCGATCATGGGCATGAGAGACAGGGACAAGGTGGCAGTGCGTGAAGCCGAGGGCAAGGGGCCGATTCAGCAATTTCTGAGTGATGCCGCTAAAAAGCATAAAATATGGCTGGTCGGCGGATCAGTGCCGCTGGTGGCCTCGGTGCCCGGCAAGGTGCGCAATAGTTGCCTGCTCTATGACGATAAAGGCGAACTGGCTGCACGTTACGATAAAATACACTTATTCGGTCTGGACCTCGGCAATGAGCATTTTCACGAAGAAACGACCATCGAACCGGGCGGCGAAGTCGTGGTTGCGAATTCGCCATTTGGCAGGCTTGGTCTCTCGGTCTGCTATGATTTACGTTTTCCGGAGCTCTATCGAGCGATGAAAGAGGTGGATATCGTCCTGGTGCCTTCCGCATTCACCGAAACCACCGGCAAGGCGCACTGGGAAACCCTGGTCCGCGCACGCGCCATTGAAAACATCGCTTATGTTCTGGCGCCGGCGCAGGGCGGCTATCATGTAAGCGGCCGCGAGACGCACGGCAACAGCATGATTGTTGATCCATGGGGCGTGATCCTCGACCGCCTGCCGCGCGGTTCCGGTGTGGTGATCGCCGGGGTCAATCCCCTGTATCAGGCGAGCCTGAGAAAAAGCTTGCCGGCATTGACGCACCGTACCTTGCATCGAGTTTAATCTGATCCCAAAAAACATGCTAACCAAAACTCAGGCAGCCAAAACGCCTTTTGAAACCGCGGACCTTTGCTTGCTCACGCCATACGGGCTGGACAGCCGCGAGCTGCAGCGCGTGTTCGGAACCATGCTTTCACATCGCATAGATTATGCCGACTTGTATTTTCAGATCACCCGAAGCGAGTCCTGGAGTCTAGAAGAAGGCATCGTAAAATCCGGAAGCTTCAACATTGACCAGGGCGTGGGGGTGCGCGCGGTGTCGCATGACAAGACTGCTTTCGCCTATTCCGATGACATCAGCCTGACGGCACTAGAAAACGCGGCGCAGGCGACACGCGCGATTGCGCGCCGGGGAAGTGAGGCGAAAACACAAGTGGTGAAGCGCGGTATGCGGCGCGAGCTTTATCTTCCTTGCGATCCGCACGCAAGCATTCCGGACACGCACAAAGTTGCACTGCTGGAAAAACTCGAGCAACATGCGCGCCGCATTGACAGCCGGGTAACGCAAGTAATTGCGCAACTCGGCGGTGAATACGAAGTGGTGCTGGTGGCGAGGAGCGACGGTGTGATGAACGCCGACGTGCGCCCGCTGGTGCGCCTGTCTTTGCAGGTGATTGCAGAAGAGAATGGCCGCAGGGAGCAGGGCACCTCAGGCGGCGGCGGGCGTTTTGACTATGACTATTTCAGCGACGAAATTCTGCAGCGCTACGCCGAACAGGCGGTAAGCCAGGCGCTCACAAATCTGGACGCAAAGCCTGCTCCGGCGGGCACCATGACCGTAGTGCTGGGCTCTGGCTGGCCGGGCATACTGCTGCATGAAGCGATCGGTCACGGCCTGGAAGGTGACTTCAACCGCAAGGGCAGTTCCGCTTTCAGCGGGCGCATCGGCGAACGCGTCGCTGCGCCCGGCGTTACCGTGGTGGATGACGGCACCATTGTTCATCGCCGTGGTTCGCTCAATATGGACGACGAAGGCAATCCCACGCAGCGCACGGTTTTGATCGAAAATGGCGTACTCAGGGGTTACATGCAGGATACGCTGAATGCGCGGCTGATGGGCGTCCCGGTCACCGGCAACGGCAGGCGGGAATCGTACGCGCATATTCCAATGCCGCGCATGACCAATACTTATATGTTAAATGGTGACAAACACCCGGAGGAAATCATAAAATCAGTCAAGCGCGGGCTGTACGCGGTGAATTTCGCAGGCGGCCAGGTGGATATCGTAAGCGGTAAATTCGTGTTTTCCGCCGCCGAAGCGTACATTATCAAAGACGGCAAAATCAGCCATCCGGTAAAGGGCGCAACCCTGATAGGCAACGGCCCTGACGTGCTGACCCGCGTTTCGATGATCGGCAACGATATGTCGCTTGATCCCGGGATCGGCACTTGCAGCAAGGAAGGACAAAGCGTGCCGGTAGGGGTGGGGCAGCCGACACTGCGCATAGACGGGTTGACGGTAGGCGGGACGCTTTAGCATTTAAACGGTTAACGGAAAAGAAAGCATATGCTCGATAGAGGAAACAGAACTTTCATCTGCAGCGTGGTATTCACGGATATTGTCGAATATTCGAAGAAACCGGTCGCAGACCAGATGAAGCTCAAAGACGAATTTAATGCGCTGATTTCCGAGGCGATCAAGGAAGTGGCGGTGGATGACCGCATTATTCTCGATACCGGGGATGGTGTGGCTATCAATTTTCTTGGCGAACCGGAAGAAGCGCTGTTCGTGGCCATGAGCCTGCGTGATGCGCTTGCAGGCACTCAGAATACCAGCGACTTGAGCGCGCGCATCGGCATTAATCTCGGGCCGGTGCGGGTGGTCAAGGACATTAACGGCCAGCCGAATATCATCGGCGACGGCATCAACGTCGCGCAGCGAGTGATGAGCTTTGCCCAACCCGGCGAAGTTCTGGTATCGCGCTCTTACTATGAAGTTGTTTCGCATTTGTCGCAGGAATATTCCCTGTTGTTTGAGTATCAAGGCGCGCGCGCCGACAAACATGTGCGCGACCACGAAGTTTATGCAGTGGGTTCGCCAGGCAAGGATATTAAGCTGTGGACCGCGGGGAACAAGGGCAAAGTGAACAGTGACACCGCTGCACAGGGGACGGACCCGGACGTTGCGGCTGGCTCTACAACAACCATCAGGCTCAAAATGGAGGGCCGCAAAAGAATCCTGTATGCGGGCGTGTCGCTCGGTGTTGTGCTTGTGCTGGCATTTGCTTTGCATGGTGGGAAAAGCGAGTCTGAACCGAGCAAGCCTCAGGTTGCAGCGGAAAGTAAATCTGCAAAGCCGGCTCAGTCAACAGTTGCTCCCGTTCCGGGTACGCAAGAGATCCGCCGGCCGATAACGACTGCGTCGGAAGCCACGCCTGAAGCCAGGAAAACCGTTCCGGCTCCCAAGAGTGAAGCGTCAAAACTGGCAGAAGCCGCACCGGCTGCCGCCGCTTTGCCAACAAGCAATACAGGATTTATCACGCTGGCGATTAACCCGTGGGGTGAGGTATACCTCGATGGCAAGAAAATGGGGGTCAGCCCACCGCTCAAGGAGCTTCAAGTAACACCAGGGAAACATACCATAGAAATTAAAAATACCTTTTTTGCGGGTCATACTGAAACGCTGGAAGTCAACCTGAACGACCGCGTCAAAATTACGCATCAGTTCCGCTAAACGAGATGAGGGGAACATGCTGAGATCCAGATTGTGGGTGCAGATGGCCGCGGTAGCCGTGCTGTGCGCCGGATGCGTAGGGCCGTTCAAGGATTACAATCCTATAAATCTGATAAAAGGCAAAGGCTTGCCGGCGCTTTCGGAGGGGATCGAAAGTTACGATGAAGGCAAATATGCGGAAGCGCAGAAAAGCCTGCTAAGCGCCTTGGACCAAGGACTGGAGTTCAAGAGCGATCAGGTCAAAGCGCATAAATATCTGGCTTTCATCTACTGCATTTCCGGCAAGGACAAGCAGTGCCGCGATGAATTTAAAAAAGCGCTGGAAATAAACCCCGATTTCGAACTGGAACCCGCGGAGGCCGGCCACCCGCAATGGGGGCCGGTATTCCGCAGCGTCAAGCCGAAAAAATAACCAGCTTGATTATTTCGCGGCCAGCTCGGGCCAGCGGCTGAATTTCGGTCGCAGTTTTACTCACTCCATCACCAGGTTGATTTCCACTGTCCGCCGGTCTGTCGCCAGGCAAGTCCAGCCGGCGGTTTGCACGGCTATTGCCAGCTTGACAATCTCCGTAACAGAGTTAAACCGCCAGCGGGTGAGTTTATTCGTTAAAATACCGCGTTTATAACTCTTTCTTGATCCTAAAAAGAAACCGACTAAAAATGATTCTTATACTGAATGAGAATGTAAATACTCAGAGCGCCGAGTATCAGCAACTTATGGAGCACTTGGCCGCCCTTCCCAATATCAAGTGCCGGGTGCACCGCGAGAAAGGTGCCGAGCGCGCGCTGACCGAGATATATCTCATCGGCAACACGAGCTCGCTGCAAATCGAGGACATGAAAAACCTGCCTTGCGTCGAGCGCGTGGTCAGGGTGTCCGAAGAATACCGAATTCTGGGGCGGCACAAGGACGACAACCGGCCGACCTGGTTCGATTACAATGGGGTGCGATTCGGGCAGGATACGCTGCATATCTTCGCCGGCTTATGCGCGGTGGACACACCCGAGCATGTAGAAATCATGATGCAGGCGCTCAAGCAAAACGGCCAGGTGTGCACGCGCATGGGCGCGTACAAGCCGCGCACCAGCCCGTATTCATTTCAGGGTCATGGCAAATCCTGCCTGCCCTATGTGTTCGAGTCGGCGGGCAAGTACGGCATCAAGGTCATTGCCATGGAAGTCACACATGACTCGCAGGTTGACGAGATACGCGAGGCATTGCAGAAAACCGGCAGTCCCACCGGGGTTATGCTGCAAATCGGCACGCGCAACACGCAGAATTTCGAGCTCCTGAAAAGCGTCGGACGGCAGCAGGATTTCCCGGTGCTTTTGAAGCGCGGTTTTGGAATCACGCTCGACGAGTCGTTGAACGCTGCGGAGTATCTGGCATCCGAAGGCAACCGCAAAGTGGTGTTTGGTCTGCGTGGCATGAAGAGCAATATGGGCGACCCGCACCGTAATTTCGTCGATTTTTCTCATGTGCCGGTGGTGAAACGCTTGACACGCATGCCGGTATGCATAGACCCGTCGCATTCAGTGGGCTCCCGCAGCATGGGGCCGGATGGCATTCTTGACATTATGCATGCGACGGCGCAGGGCGTAATCGCCGGGGCCAACATGATTCTTGTGGATTTCCATCCCATGCCTGGCAAAGCGCTGGTGGATGGCCCACAGGCGCTGCTGCTAAAGGAACTGCCGCAGTTTATCGAGGACGTGCAAATTGCCAGGGAAGCCTACCAGAAGCGGGTGGTGGCTGCCGCGCGTTATAAAAACTGACCTGGATTTCGGGGGGCGATGCAGAGATGCATCGTGCTATTCTCGCGGCCACCTGGATTTTCCGTTATACACGGCGCTGCTCGCGCTGCTTGGGTTGGATAAAGCGGCGCGGGGCCGAGCGCCGCAGGCCACTATGCGCTTGATGACGGTGCTGGTAGTATAAAGTTTGAGATAGATGTTCGTATGCCTATAGGCAATAAAGCATGCACATGCAGGGACTGGTAAAATAGGCAAAACGCGAATAGGGGCGCGTTAGTAATGGCAGAAGAAACGAGTTCCATTCATAACCGGCTTGCGACACTGGAACATCTCGGGGAGGGGACAGTGGTCGCGGAACATGTCTTCGAGATGGTCGGCCATTCGCCGTTTTTTGCCGAACTGGACCGGGAAGACGCCAGGGTGCTGGCAGGTTTCATGCAGGTGTACCGGGCCCAGGCTGGAGAGGTTATTATTCGCGAAGGAGACTCTGGCGATTACATGTTGTTGCTGATCCAGGGGCAGGTGGATATTCTCAAGAAAGACCAGCATGGAAATGAGCAGCACATGACTACAGTACTGCCGGGAATGACTCTGGGCGAAATGTCCATGATAGACGGGGAGCCGCGCTTTGCAACTTGTATCGCGAAGGAAACCGTTACCTTTGCCGTGCTGACCCGGGATGACATGGTGAAAATCATACTTGAACAACCAAGCCTGGGCTCGAAAATCCTGATTAAGCTGGTGACGCTGCTGTCGCAGCATCTGCGCCAGACCACCCAGATGCTCCTTGAATACATGGAAAGATAGGTCTTCCGTTCTTTTGCAGGTTTTTCGTCCTTGAAATCCTTGTTCTTTCATGCGCGCCTCAGCGGCGTCAAGTTTATCTTCTCAATTGCAGCATCCTGTAGCGCGCTAGCTTCGCTGGCGGCAGCTTCACCCATCGGCGTGAGCGATGACCGCGGCAAAACACTGACGCTCGAGGCTCCCGCTCGACGCATCGTGGCGCTGGCGCCTTCCATAACTGAACTGGTATACGCCGCGGGCGCCGGGGCCAAACTTGTGGGGGTGAGCGAATACAGTGATTACCCGCAGCAAGCGAAAAATATCATCCGGGTCGGGGATGCCACGCACGCCGACATCGAGCGCATCGCCATGCTCAAACCCGACCTGGTTTTAGCCTGGAAAAGCGGCAACCATGCAGGGGATATCGGCAAGCTGGAAGAATTCGGGTTCAAAGTTTTTGTCATGGAACCCGAAAAGTTGACAGATATACCGCGCCTGCTGCGAAGCATCGGAAAATTGGCTGGGACCTCTGCTACTGCCGGGGCCGCAGCTGGTGATTTTGAGCGCAAGATGGAGACCTTAATGGTGCGCTACAGTCGTAGACGGCCCGTTAAAGTGTTTTATGAAATCTGGCATGAACCGCTGATGACCGTGAATGGTGCGCATATGACCAGCGATGTGTTGCGACTCTGCGGCAGTGACAACGTTTTTGCAACGGCGCGTATGCTGACGCCCGTGATTTCACCCGAGGGCCTGGTGGCAGCCGATCCTGAAGTGATTATCTCCGGTTATTCGAAACTTGAGAACTGGCAGCGCTTCAAAATGCTGAGCGCGGTGCGCAATCATCGTGTGTTTTTTGTGCAGCCTGATCTGCTCGAACGCCAATCACCGAGAATACTGAAGGGCGCCGGCGAAGTTTGCGAACGACTGGACAAGGTGCGGCAAGCTGACAACTGAAGGCTGCATTCCGGCGCCTTAGCATGGTGGCTTGACGCTGCCCGCTATCCAGTTGCCGCAGGCAGTGCGTCAGCGCTAAAAGATGCAGCGCGCATTGCGCGATAAGCCGGCTTAACTCATCGGGTTGGAGTTTGGGATTAATCCCCGGCCTCCACTATTTATTTTATTTATTCTTTCCCTGTTGCCACAGTACGTCACCGCGTTCGCGATTCAACGCCCGGCCAACGACGAACAGCAGGTCAGAAAGGCGGTTCACGTAATTACGGGAGACCTTGGAAACTTTTTCGGAGTTGGCGAGTTTCACCAGGCTGCGCTCGGCGCGGCGGCACACGGTACGAGCGAGATGTGCAAGGCTTGCCGCGCGCGAACCGCCAGGCAGGATAAACTCTTCGAGTGGCGGCAAATCGGCGTTGAAAGAGTCCAGGGTGTTTTCCAGGCGCTCCACCTGCTTTTGCGTGAGGCTGGAATGTCCCGGCAGGCACAACTCTCCGCCGAGATCGAACAGGTCGTGCTGAATATCGGTGAGACCAATGCGGACGCGCTCGGGGAGGTCTTCTGCGAGCAGCACGCCGATGCTGGAATTGAGTTCATCGATTTCGCCGATGGCTTCGATGCGTGGGCTGTCCTTGGGAGTGCGCGAACCGTCGCCTAAGCCGGTGGTGCCGTTATCGCCGGTGCGGGTGTAGATTTTGGTTAGCCGGTGGCCCATGGTGCTCCCTGCGTTTCTGTTGAGGGATTATAGGCATTATGAGGTGACCTGAATAGTGTGGTTTAGGGACCCTCTGATTAAGTTCCACGCGGTTGCGACGGCGGCTTTCCGGGCGGTTCAATGCATGATACGGGCAGGGGCCGGGTCTGGATGCCGGCGCTTGGCTAAGGAACCTCTGATTAAGTCCTTCGTGAACCACGTTGCAGGCAAAATGCGGATGGCTGCGAGGCGCGCGACGAAGGTCGTAGCGCGGCTGCGACTCGTTAGCCCAAGGCCCGCTTGCGGGAGCAGCCGCACAAGCTCCGCTCCATGCTATCGAACGCAGCCTTCTGCGCCCCTGCCCGCACCACGCTGCGCGAGACCGAGTTCGGAGCGCACTACGAAGCCGAGGAGGGCCCGCGAAGTGTTGCACCTGCGAAGCTGTGCAGCGGAGCGGGCCGTGGTTCGCCGGATTGCGGTTGCGCGGTCCAGCGCTCGCCTCCGCGGTCGCACGTACCGAGCTCCACGCTTCGGCGAGCACGACGCAGACGACGCATTTTACTGCAACCCGAAGGGACGGCTGCCGCGACACGGTCAGCGAAGCTTGGGGCGCGGGAGCGGCAGCATGAGCGCCCCGCTTGACAGTGTTTCTTGCGGCAGCTTGCGCCCCTTCCCACTCCACGCTTCGCGAGTCCGAGTCCGGGGCGCCTTTCCGGGCGGTCTGCTTTGTCGCTCGGCTTGCCAAGGGGAGTGACCATTGGCTGCGCCTCGCTTCGCGCATCCCATCCCGGAAAGCCGTCGTCGCGGCCACGCGGGACTTAATCAGAGGTCCCTAACCATTGACCTTAATCCGAGTATCCTTTAAAGTTCCGCAATCCGATTTATTCTTCATTCAAGAGCAATAAAATATGAAAAATACCGGGCTATTCACTCTTTGCGCTGTAATGATGTTGACCGCAACTGTTTTGGCCCACGCGGCCGGCGACCCGGCTCAGGGAAAGATGAAAAACTCGATGTGCGCGGGTTGCCACGGCATTGCTGATTGGCGCACCGCTTACCCCGAGGTTTACAGCGTGCCCAAGCTCGGCGGTCAGCATGCTGCTTATATCGTCAAATCGCTGCAAGCTTACAAGTCCGGCGCACGCAACCATCCGACGATGAGAGCGATTGCCGGCAGCCTGACCGATCAGGACATGGCCGATTTGGCGGCTTATTATTCGGGCGGCAGCAAATAAGACAATTGGGGATACGGGGAAAATAGAATGAATAAACTGGTTACGGTCGCAACTGTAAGCGCATTTTTGGTAGCTGCAGGCCACTCTTTTGCCGGCGGTGACGCCGCAGAGGGCAAGCAGAAATCAGCTGCGTGCGCGGCGTGCCACGGCGCGGATGGCAACAGCGCCACGCCCGACTTCCCGCGCATTGCGGGCCAGCAGCCCGATTACATCGTGCACGCGCTTTCCGCCTACAAATCCGGCGCGCGCAAGGATCCCATCATGGGGGCAATGGCAGCGGCTCTTTCCACACAGAACATGGAAGATTTGGCGGCGTATTTCTCCAGCCAGACCGGGTTGGTAGTCAAGTATTAAGTGAAAGGCGAAGAGAGGGACTTTTGTGTTGAACCTTGCTCCTCATGCCTGACGCCTCACTCCATAAGCTGTTTCTTCAGGCATTCAAGGTAAACTTTCTCGTCCGGCGCCGTGTTATAACGTTGCGCGTGCCAAACCATTTCACCTAAGCAATCCATGACGATGTGAAAAGCCGCATGCCGGTCTGAAGTTTTTTGCAGAATCCCTTCAAACAGCGCGCGAATGCCGCGCGGCTGGTCGATTGAAAGCTGCTCCTCGATAGCGAGATGCATGCTCATGTGCAGAAAGGGATTAACATCACCCACTTCTGGCAGATAGTCCCGTTCGAGATGACGCCCGGGTTCATCCAGAATCTTGTGATATTCAGGGTGCAGAACGATAATTTCCAGCGCGAGATTATGGAGATCAGTGAGCGACTGGTCTTCCTTGTATCTTTTCCAGGCGTCAAAGAAAAAAAGCCTTGCTTCGTCGCGTGATGGGTTAAACATAAAATCAGTAAGGAGTGAAAAGTCAGGGGTAAGAGGTAAAAACAGCCAAAATGAATTTATAGTTCACACAGAGTTTACTCCTCACGCCTCACCGTTTTCTTAGGGTATTCGCACAAATCACGAATCAGGCATAGCGGGCAATCGGGCTTGCGCGCCTTGCACACATAGCGCCCATGAAGAATCAGCCAATGATGGGCATCGCGGTGGAATTCTTCAGGAACAAATTTTAATAGCTTCTGCTCCACTTCCAGCACGTCTTTCCCAATTGCTATAGCGGTGCGGTTGGCGACGCGAAAGATATGCGTGTCCACTGCGATGGTCGGCTCGCCAAACGCGGTGTTGAGAATCACATTCGCAGTTTTTCTACCCACGCCGGACAGTTTTTCCAGCGCCTCGCGGTTACACGGCACTTTTCCGCCATGTTGATCAAGCAGCAGTTTGCAGGTGGCGAGGATGTTTTTAGCCTTGGTGCGGTAGAGGCCAATGCTTTTGATGTAGTTTTGCAAGCCTGTTTTTCCCAAGGCGAGAATCTGTTGTGGTGTGTTAGCTGCCGCAAACAATTTTTGAGTGGCGAGGTTCACGCTCTTGTCGGTTGCTTGAGCCGAGAGCACCACCGCAATCAGCAGTTCAAAAGGGCTGCGGTATGCCAGTTCGGTGGCGGGGCGAGGATTGGCGGCTTTCAGCCGGGAAAAAATCTCCTGACGCTTGGCTGCATTCATTTCTGCGAGGATATTCTGCGCATTCTTGCGCGCTCCAGCGCGGCCTGGATCGCAGCTTTTTTCTGGTCTTGTGCCGGGGCATGGGCTTTTTGCGCGAGTCTTTGTTCTTTTTCCTGTTGTTCGCGTTGCAAGCGTGAATTGCGCAAATCGAAGCGCTCGCGCGCTGCATCGGCATCCTGCTGCGACCACAGTGGCTGTGAGACGGGACGCATATGGATGCAATCTACCGGACAGGGTGGAACACACAATTCACAGCCGGTACAGTCGGCGGAGATTACCGTGTGCATTTGCTTGGAGGCGCCGATAATCGCATCCACCGGACAGGCTTCGATGCACAGCGTGCAGCCTATGCACAGTTCTTCTTCAATGACCGCGATTTCTCGCGGCTTATCCACGCCGAATCGGGGATTGAGCGGCTTGAACTCGCGCTTTAAGAGTGCGGCGAGCTTGTGGATTCCCGTTTCGCCGCCAGGCGGGCATTGGTTGATGTCGGCTTCGCCTGCGGCAATTGCTTTGGCGTAGGGCTCGCAGCCGCAGTAGCCGCATTTACCGCATTGGGTTTGCGGCAGAATCGCGTCTATTTGTTGAACGAGTGGAGAGAATGCGATCATTGCCGCAATTTTACCCTATTGCAGCGAAGATATAGATTAGGAACTTCTGATTAAAAAGTTGATGCAAAACGTAACAAGGAAGCCGGGATACGCGACGCGAGGAGCGATAAAGCGAGACAGTACAAAGGAAGTACGGCGAGCTTTAGAGCGACTAGCAACAAAGTAGACCGGCTCCGCAGTAGTTTTGCTAGGCTGCGGCTTTACGTCGCTGCAAGCGTATGAGACAGCGATCTATCCACAACGCAGTGAGTTTCTCCTGCAGCGAATTCTGGTTCAGGCGTGCGGAGAGCCCTTCGAAATCCACTTGGTCAAGCGGCTGGTCCTGGTTGAAGCAGGAGAACACGTAAGTAATCGCGCCGGTTTCCGGATTAACTTGCGGCTGCAGGCACTGCGAACAGATTTCCTTCATCATGCATTGCATCGGCGAGTTGATGGAGCCGATGGCGAAGTGGTGCGGTTTGAGATAGGGTTTGAGCACCGCATGCCGCTCTTCGGCAACCGCTGCCATCATCTTGTCTGAGCCGATGGCGATAATGCGGTCGGCGTCGTGCACGGCAATCTGCTGTTGGCCCAGCGCGCCTCTGGCGTAGGCGGTGATGCCCTGTACGATGTTGCCGACAAAAGCGCGGTCCTGCGGCCGATCTGGTTGAAAACCTGGATGCTCGTCACAGCACCACACCACTATATCTGCCGCAGCTTTGATTTCCTCTGCTTTGTAACGGTCTATCATTTTCTTGTAGCCGGCGAAATACAGCACCTTGGAACCGGCGCGGCGCAACGCTTGGCCGATAGAGAAAAGCACCGCATTGCCCAAGCCGCCGCCGGCCAGAATCACCGTCTCATCCGAAGGAATCTCAGTGGGTGAGCCTGTCGGCCCCATCAGAATCACCGGTTCTCCGGGTTCGAGCAGCATGCATAAATCCGCTGATCCGCCCATTTCCAGGACGATGGTGGAAATCAATCCGCGCTTGGCATCCACCCATGCGCCGGTGAGCGCCAGGCCTTCCATGGTGAGTTGCGTACCGTCCACTTTAATCGCGTTGGTTTCGTAATTCTGCAGCCGGTAGAACTGACCTGGTTGGAAGCGGCGCGCAGCTTGTGGCGCTTTGACCACGACTTCGACGATGCTAGGCGTAAGACGGATTACCTTGTGCACAGTGGCACGCAGTTCATTATTGAGGTGAGCAAAGAATTCTGCATCGCTTTTACCGTTGGCCGGTTTTACGCGCTCCAGCACGCGGCTCACCACCGGGTAGCCTTGCTTTGCCCCGCCCATCGCTTTCACTATATTGCCGTAATATGAAGGATGCAGGTCCCCGAAGAAGCTGATAAAGCGCCCGTCACTGCGCTTCGACAAAAGCACGTTCGCAATCTTTGGTTTGGAAATATTATGCTCGGGTTTCACCGGATTGCCATCTTCGTCACAGGCCTGGAAATAGCGGCCGTCCAGTTTGAAATTTCCTGAATCCTCGCGCGCCAGAACAGTATTAGGCTGTGTTCCCGCCGCGATCAAAATGGTGTGTGCGGGAAGTTCGACTTGCTTGATTTCGTTCCATTGGCCTGCTGCGTCTTTGCTCCGGACCGACATGCGGATGGCACACGCCGCGCCAAATGAATCGACTTCCACGCGCAGCGGGTTCAAGCCTTCGGCAAATTTGATGCCTTCCTGCAGCGCTTTGTCCACTTCTTCGTGGTTCAGGGTATACGAAGGGCTGTCTATCAGACGCTTGCGGTAAGCGATGGTTACGCCGCCCCAGCTTTGCAGCAATTCCAGAATGCGCGGCGTGCGGCCTGTGGCCTGAGCGGCTGCGCGCTCGGCACGTATGGCCCGGGCGTGCTCGATAAACTCATCGGCAATATGCCGTTCTTCAGGGTGCCAGTTACGGCGCACTGCTCCCACACCACGCTCAGTGACCAGCGTCTCATAGCGCAGCAGGAATTTCTCGACCTGCAAGGGATAATAAGCAAGTGATTCAGTCGCGGTGTCTATGGCGGTCAACCCGCCGCCGATTACCACCACCGGCAGCCGAATTTGCATGTTGGCAATCGAGTCCGCTTTGGCCGCGCCGGTCAATTGCAGCGCCATGAGGAAATCGGAAGCGGTGCGGACCCCGCGCGCAAGTCCGTTCGGCATGTCTATCACCGTCGGGCGCCCCGCGCCTGCCGCCAGGGTAATATGATCGAAGCCTTGCGCAAACGCTTCGTCAACCGTGAGCGTGCCGCCAAAGCGCACGCCGCCAAACATCGCGAACTGGCTGCGGCGCTCCAGGAGCAGGCGGATCAGTTTCAGGAAATTCTTATCCCAGCGCACGGTGATGCCGTATTCGGCCACGCCGCCGAAGCCCGCCATCACCCGGTCGTCAAGCGATTCGTACAATTCGCCAATGTCGCGGATCGGCTTGAACGGCACGCGTTTGCCGTGTGCATCCACGCCTGAAATTTCTGCGGGCAGCGGCTCGATTTTCAATCCGTCTATGCCGACCACGATATGGCCGTCGTTCATCAGATGGTGCGCCAAAGTAAAACCTGCAGGACCCATGCCTGCAATAAGCACGCGGCGATGAGTCAGAGCTTTCGGATAGGGACGCCGCAGATCGAGCGGGTTCCAGCGGCTTAGCAGGCTGTAAATTTCAAACCCCCACGGCAGCTCCAGAACATCTTTCAGCGTGCGCGTCTCCGCTTGGGGGATGTTAACCGGGTCCTGCTTCTGGTAGATGCAGGACTTCATGCAGTCGTTGCAGATGCGATGCCCGGTGGCTGCGACCATCGGATTGTCCACTATGATCATCGCCAGCGCCCCGATGACCTCCCCCTGGGTCTTCACTTTGTGGAACTCGGAAATCTTTTCTTCGAGCGGGCAGCCGGCGAGCGTCACACCGAACACGGTTTTCTTGAACGGTGCGTTGCCGTCGGCCTGCGGTTTTTCGCGCAGGCCGATGGAGCAGGAATCGTTGCCCTGTTCATGGCACCAGATGCAGTAATGGGCTTCATCGAGCGCGCCAACCAAGTCGGTGCCGGAATCGGTGAGCGCGAAACCCTGACGGCGGCGCAAGTGTTTCTCGCCGAGAGAATAAGCGGTGTAGCCTGTGCTTTCATCCGCGATCACCGGCACGAGTCGAATATAGTTAAGTTTGGATGGCGCTTTGAACAATATGCCACGGCGGTGGCGTTCGCGTCCCGCCGGCGTCAATGCCGCCCATGCGGCATACAGCAGTGCGAGTTGCAGCTTGTCGGCATTTATTGCTTCATCCTTTTGCCATTCGGTGACGTGCTGCGCGAAGGCGAGTTCGGAAAACGGTTTGCCGAAAAGTTTTGCAAGCTGTTTCTCAATTGCGGGACCGTCCACTGCCGCGGCTTCTTCGGGTTTTACCTTGTTCATCGCCTTGCGCTGAACGAACAGGCGCTTGCAACTATATAGAGGAGCAAGCTCATGGTGGCGCGCTGAAAGTTTGCCTGCTTCTTCCTGAATGCCGAACAAATCGGCGACGAAGTCATCGAGGTGCGGGCTCAGCGCTATCAGCAGTTCCGATTCTTCTTTTTTAGCGAGCGCGGTGGGGTGGGCGCGCCCGACTTCAATGCGTTGGCGCAGCGCGGCGTCTGCTTCTCCGAGAAAATTCAGAAACGCGGCGTCGAGTCGCAGCAAGCCGTCCCGGCGGTAGAGATCTTCAAAAGAAAGCCCGTGATGCAGCTTAAGCGCTGTTTCGTGAGGCGTAGTCATGCGATGCTTGATGGAATCTATTTAAAAGCGTGCATTATCGCTTTTTAGGATAAGCCATTCAACTTCCGTGGGGTTATATGCATAGATGTTTGGATTATATGCATGGTGGAAAGATTCAAATCGTACAGGTTGCTAAGCCAATGCCTGTTCCGGGGAAACATAAGGTTTGCCTACATCTTCGGCGAGGTTTTTGTAGGTGATATGGCCAGCATGAATTTGCAGGCCGTTTTTAAGCCCCGCATCAGCGGACAGCGCTTTTTTCAATCCGAGATTCGCGAGAGCCTTCACGTAGGGAAGCGTGGCACGGGTGAGCGCCAGCGTCGCGGTGCGCGCTACAAGCGCGGGAATATTGGTCACGCAGTAGTGCACGACGCCTTCTTCGAGATAAATTGGATTCGAGTGCGAAGTGGGGCGCGAGGTCTCGGCGATCCCGCCCTGGTCGATTGCCACGTCCACCAAAACCGAGCCTGGCCGCATTTGTCGCAGCAATTCGCGGGTGAGTATCTTGGGTGCGCGCTTCCCCGGCACTTGGGATGCGCCCACTATCAAATCAGTGTCTGTAATGTGCGCAGCTAACGCCGCAGGCTCGTTCAAACAGGTCTGCAATTTGCCGCGGTGGGTTTGGTCGAGGCGCGCAAGGCGTTCGCGACTGACATCGAGCACCCTAACCTGCGCCCCCAAGCCGAGCGCGATTTGCGCCGCATTCGAGCCGACCACCCCCGCGCCGATGATGACAACTTTTGCCGGTGCAACGCCGTCCGTTCCTGAGAGCAGCACGCCGCTCCCGCCGTTGGGCACTTGTAAAGCCCAAGCTCCGACCTGAATCGAGAGCCTGCCTGCGATTTGCGACATCGGTGCGAGCAAGGGCAGCTTTCCTTGCGCGTCGCTCACGGTCTCGTATGCAACGCAGGCGACTTTGGCTGCGAGCATGCGCTCGAGCAAAGCTCTGTCTGGTGCGAGATGGTGGAAACCGAAGAGGATTTGGCCTTGACGCAACCACTGGAATTCGGCCGGTTGCAGTTCCTTGACTTTGACGAGCATGTCGCAGGCGAACACGGCTTCGGCGTTGCTCACGACGTGCGCTCCCGCGTCGAGATAGGCCGAATCCGGAAACCCCACGCGCGCGCCGGCGCCGTTTTCGATCTGGACTTCGTGGCCGTCGCCGCAAAGCGCGCGCACGCCCTCGGGAGAGAGACCGACGCGGGACTCGTGGTCTTTGATTTCCTTGGGAACACCGATGAGCATGATTTATGGTTAAGGGTTAAATGTTCCGGATCAGACCGCAAATCGGAAACCGGGTTTACAGCGCTGCAACGATTTCGTCAACCAGTTCCGGGCCGTGGTAAATGAGTCCACTGTAAATCTGCACCAGGCTCGCGCCAGCCTCAAATTTTTCCCGTGCATCCGTGCCGCTCATGATGCCGCCTACACCGATAATAGGCAGCTGCCCTTGCAGCGCTGCTGCCAGCTGACGGATGACGGCGGTGGATTTTTCATTAAGCGGTGCGCCGCTCACGCCGCCGCTTTCCCGGCTTAAGCCCTCGATTCCAGCGCGCGAAACCGTGGTGTTGGTGGCGATTACCGCCTCAATCTTGTGTGCGAGCAGCACAGCGGCGATCTCCCCGATTTCCTGTGGCGCGAGATCGGGGGCGATTTTAAGCGCCAACGGAACATGTATCCCAAACAGCTTGGCAAGCTTCTTGTGCTCTTCTTTTAGCACGCCGAGCAAATGGTCAAGTTCCCGTTTTTGCTGCAGCCCGCGCAAGCCCGGCGTGTTCGGCGAGGAAATATTGATGGCGATATAACTTGCAAACGGATACACCTTGCGCAGGCAGGCGATGTAGTCGTCTACTGCGTTTTCCATCGGTGTATCGGCATTCTTGCCGATATTGATTCCCAATATTCCTTTGTAGCGCGCACGGTGGATGTTTTCTATCAACCTGTCCACGCCGTGATTGTTGAATCCCATGCGGTTGATGATGGCTTGAGCTTGCGGAACCCGAAACAATCGCGGGCGCGGATTTCCCGGCTGAGGGCGGGGCGTCACGGTGCCGACTTCGATGAAACCGAAACCCAACGCGGCGAGCGCGTCTATGTATTCGCCGTTTTTGTCCAGTCCCGCTGCAAGTCCCACGGGGTTGGGAAAATCCAGTCCCATGACTTGGCAGGGCTTGCCTTGGGCCCGCTTACCGAAAAATCCGCCCAGGCCTATAGCGTGACCAAGATGCAGGGAAGCGAGCGTTAAATGATGGGAGGTTTCGGCATCAAGCCTGAACAGCAGGGGTCGCAACAGGGAATAAAGCATGGCGTGATTTTAACCGTTTCCGTTGCAGCTGAAAAATTTTATAAGGCCTGTGAGCCGGCCTCCTTTTCGGGAATCGGCTGGCGCCGCAACAGTAATTCATACAGGGCCAGCATCACCAGCCAGCAAATCAGCGCCGTCTACAGTTGGTGCGATAGAAAATGCGCGCCCTGCATGACGCGCCCGAAGCCGAGGATATAAGCGCCACATCAGCACTGCGGTGATAAGGGTAATGGCCAGCAGCGCCCGGGCAACTGGATAGGATTCCCAGATGTTCACGAATACTTCGTGAGGATAAATCAGATATTCGACGGCGACAAAATTAAAGCGCGAGTTGAACTCGTCAAAAAAGTAATATTCCACCGCACCCAAATACATCAAGCCGAATACCGTGGCGCTGAACACCACGGTCATGAACAGCCGCTGTGCTTTGGAGTTAAACAGCTTCTGCGGTATCAGAAAAAGATACAACGCGAACGGAGCGAAAAGGTAAAGGCAGGTAACCAGGTCGTAGAGCGTGCCAATCGGTATCACGGCAAGCAGCGCGCTTGCCTCAATCTGCCCTTGTCTGATGGCCAGCACCGATAAGATCAAACCCGTAGTAGCGGAAATGGCCACATAAATCGCGGCTGCTAGATAGAGCGCGCCAAACCGGCTGGATTCAAAAATGCGTTGAAAGGAGTGAATGCGGAAATGTAAAGTCATCAATGAGCGTCATGGTGCCGCAAGTTGGTCGGGCAGCGGCTGCCAGCAGTCATTAATCAGTCCCTGCATCGGCTGGAACTTGGCTTTATAGGACATTTTGCGGCTCTCCGCGATCCAGTAGCCAAGGTACAGGTAGGGCAGCCCGAGGGTGCGGCACAATTCGATTTGCCACAGCACATTATAAGTGCCCAAGCTTGCCCCCGGTACACCGGGCTCGAAAAAGGTGTACACCGATGACAGGCCATCGTGCAGGCGGTCTATGATGCTCACCACGCGCAATGTTGATCCTTCGCGGAATTCCACCAGGCGCGATTCGACGTTGCTTTGCAACAGGAAATGCTGATACTGCTCGCGGCTGTCTTGGTCCATTCCCCCACCGGAATGACGGTTTGCCTGGTAACGCAGATACAGCGCGTAATGCTCCGCGTTGTATTTCAGGTCCAGCAATTCCGCACGCAAATTCTGGTGGCGTTTCCAGGCGCGGCGCTGCGCGCGCGAGGGGGCAAAAGCACCGGCGAGGAGGCGCACCGGAACACAGGCGCGGCAGCTGTCACAATGCGGCCGGTAAGTAAAAGCGCCGCTGCGGCGGAAACCGCTTCTCACCAGTTCGCTGTATACCGCGGTGTCAATCAGGTGACTCGGGGTCGCCACTTGCGAGCGCGCCATTTTCCCCGGCAAGTAGCTGCACGGATACGGCGCAGTCGCGTAGAACTGCAATACCGATAAGGGAAATTCATTCAAGTAAGTCATGATCGAGCCGCCACATCCCCTCTATACCCCTATAGTGTATCAATTCTTCCACGGTCCGCGTAAATTGTGTGCGCGGAATCTCGCGCGCGCCAAACGATGCCAGGTGCGCGGTCTTCATCTGGCAGTCAATGATGCCGAAGCGCCAGCGTGCCAGTTGTTTTACCAGATGCACGAAAGCGATCTTTGAAGCATCGGTTGTGCGTGAGAACATGGACTCCCCGAAAAATGCGCGGCCCAGCGCCACGCCGTAAAGTCCCCCTGAGAGCTTGCCGTCTATCCAGGTTTCCACCGAATGGGCATGCCCCATGCGATGCAATTCCCGGTAGGCCTCGATCATGCCGGGGTTGATCCAGGTCTCTCCTTGATTGCGGCGCGGCGCGGCACAAGCCGCAATCACTTGGTCAAAAGAGCGGTCGGCGGAAACCTGGTAATCGTGTTTTTGCAACGCTTTGCGCAGCGAGCGCACAATTTTGAGCTCCGCAGGGAACAACACCATGCGCGGGTCTGGGCTCCACCACAGAATGGGCTCGTCTTCGTTGAACCAGGGAAAAATGCCTTTCGAATAGGCTTGGATCAGGCGCTTACAGGATAAATCGCCGCCCAGGGCAAGCAAGCCGTTAGGCTCGATGAGTGCAAGCTCCGGCGGTGGAAAGGAGAGATCGGAGGTAAGCCAAGGAATCATCGCCTCATTTTAAGCGATGATTTCCTGCCCGGCATAGCTTCGGATACTGCTGCTTTAATAACCGGATTTCGTCTGCTCAACGAGGCGGATCACGCCGCAAGCCACCCTGGGCCCGGCATTTCCTGCGGGCTGCGATTTCAGGTCATCCGGATTGGCGTGCACGATCACGCCTTTGCCGACAATGCTGTTGGCCGACTGATCCAGGGTGATGCCACCCACTTCAATTGAGAGCGTGGCGTTGCCTGAATTATCGGCGGTTAGATTGCCCAAGTCGCCGCCATGGTGTTCTGCGCTGTCCGGAGCGCCATGGGGCTTGCCGGC
Source organism: Burkholderiales bacterium (assembly GCA_036522275.1). GTDB lineage: Bacteria > Pseudomonadota > Gammaproteobacteria > Burkholderiales > JAHFRG01 > JAHFRG01. The sequence goes on along the minus strand of DATDGC010000009.1, from coordinate 10,025 downwards.
GGGATTGAAATGCCCTCCGGCGCTCATTCCGTCGGACGCGCTGCAATCGCCTTTTTCGTGAACGTGAAAACCGTGCACGCCCGGGGTCAGGCTGTTCACGTTCGCCACCACCAGTACTTTGTCGCCTTTCTGGGTAAAGGTGACGGTGCCCCAAACCTTATTGCCCTTGGTGGGCTGCAGGTTTGCGGTGGCGGAGGTGGTTTTGCCGCCCAGCCCGGCGCAGCCCGCAATAATCAGTAAGCAAGATAAAGCTGCAAGCAAAATTCTCATTATCATCTCCTTTGCTGTTTAGTTATTAAACTGCGAAGCGATATAGTCTAGCACCTGACTTGCTGTTGGCAAAAGTTTGTCAACTCGGTGACGATAACATCGCCGGTTACCGGTTTCTGCGCTTTATTGGAGCCATACTCCAAAGCCAGCTTGAAGTCGTACTTGGAAAAGAAATCGTTGAACAGTTCACCGCCCAGCGTGCCGAGCGCGTAAAGCTCGTCGCTTTTCTTGTCGTGCTCAAGGATGATTGCCGCAAGCGGCTGTGGTGCCGGACCTGAAACCACTTTTGCGCCTTGAGCAGGATCGTATTCGCTGTGCTCGGCACAGCAGTGAATCACGTCGGTCTTCCCGACATTTGAGCTGACGTCGCCGCGGAAGCTAATAAAGCTGATTTGCTTAGTGGGGTAGGCAAGGCGGTGGGCGCAGATTGCGGAATAGGCGACAATGGAATGGTTTGCGCCCACCCCGCCTTTCCAGTGATAACTTTTGCCATCAGCGGTGAGCAGCATCGCCTCGCTCGTAGTGGGCTTACCGAGATTCAACAGGAAGCACGGCGTACCCTGGAAAGGATAATGAAAGATATAGTTTTGCTTGATTTGCAGCCCGGAAGCTTTGACGGCGCGGCCGTCGTAATCGACCAGCCGCGCGCGGGAATAAAATCGGGGTTCGGTGTTAGTTAAGGCAAAGGTATTGCCGGCGGCCATCGCTGCGCCGGCGGCACAGATTTTGATAAATTCCCGTCTTTCCATGATTTTCCCAAGCAGTGGTTCGGGAACCTCTGGTTAAGTCGCACGTGGCCGCGACGGTTGGTTTTCCGGGCGTCAGACGCGAAGTGAGAAGCGATGTGTGCTTACTGCACACCAGCGACGAGCAACAAAGTCTGTCGCACGGAAAACCCCGTCCCTTTGGGTTGCGGCGAAATGTGGCGCTGGCTTCGTTGCTCGGCTTGCGAATAAGAACGTGCTATTCGCTGTGCCTCGCGTCTTGCCATCATCCTCATTTCGCTGGCAACGCGGCTCACGCGGGACTTAATCAGAGGTTCCTTTGTAGCACTCATTGCGCCGCAATGTCAACCGAACGGGTCACAGATTGGAACTTACAAAAAAAGCAGCCGCAAACTTCTCCCGATTTAGCAAATAACATTTTCATTACAGAAAAACGCATAGTGGGTGCTGGCAATGCACTCCAGTTCAGGCTATTCTTGGTTTATGAATAATCTTGAGGAGAAAAAATGCCTGAATTGAGCCCGGAAGTTGCAGGCCTGCTCAAGGAACTTCGTACCTTTCTCGCCAATGGCAGCGAGTCGTGGGAACAGCGGCGCGAGCTGATCCAAAAAATAAACAATATGATTGGAGGCGGGGAAGTGGAATTGTTCATGGGGATGGCGCGGGAGATGAGCCGCATCGGCGGCACTTATGCCAACCTGATGCAGGCTTTTACCCAGTTCGGCGCCGCGCAGCAGGGCGGGGCAAATCTCGCGGATTGGTTCACGCGTTCGTTTCAGCAGCCGTCTTCGATGGTCCCGCCATTCACGTTTCCGGAAGGGATTGATTACTTCAAGCAGCTTGCCGATTTCATGAGCGCTCAAGCCAAATCGGCAGACGCTTCGAAAAAGAAAAAGGATTAAGCGTTACGCGGTCAAAGAAAAAGGGCGCGGAGCGCGCCCTAAAAGGAAGGAAAATGAGCATATGGAGGAGACCTCATGATCCATACTTGCGCCCTCAAAAAAATGGGCGTGAGAGACACGCCCGAAATTTTATAAAGGAGAATGAGCAAGCGATAAACAACACGCTTGCAAAAATAAACCAGCAAGAACGGTGCCAACAATCCATTCTTGGCTAATCAATGAGTTATGAGATGAAGCAGGAGGGCTGTTTGTGTCGGAAGTGACGCAGTTGTTGCACAGCTGTCCACCGGTTTTGGCACGATGGCGCGTTTAAGAGATCAGGTTAAGAATATGAGCTACAGATATATTTACGCTTTCTTGCAAGCTTTCACTCTGCTGCTGTGGGCTTTGCCGGCATTGGCCGAAACAGCCGAGAAAACGGATAGCATATTTCTGGTAGCAAAAAGGGAGATACTGGATCCCAATTTCCGGGAGACAGTGGTGCTGGTCAGGCCTATTCCAGATGGAGCGATAGGTGTGATTGTCAACCGACCGACCGACATTTCCCTGGGCAAGTTGTTTCCTGATGATCCGGTTTTGAAAGAAAGCAATAACAGCGTTTATATCGGCGGACCGGTTTATCCTCGGTCACTGGTATTCATGTTTCGTACCAACGAACAGCCCCGGTGGACCCTGCACATGATGGACGACGTTTACCTGAGCCTAAGTCGCGACCTGCTCCAGGAATTGCTGGCCAGCCCGCAACCCCCCGGGCATTTAAAAGTTTACGCCGGACATTCTGGCTGGGGGCGGGGACAATTGCAAAGTGAGATTAAGCGCGGCGATTGGTATGTCGTGCCCGCGGACGCGGGCGTAATCTTCGAAATGGAGCCGGAGAAAATCTGGCCTGAGCTGATTAAGCGGGCCACCACACGCAGTGTGCACGCAGAACAGCTAGAACCGCGCAATGTAGAAATGGATCCGTGGTACCAACAAGGCGTCGTTGCTAACCCAACCGGCGAATGGTTTGCCGGAATGCATCCGGGAGCTTTCCGTGCCGCGCCCTGAAATCTTTGGTGGAATAACTTTCTTCTGTGACAATCAGCGTCGCGCTGAATACAACGTGCCCCCCTAACTCCCCGACACTCGCTGACAATCGCTAAGCGTTCTACGTTTTTACCACATTCCGATTGGGCCAGAGACGCGTTTATCTCGAGTGCTTGCGCAATAATTCGTAATGACCAAATCTGCCTATCGGTTCTAATTGCATCAGCACTGTGGGTGGCATGCGTTTAAGGTCCTCTTCTCTCGCAGCGAAAAAACTTTCCTTTGCTTCAGAAATAAACATCGCGGCCTTGTTTAGATCCGCAATATTTTCAGCTTTACCCTGCGAATAGAATTCTGCCGAATAAGGTCTGTGGACCAAATAAATAAGTCGGCTTGATGAATCGGATCGCAATATCTTGTACCGAGCCACGAGGTCTTTTTGAGATTTGTATGGGGCTGCATTGGGAACGACAAAGATGAGGATTAAAATCGCGATCAATGGTGTTGCAATACAGATAATTGTTAGCCTTACGCTATCCAAAGCGGTATTAGCGGTAGTTCCTCGCCGCGTAGTCCGCTGCAGAGCTTCTGTCATTAACAGGGCAAATGCTGGCAAACTTGGTAGCACGTAGGTCAGCAAAATATTCGCGGTGAACGTGAAGAAAATTAATGGCATAACTGCCCAGAGTAAAAGATAAGTGAGCCACTCGTCTTTGACTATAGCAATATATGGCTGCTCAAATGGCAAGATACGCTTAACCAAGAGAACGATAAAAATAAGCGACCAAGGGAACGCTGCTGCAACCCAATATAACCAGATCATACCGTACGGATGAACGTGCGCAGAACCATATAGATCACCATGCCATCCACTTTGTGTAAACCGACCCCAGTGCTCGCCTACAATAAAATATTCAAGAAAGCCGGGTGTGCGCATTTCGGCCAATAAGTACCAGGGCAAGGCAATAGCCAGCATCAAAAGTGTCCCCAGGATCCAAGGTAGGCGATTAAATGGAGTACGCCATTTTTTGTACAAGAATATCCAGGTACCAATGGGAAGCAGTATCAGAACGATGGCTACCAGACCCTTAGCCAAAATACCTACACCCAGGCCAGCAAAAAATAAATAGCCCCAGGTTCGTCCGGTTGGTCCGGTTTCGGCTAACGCTCGCCAGAAAGCGACCATCGAAAGCGTGGTACCCAGAGCCAGTGCCTGATCTGGCATAACTTGTCCGGCCATAATGAAGAATAATGCTGTAGTGGCTAGTACGAGCACACCCATTAGGGCGTAATTACAACCACGTTGCTTGAGAGCCAGGTAATAGATCAACCAGCCGATTAAAAACGCCAGCATGAAGGACGGCAATCGAGCGGCGATTTCGTTAACCCCAAAAAAATTAATGGAACCGGCAGCAAGCCAAGTCGATAAAGGAGGTTTGCCCCAGAACGGCACGCCATAACTTATTTGGGGAGTTACCCAATTGCCGGTTTCAACCATTTTTCTGGCTATCTCAGCGTACCGTGCTTCTGTAGTATCGAACAGCGGGTAGGCGCCAAGTGTAAGTAGACGAGCCAGGACCGTGAATAATAAAGCTAAAAGGAACGTTTTTTTCTGCAAGTTCGTAAAAGGGAAATTCATCATTTTATATTGGCGTGACCCGTGTGGTTGGCGCCCCGAACACGAATCGAACGTGCGACCTGCCCCTTAGGAGGGGGCTGCTCTATCCACTGAGCTATCGGGGCGACGCGCGCATTCTAGCCTATATTGCCATCGCTTATCATTTATCCGAAAGCGGTTGAGGGCGAAGCGCGCTGCCTGCGCGCCAGGAACGACGGTTGAGGTTTAAGGCTGTCATGGCCGCATCATTCTTTCCTGATATTGGAAGGGGCTTCACGGCCGTTCGAGCTGTTTTGCCTTAATTTCACCGCGGGATAGTAAAGCCCCATCAGTCGCCGCTCCCACCAGATCCCTTTGCTTTCCTTTTCTTTGCTGCTTGCATACTGGTAGTCATAGAGCAGCGCGCGTACATAAGCGGGCGGTTTGTCGGGGAAAGGATTGGTCTCGAGCAGCGCAATTACTTCAGGGGAATTTTCCAAAAGTCGCTGCAACAAGCGCGAAAACCAGGGGTTCCTGTCTGGTGTTCCCAGCGCGGCAAACCACATCTGCCAATCGAGCCGCGGTTGGTGCGGGATATTCCACGATGGTCGCCGCTTCACGTCGCCCGGCTTGTACTTAAATGGGTATTCTTTCCAATGGATACCGTCGTCCGAGCCTTCGATGATGATTTCCGGCCGCTCCGTGGTCATCACCGCGAACAAACCATAAGTGTTGACGATGCGCAACGGTGCAACGCCATAGTCGATCCATTTGGCCAGGGCGGGCGCGCGGCCGCTGAATGTTGAATGAAATTGCACGCTGCTCACAAACACAATCAACAGTGCAAGCGAACCGGCAACGAAAGATGCGACTTTTCGCGGCTCAATACCTTGGGTGCGCTGTTGTGGCAGGCGGGTCAGACGTTGCGGAAGAACCTTGAGAAGCGCCGCATCGTCAAACAGCACCAGGCATAAGGCCATGGTGAGGAGATTGAAAAAATTGTAATTGCCGGTAAGAAAAATGCTGATCTGCAGCAGCAGAAAACCGAATGCCGCAACAAAGCGCAACCGCCTTGGGCAGAAAATCAGGAACGGCAGTACCAGCTCGATGAAAAAAATCATGCCTGTGACGATAGTGAGCACGCTTGGCGGAAGCTGATGGGCATACCAAGCGAGTGGGGTGGGCAGCGGCTGGGTTTGAAAGTGGTAAGAGAGCGCTGAAAAGCCCGCCCAGGTGGAATCGCCGCTCAGGAGCTTTACCGCACCCGAAAGAAACATGAAGCGGAACAGCAGCCAGCGCAGCAGCCAGATGCCAAGTCTTGAAGCGAAGCTCAACAGAAGCGCAAGAAATCCGGCTTCAAGCAAAAGCAGATCCCACTGAAAGGTCATGAAATCCTGGCCGGCATAAAACAGCGAGAGATAAAGCGCATAAAGCAAAAGCAGACTCAAGCGCGGCAGGACGTTGAATACCAGGAGCAACGACAGCGCCGCCCCCGCCCAGCATGTAACTTGTATGGCGGAATCGCCTGAGCCCAACCAGAACACCATCAGAAACAGCCAATAACGCCCCACACCGAATTGGCGTTGGATGGCGCCGATAAGTTCGGGAAGCGGCAGGATGCCGTGGCTGCCGATCAGTCCCAATGCCTGCACGCCAAAGGAAACAAACGCGGCGAGATAGATAAGCCCGATGGTGCGCAGGAAAAACCAGGAAACCAGTTCGAAGCGCGGCGGCACGTAATCACGCCCCCACAGCCACAGGCTCAAGCGGTGAAAAGCCGGGCGATGCGAGGCGATAAAGGCGTAAGCTCGCTCGGTGATTGCCGCAAAACCGGGAAGATTTCGGTAAAGGGCGAGCCAGATGCTCTTGCCGCGGGCATGACTTAAGGTAAGAAAACTGGCTTCTGCGGCGCTGGCGATATTTCCATCGGGCGCGATGTATTGGACTGCACGCTGGAATTCGGCGAGAGGGATTTGTGGAAAGCGAGTAGCAGCTTGCTGGTAGGGTTCGTAACTCACCCGGTCCTGAGTGAGCTTTTGCCAATAGCGCGCCCAGTAAGTGCAGAATCCGCAATCGCCGTCATAGATCAGGAGCGGCTTGGAATCGCTCGCGTTCGTTGTTTCCATAACGCTAGATTATGCCTGAAGGGAAAAAGAAAAAACCGCCGATAACATCCGGAGCAGGGCGTTTGGCTTACAATGCTTACACTTGCTTGTCAATTGCAAAGGAAAAATTTGCAGCAGCGATTGCCGCGCACCGTAGTCATTCTCGGCTTGGTCAGTTTCTTCAACGACTTTGCCTCAGACATTGTCATACCGTTGATTCCAATCTTGCTGGCCACGGTACTTGCTGCCGGCCCCGTCGCGCTTGGCTTAATCGAAGGCGTTGCCGATGCCATGGCAAGTTTTTTGAAGCTGTGGTCGGGGCGCCATTCAGACCGCTTGAACAGCAGACGCAAGGGGCTGACACTGTTTGGCTACACACTATCCAATCTGGCGCGGCCGCTGCTTGGGCTGGCAGGTAGCTGGCCGCTGGTACTGGTATTGCGCAGTTTGGATCGGGTCGGCAAAGGCGTGCGCAGCGCGCCGCGCGATGCGATGGTGGTGGATGCCACGCCGCCCGAGATGCGCGGTTATGCGTTTGGGTTTCACCGCGCGCTGGATAACGGTGGAGCGGTGGCGGGAAGCCTTGCTGCCGCTGCGGTGCTTGCCTATTCCGCGCTCACTCTGCCGCAGGTGATTTTGCTTTCCGCAGTTCCGGGATTCATTGCAGTATTGTTCCTGCTGCTGGGGGTCAAGGAAAAACCTGTTCCTGCGGTACAACCACCTGTGGAACTTGCCCCGCTTTCCTGGCGTGGCCTGTCATTACCCATGCGGCGCTATCTAGTGGTGCTGGGATTGTTTACTTTTGCCCGTGCTTCTGAAACTTTCATCCTGTTGTTCGGTTTTCAATTGCACATCAGCGTGGTCGAATTGCTGTTGCTGTGGGCTGCGTTGAATCTTGCCAAAACAGCAACCTCGACTTGGGGCGGCAGGCTCGCCGACAAGTTGGGGCGCGGTATGCTGATGCTGGTGAGTTGGACTGCCTTTGCGCTGAGTTTTCTGCTGCTCGGCAAAGTCACCGGGAACTTGGCCCTGTGGGCGGTGACTATTGTGTATGGACTGTTCATGGGTTTGAGCGAAGGCGCGGAGCGCGCATTGGTCAGCGATTTCTCCAACACGGGCGAGCGCGGTACGGCGTTTGGCTGGTATTATTTGATACTGGGATTGACTGCGATTCCCGCCGGCCTGGTTTTCGGGGGGATTTGGCAATATCAAAGCGCGGCAATGGCATTTTTCTTTGCCAGTGGCATGGCCGCGCTTTGCGTGCTGCTATTGCGCGGCTGGGTGTGGCCGCATCTCAAGCTAAGGAACCTCTGATTAAGTCCCACGAGGGCGCGACGCTGGCTTTTCGGGATGAGATGCGCGAAGCGCGGTGCAGCGAATGGTTGACCCCCTTCGCAAGCCGAGCGACAAAGCAGATCGCCCGAAAAGCGCCCCGAACTCGGTCTCGCGAAGCGTGGTGCGGGAAGGGGCGCAAGATGCCGCAAGAAACACCGTAAAAACGGGGCGCTCATGCTGCCGCTCCCGCACTTAAGGAACCTCTGATTAAGTCCCGCGCAATGCGCGTTGCGGGCGAGAGACGGCCAGATGCTAGGCGCGAGGGCGCAGCGCTATCAAGCCATAACGCAAGCCAGAGCAACGCCGCAGATGGCCGTCTGGTCGCCGCAACCCATATGGGACGGGACCATCCGTGCACATGGCTTCGTTGTTCGTCGCTGGTTTGGCCTTTACCAAACGGCACTCCTCACGCCTCGCCCTGCACTCGGATTGCACACCGTCGCGCACGCGATGGACTTAATCAGAGGTTCCTTCAGCTTCGCTGACCGTGTCGCGGCAGCTGTCCCTCCTGGTTGCGGCAAAATGCGGTGTCTGCGTCGTTGCGCTCCTCGGCATCGTAGTCCCGGCTACGACCTTCGTCGCGCGCCTTGCATCCATCCGCATTTTGCCCGCAACGCAATTCGCGGAGGACCTAATCAGAGGTTCCTAATGCTGCGATTTTTGCAACGCCTGGTCTATGTCCCACAGAATGTCGTCAATATCTTCCAGTCCGACGGAAATGCGCACCATGTCGGGGGTGACACCGGCTAGGATTTGCTCTTCTTCCGAAAGCTGGCGGTGAGTGGTGGAAGCGGGGTGAATCACCAGGGTCTTGGCGTCACCGACGTTGGCGAGATGGCTTAGAAATTCCACCGCCTGGATGAATTTAATTCCGGCTTGTTCGCCGCCCTTGATGCCGAAAGTGAGAATGCCGCTTGCGCCTTTCGGCAGATATTTTTTCACCAAGTCGTAATATTTATTGTCCGGCAGTCCGGGATAATTCACCCAGCTGACCAGCGGGTGGTCTTTCAAGAATTTTGCCACCACCAGCGCGTTTTCACAGTGTCGTTCCATTCTGAGATGCAAGGTTTCCAGCCCTTGCAACAACAGGAAAGCATTGAAGGGAGAAAGCGCCGGGCCGAAAGTGCGCAGCGTTTCCATGCGCGCCTTCATGGTGTAGCCAAAGTCGCCGAAGGTCTCGTGAAAGCGCACGCCATGATAACCGCGCGAAGGCTCCATCATTCCCGGGAAATTGCCGTTGTCCCAGGGAAATTTGCCGGATTCGACAATCACTCCGCCCATGGTGGTGCCGTGCCCGCCGATGTATTTGGTCGCGGAATGCACCACGATGTCGGCGCCATGCTCGATTGGCCGGCATAAATAGGGAGAGGGAAATGTATTGTCTATGATCAGCGGAATGCCTGCATCCTTGGCAATTGCCGCGACCGGTTCGATATCGAGCACATTCATCAGCGGATTGCCGATGGTCTCAGCGTAAATCGCTTTGGTTTTTTTGCTGAGCGCTTTTTTGAAATTCTGCGGGTCGTCGGGATTGACGAACTTGGTGTTGATGCCGAGTTTTCTGAAGCTCACTTCGAACTGCGAATAGGTGCCGCCGTATAAAGTGCTTGCGGAAACCAGCTCGTCTCCTTGCTCAAGCAGGGTGAAGAGCGCGGTCATCTGTGCCGCCATACCTGTAGCCAGAGCCAGCCCCGCGCGCCCACCTTCCAATGCCGCCATGCGCTCCTCGAACACCGCGGTAGTGGGATTCATCAGCCGCGTATAGACGTTGCCGAAAGTTTGTAGATTGAACAGACTCGCCGCGTGATCCGGACTGTCGAAAACATAGGACGTGGTCTGGTAAATCGGCACCGCGCGTGAGCCAGTAGTGGGGTCCGGCAGTTGGCCGGCGTGGAGGCACAAAGTGCCGAAACCGAATTGTCTGTCAGCCATGAATGCGATTCCTCTTGAACGTAGATGGTGATTTTACAACATCCATGAGGAGCCTCTGATTAAGTCCCCCGTGGCCGCGACGGCGGCTTATCGGGTGCAGGGCGCGAAGCGAGGCGCGTCGAATAGCCCATGC
>DATDGC010000008.1:0-6344 GCA_036522275.1 Burkholderiales bacterium | reverse complement strand
GCGGGTGCCCGAGCCACCGCATAGGATGACGGGTTGCAGGTTCATGCGGGTTCCTCGAAATCAATAAACATTTTGCCGCCGATGGACGCCGATAGACGCCGATATTAAATTAGAAACTGAAAAAAACACAGAAAGATTCGGTTTAGCCCCCGTCGAACCAAATTCTGGCCATATGTGGCGTTCAGAATCCGTACACTATCCGCTTAACCGTAGCCTTCGGCGCCCCGAAGTTAACTAATAAGCACACTTGCAGGCTTGTTGCCTTGAGGTAGTTCACACACTGTGCTGTGTGGATATTTTCGAAGGCTTTGACCGCTTTGATCTCGACGATGACGCATTCCTCGACAAGAAGGTTAGCGACAAAATCCCCAACCAGAATTTCTCTATAATGAACTTCAATCCTTTGTTGCTGAGTAACCCGCAAGCCGACTAGCCCCAGCTCCACCGCTAGCGCATTTTCGTAAACCTTTTCAAGGAATCCCGGCCCAAGAATGTTGCTGACTTGGTGTACGCAGCCAATGATTTTTTCCGTAATCTGGTCCAGTCTTAATCGGCGTTCATCGGTGTCCATCGGTGGCTTGATCGAGGGGTAGGTTTTCGTCTGGACTTTGTTCGACTTGATCGGCGTTTATCTGTGGTTAGTCCTGGAGATTCTCTGCCGACCACCGCTGCCAGCGCCAGGTGTCGGCGCACATCGCGTCGATGCCAAGCTCAGCATGCCAGCCGAGTGTTTTGCGGGCGAGCGTAGGGTCGGCATAGCACTGGGCGATGTCCCCGGGGCGGCGAGCAACGATGCGGTAAGGCACTTCCTTGCCGCTCGCTGTGGCAAACGCCCGCACCATCTCGAGCACGCTGTAACCGCGCCCGGTACCGAGGTTGACCGTCAGCACGCCGGAGAGATCGTTTATCGCATTAAGAGCTGCCAGATGACCGCGGGCGAGATCGACGACGTGAATATAATCGCGCACACCGGTGCCGTCCGGCGTCGGGTAATCGTTGCCGTATACCGGCAGTTCCTTCAGTTTTCCCGCCGCCACCTGCGCGATGTAGGGCATCAGATTATTCGGTATGCCGTTCGGATCTTCCCCGATGTTCCCGGAGGGATGGGCCCCGACCGGATTGAAATAACGCAGGAGCGCAACGCGCCATGCGGTATCGGTCCTTGCCGCGTCGCGCAGGATCTCCTCGATCATCAGCTTGGTGCGCCCGTAGGGGTTGCTCGGCGACAACGGAAAATCCTCGCGAATCGGCACCGCTTTAGGTTCGCCATACACGCAGGCCGAAGATGAAAATACAATCGTTTTTACCTTGGCCTCCATCATGCACTCGACGAGCGCGATGCTGCCCGAGACGTTGTTATCGTAATAAGCGAGCGGCCGTTCCACCGACTCGCCGACCGCCTTGAGGCCCGCGAAATGGATCACGGCATCGAAGCGATGGTCGGCAAAAAACCGCCGCAGGGCAGGTCGATCGCGAACGTCGATTTGCGCGAACCCTGGCCGGCGGCCGACGATATGCTCGATGCGATCCAGCACCGAAGCTTTACTGTTGCAAAGGTTGTCGATGATGAAAACATCGCGGCCCGCTGCCATCAGTTCGACCACCGTGTGGGAGCCGATGTAGCCAGTACCGCCGGTAATCAGAATCATTGAAAGCACTTTCCGAGAATACTACGATAACCGGCACGACACGTTGCCGGAAAACAAATTCCAGCCTGCGATATGTGCAAGAAATACATCGGGCACCACATCATCGGGATTTACGTAATTAGCAGTTTGTTGAAAAACACCTGATGTCGTCATTGCGAGCGAAGCAAAGCAATCTCGCACTTCCTGAAATCAATGAGTTACGAGATTGCTTCGTCGCCTTTAGCTCCTCGCAATGACACTTTCTGCGTTTTTCAACAAACTGCTAGATCAGCCTAGCATCTTCAAGCCCACGACAGCCAGCACCGCGGCAATCGTGTTACGCAAAATGACCTCGGGAGTCCGCGCGTTGAAATGAGCGCCGATCCAGACCCCGGGAATCGAACCCGCCAGCAACAGTAAAGACTGCCCGCCTTTGCGATGCAGCGTGGTCAGAAAGTCCAGCTTGAATTCCGGTGCGCGGGGATTCAGGTAGGTCGCGCCGGCCTTCGAGGCCAGGCCGGAGACCGGCAGAAATCCCATCTCGAGAGAACCGTAGGGGCCATCACCGTTGGAGATCGTTTCGACCAGTTAGCTTGAAATGCTTGTAAAGCGTAGCGTTACATGCTACGATGAGCTTATGATCAAAAACTTCCGGCACAAGGGGCTGCAACGATTTTTTGAGAAAGGCTCCAAGTCCGGCATTCAGGCTCAGCATGAGCGTCGTCTGCGATTGATGCTGTCCCGCCTGGATGATGTGACAAAGGCGACGGATATGGATGCGCCAGGTTGGAAACTTCACGCGCTCAAAGGAGACCTAAAAGGCCATTGGTCTGTGTGGGTCGATGGAAACTGGCGTCTTACCTTCACCTTTGACGGTAAGGATGCGATCCTGGTCAACTACCAGGACTATCACTAGGAGGCAGTCATGGCACGCATGTATAACCCCCCGCACCCGGGCGAGGTGCTTCGAGAATTCCTGCCAGACGGGATGACGATCGAGGAAGTCGCACGGCGCCTCGGTGTGTCTCGCGTCCAGTTGTCTCGCGTTCTCAACGGTCGTTCAGCGATTTCAGCCGATATGGCCATCCGGATCGGTTTGTTGACTAACACGACACCGGAATCGTGGCTCGCCGGACAATCAAAATGGGATTTGTGGCAGGCATCGCAAAAACCGCGTCCGGCCGTCGAACCGTTCCGTCGTGCGGCGTAGCGGTTTGCGATAACGGAAGGAAAAAGAAAGAAACAAGCACGCATCATTTGACAATAATAAATAATAATAAATAGGGTCAGCTCACACTGACCCTATTTATTTGCCGAAGCTTTATTGTTGCAAAGGTTGTCGATGATGAAAACATCGCGGCTCGCTGCCATCAGTTCGACCACAGTGTGGGAGCCGATGTAGCCCGTACCGCCGGTGACAAGGATTGCTTGGTTCATGGCTTGAGTAAATATTTCAAGCGGGCAAGAGTTCTTCCAAACAGTGATGCATGCACGATTCCCATTCCGGCATTTCCAGTCCGTAATGCCGTGCGAGCTTGGCTCCGGAGAGTCGCGAATTGGCCGGCCGCGCGGCAGGCAGCGGATATTCGGCGCTCGTGATGGGAACCACCTTGCGGCATTTCAACGTCGCACCGCGCTCGCGGGCAGCCGTAATAATGGCACTGGCGAATTCGTGCCAACTGGTCTCGCCCGCGGCCGTGAGATTGAAGGTGCCACTTTTAAATAGGCTGCTTTTCCGACGAGTGAGTTCCTGCTGCAGCGCCAATGCCGTTACTTCTGCGACCAGCCGCGCCCAAGTGGGCGCACCAAACTGGTCCGCCACGACCCGCAATTCATCACGCTCGCCGGCCATCCGCAGGATAGTCGTGAGGAAGTTTTTGCCGCGGGCAGCAAACACCCAGCTTGTGCGAAAGATCAAATGGTCGGCGCCGGAAGCACGGACAGCCTCGTCGCCGGCCAGTTTGCTGCGGCCGTAGGCGCTGATGGGATTGGGTACATTCTCTTCCGAATAGGCTCCAGGTTTCTTGCCATCGAACACATAATCCGTTGAGTAATGCACCAACAACGCGTTGTGGCGGCGTGCCGCCTTGGCTAATTCGCTTGGAGCTGCGGCGTTAACTGCAAACGCCAGATCGGGCTCCTGCTCGGCCTTGTCCACCGCGGTGTAGGCAGCAGCATTAACAATCACGTCTGGCTGCATCGTATTGACGAACGCGCCGAGCGATTCCGGTTGCGCCAGATTGAACTGATTTTTCCCGGGGGTCACGACCCGGCCCAAGGGCATCAGCGTCCGGGTAAGCTCCCAGCCAACCTGGCCGGACGAACCAGTGAGGAGGATGCGAAGCATCAGTGAATGGTGAAAAGTGAATCGTGAATCGCAAATTGCCAAGGATCTCTCATATCTTGACGCTCCTATATAGCCCGGTGCTTTCCTGCCATGCATCCAGCTTCTGGTGTGGTCTTACCATTTACTGTTCACCATTTACCATTCGCCAGCTTTTAAGGAAACGCTTCGGCCGCAGCAAGCGGCACGCCCTGCGCATCCTTGGCGGAGAGTTGAGGCTTCGCATTGAGTGGCCACCGGATATTTAACTGCGGGTCATTCCAGATGATGCACCTCTCGTATTCGGGCGCGTAATAATCAGTAGTTTTGTACAGGATTTCAGCCGCTTCGGAGAGCGTCAGAAACCCGTGGGCAAATCCCGGTGGAATCCACATCATGAGTTTATTCTCGCAGGACAGCTTGTTTCCGATCCATTTGCCGAATGTTGGCGACGAACGCCGGATATCCACGGCCACGTCGAACACCTCGCCAGCGATTACCCGCACCAGCTTGCCCTGCGGCTGGCGGATCTGGTAATGCAGGCCGCGCAGCACGTCTTTGGCCGAGCGCGAATGGTTATCCTGCACGAACGGCGCGTTGATCCCGGTGAGTTCCGCGAAGCGCCGCGCGTTGAAGCTCTCGAAGAAGAACCCGCGCGCATCGCCGAACACCTTGGGCTCCAGGATAAGCATGCCCGCCAGCGGAGTTTGAATGACTTGCATGCTCAAAACACCTTCCCGCGCAACAACTCGTGAAGATACTGCCCATAGCTGCTCTTGGCTAATGACTGGGCCAGCCGTTCGAGATCGGCATCGCCGATCCAGCCCATGCGCCACGCAATCTCCTCGGGACAGGCAATTTTGAGCCCCTGCCGTTTCTCGATAGTGGCGATAAACAGCGAGGCCTCGGTCAGCGACTCGTGGGTGCCGGTATCGAGCCAGGCATGGCCCCGCCCCATCACTCGCACTTCGAGCGCCCCACGCTCCAGATAAGCGCGATTGACGTCGCTGATCTCCAGTTCGCCGCGCGCCGAGGGCTTCAGTGCCGCAGCGATATCAAGCACGCGGTTGTCGTAGAAATAGAGTCCGGTGACGGCGTAGCGTGATTTCGGTTGCTTGGGCTTTTCTTCCAGGCTGATGGCGCGGCCCTGCGCGTCGAATTCGACTACGCCGTAGCGCGCCGGGTCCTGCACCGGATAAGCGAACACCGTGGCGCCCTCCTTGCGAGCGGCCGCCGCCTTGAGATCGTTCGCGAATTCATGGCCGTAAAAAATATTGTCGCCAAGAACGAGGGCCGAATTCTCCTTGGCCACGAAGTCGCGGCCGATGATGAATGCCTGCGCCAGCCCATCGGGTGAAGGCTGCACGGAATACGAAAAATTCAGGCCCCACTTACGACCGTCCCCCAGCAATTGCTGGAAGCGCGGTGTGTCCTGCGGAGTGGAGATGATGAGGATGTCGCGAATACCCGCCAGCATCAGCGTGCTGAGTGGATAGTAGATCATCGGCTTGTCGTGGATCGGCAGCAGCTGCTTGGAGACCGCGATGGTCGCGGGGTAGAGGCGGGTGCCTGAACCGCCAGCAAGAATGATACCTTTCATGGTAATGAGTGACGAGTTATGAGTAATGGGTTACGTGGCGCCAGCTATCGACCGATACTATGATATTCGAACCCCTGGGCATGAAGCACTTCCGGATCATATTGGTTGCGTCCGTCAAATATTACCTGCTTTTTAAGCAACTGCTTCATTCGGGAAAGCTCGGGATCCCTGAATTGTCTCCATTCGGTCACCAGCAACAGCGCACTGGCCCCGCGCAGGGCTTCGTATTGATCGTCGACCAGGACCAGTCTGCCTTGTTGCAGCCAGTCCTGCGGTACTGCGCAGCGGAAATTGTTTGCGGCGACCGGATCGAACGCGACAACGCGCGCTCCAGCTTCGATTAACAGCTTTACCAGTACGAGAGACGGCGCTTCGCGTATGTCGTCCGTTTGAGGCTTGAATGAAAGTCCCCAGATGCAGAAGTCGTGTCCTTTCAACTCAGGCCCGAAACGATTAATGACTTTTTCAAACAGCCTGCGCTTCTGGCTGTCGTTTCTCCGATCGACCGTCTCCATGATAATCATGGGCACGCCGTTTTCCTCGCCCATGTGCACCAATGCCCTTACGTCCTTCGGAAAGCAGGACCCGCCATACCCGCAGCCGGGATAGATGAAGGAGTAGCCAATGCGCGTATCGGCCCCGATGCCTTTTCTAACGTTTTCCACATTGGCACCGATGCGTTCGCAAAGCACTGCCATTTCGTTCATGAAGGAAATTCTTGTTGCCAGCATCGCGTTCGCGGCGTACTTGGTCATTTCCGCGTCGCGCGTTTTCATTACCAGCAACCTGTCGT
>DATDGC010000007.1:0-35109 GCA_036522275.1 Burkholderiales bacterium | reverse complement strand
ATGCGCGTGAACCGGGCGCGATAGCGGCACCCACCGCGGGTTTGCATTTTGACCCGGCAATGCTCGACAATCTGCGCAAGCAGCGTGTGAGGATAGCTTTTGTTACCTTGCATGTGGGCGCAGGAACCTTCCAGCCGGTGTGCGTGGAAAATACCGCCGAACATAAAATGCACAGCGAGTGGTACAACCTTCCCGCCGAGACGGTATCCATGATTGAAATGGCGAAACGGATAGGCGGATGCGTCGTGGCAGTGGGAAGCACCAGCCTGCGCGCACTGGAAGCGGCGGCAACAAAAGGAAAATTGCAGGCCGGATGCGGCGAGACGGATATTTTTATCACTCCCGGATACCGATTCAAAATTGTGGAACGGCTCCTTACCAATTTCCATTTGCCGCGCTCCACGCTCCTTATGCTGGTTTCGGCTTTTGGCAGAATGGAAAACATACGCCGTGCTTATCGCCACGCGGTGGAAAGCCGCTACCGCTTTTTCAGCTATGGCGATGCCATGTTGATTGAAAGACAGGATTAACCGCGGAGGACGCCGAGGAAAACCTTAATGGACATGATTAACGGGATTTTTACAAGATTTACAGGATTGAATCTTGTTAATCCTGCGTAATCCTGTAAATCCTGTCTATTTGATTTTGTATTTTTCTGCGTCCCAGCGTCTCTGCGGTGAGAAAGGGTTTGTTGAGTGAAATTTGAGTTAAAAGCCCAAGACCACTTCGCGCGTTGCGGGACGCTTACGCTTGCTCACGGCACAGTGGCAACGCCCACGTTCATGCCGGTCGGCACTTACGGCACGGTGAAAGCTCTAAGTCCTGCCGAGCTGAAGCATATCGGTGCCGAAATCGTGCTCGGTAACACCTTTCATTTGTGGCTGCGCCCAGGGTTGGAAGTCATACAAGCGCATGGCGGCCTGCACCGCTTCATGGCCTGGGACGGACCGCTACTCACCGATTCCGGCGGGTATCAAGTGTTCAGCCTCGGCAAGTTGCGCAAGGTGAGTGAAGAGGGCGTGCAATTCCAGTCGCCGATCAACGGCGACGCCTGTTTTCTCTCGCCTGAAGAGTCCATGCGTATCCAGCGCGTGCTCAACGCAGACATCGTGATGGTATTCGATGAATGCACGCCTTATCCCGCGAATGAGAAGGAAGCACTTAAGTCCATGGAATTGTCTTTACGCTGGGCGGAGCGCTCGAAGCGCGCGCATGAAAGCAATCGCAACGCATTGTTCGGCATCGTTCAAGGCGGCATGCACGAACACTTGCGCGAGGAATCGCTGCGGGGTTTGGTTGATATCGGATTTGATGGTTACGCCATCGGCGGGCTGTCGGTGGGCGAGCCCAAACGCGACATGCAGCGCGTTCTCAAGCATATCGCCCCGCAATTGCCGCAGGACAGGCCGCGCTATTTGATGGGAGTGGGCACGCCGGAGGATATTGTCAACGCGGTGGAGCAGGGAATGGACATGTTCGATTGTGTGCTGCCGACGCGCAATGCCAGGAACGGCTGGATTTTCACCCGGCACGGCACGATCAAGTTGAGGAACGCTCAATACCGCGACGATGTGCGGCCTCTTGATGAGAACTGCAGCTGTTACACCTGCAAGCACTTCACCCGTGCTTATTTGCATCACTTGCAGCGGGTCAATGAAATTCTCGGGGCACGACTTAACACCATCCACAATCTGTATTACTACCTGGAATTGATGCGCGGGCTGCGCAGTGCCATCTCAGCCGGCCGCTTTGCCGATTTTGTGGAGGAGTTCAAGCAAGCGCGCCACAGCGTGCTAAAATAGCGCCTTTATTTGAGTCCAGGGGGTGAACGTGCTGATGAGCGAAGCTTTTGCCCAAACCGCGGCGCCTGCGCAGCAAGGGATGGACTGGATCGGGTTGATGCCCCTGGTGTTGCTGTTTGTGCTGCTGTATTTCCTGATGATCCGGCCGCAAATGAAGCGCGGCAAGGAACACAAGACGATGACGGAGTCGCTGCAAAAGGGTGACGAAGTCATCACCGGCGGCGGGGTGCTGGGCAGGGTCATCAAGGTCGGCGACAACTATGTGACTCTGCAAGTGGCCGAGAGCGTGGAAATTCAAGTGCAGAAGGCGGCGATTCAGACGTTGCTGCCCAAGGGCAGCATCAAGAACGCCAATTAGCGATGAACCGCTACCCGCTCTGGAAATACATCCTTATTGGTGTTGCGCTGCTGCTGGGATTAATCTATACACTGCCCAATCTGTTCGGCGAAGTTCCCGCGGTGCAGATTCTTCCGGCCAAATCAGCGCTGAAAGTGGATACTGGCCTGTTGCAGCGAGTGCAAGAGGCGCTCGCCAAAGCGAAAGTTCCCATACAAGGCGCCTTTCTCGACGTCAACACCATTAAAGTACGCTTCGCCGACACCGATATTCAACTTAAAGCCAAGGATGTGCTGCAATCGCAGTTGGGCGATGACTATGTGATTGCGCTTAACCTGCTGTCGAGTTCCCCGCAATGGCTCTCCAACATCAGCGCGCTTCCCATGTACCTGGGGCTGGACTTGCGCGGCGGCGTGTATTTCCTGCTGCAGGTGGACATGAAAGCCGCGCTCGACAAGGCGGCGGAACGCTATACCAATGATATCCGCAGCAACCTGCGCGAGAAAAAAATTCCCTACTCCGGCGTGAGCCGCGATGGGCAGGCGGTCACGGTCAAATTCAGGGACGTCGAATCCCGCATTAAGGGCCTGGCCGAAATCAGCAAGAGCTTTCCCGATTTGGCACTGAAAGAAGTGGACGACGGCGAACCGAAGCTCACTGCCACGCTCACACCGCCGGCGCAGACCAGGGTTCAGGAATTCTCGCTGCAGCAGAACGTCACCACACTGCGCAACCGCGTAAATGAACTCGGGGTTGCCGAGCCGATTATCCAGCAGCAAGGCGCCGACCGCGTGGTGGTGCAACTGCCGGGCGTGCAGGATACGGCAAAGGCAAAGGACATTCTTGGGCGCACCGCGACTCTGGAAGTGCGCATGGTGGATGAAGAGCACTCGGATCCGGCTTCGCTGCAAGCGGCGGCGCAGGGACAACTTCCCGTGGGCACCGAGCTTTACAAGGAGAGGAATGGCATTCCGGTGCTGGTGAAAAAGAATGTGGTGCTGACGGGCGAGCGCATCAGCGATGCCCAGCCCGGCTACGACGGGCAGACCGGGGAGCCCGCGGTGCATATCACGCTGGATGGCGCCGGCGCGCGCATTTTTCAGCTGGTCACCCGCGAAAATGTCGGCAAACGTATGGCGATTTTGCTCATTGAAAAAGGCAAGGCGGAAGTGGTGACTGCGCCGGTCATTCGCGCCGAGATCGGCGGAGGCAGAGTACAGATCAGCGGCGGCCGCATGAACGTAGAGGAAGCGCGCGATATCGCTTTGCTGCTGCGCGCAGGCGCGCTGGCTGCGCCCATGGAAATCATCGAGGAGCGCACCGTGGGGCCGAGCCTCGGCGCCGACAATATCAAGCGCGGCTTTCATTCCACGTGGATTGGTTTTTCCGCCATCGCCATTTTCATGATTGCGTATTATCTGCTGTTTGGTTTGATTTCGGTGGTGGCGCTGGCTGTCAACGTACTGTTTCTGGTGGCGCTGCTTTCCATGCTGCAAGCGACGCTCACCCTACCCGGCATGGCGGGCATTGCGCTCACCGTGGGCATGGCAATTGACGCCAACGTGCTGATCAACGAGCGCGTCCGCGAAGAACTCCGCAGCGGCACCACGCCGCAGGCGGCGATCCACGCCGGCTATGAACGCGCTTTCGGCACCATTCTCGACTCCAACATCACCACGCTGATCGCCGGCATTGCGCTGTTCATGTTCGGCTCGGGGCCGGTGCGCGGTTTTGCAGTGGTGCTGTGCCTGGGCATATTGACCTCGATGTTCAGCGCAGTGATGGTCTCGCGCAGCATGGTCAATCTGATTTACGGCAGCCGCCGCAAGCTGGAGAAACTTTCTGTCGGCCAGGTGTGGCGCCCGGCGGCTGAAAACAAAGGCTGAGCCAGGAAATAACCGTGGAATTTTTCAGAATCAAACATGACATCCCGTTCATGCGCCACGCGCTGGTATTCAACGTGATTTCCCTCATCACGTTCATCCTGGCGGTGGTGTTTCTGGCGACTAAAGGGCTCAACTTCGGCGTGGATTTTACCGGCGGCACGGTGATGGAAGTCAATTACACGCAGACGGCGGACATTCACAAAATCCGCGAGTCCCTGGGAAAGCTGGGTTTTGGTGACGCCAGCGTGCAGAATTTCGGCACCTCGCGCGATGTGTTGATCAGGCTGCCCGTCAAAGCCGGCATAACCAGCGCCAAGCTGAGCGATCAGGTGCTGGAAGCGCTGCGTCAGGAGGATAAAACAGTGCAGATGCGGCGGGTGGAATTCGTGGGACCTCAGGTCGGCAAAGAGCTGGTGGAAAACGGCTCGCTGGCGCTGCTGCTGGTCTCCATCGGCATCGTGCTCTATCTTTGGCTGCGCTTCGAGTGGAAATTCGGGCTCGCCGCAATCATTGCCAACCTGCACGACGTGGTCATCATCCTCGGCTTCTTTTCCTTTTTCCAATGGGAATTTTCGCTCTCTGTGCTGGCAGCGGTGCTGGCGATTCTCGGCTATTCGGTGAACGAGTCGGTGGTGGTATTTGACCGGATACGCGAAAACTTCCGCAAGATGCGCAGGGCGAGCACACCGGAGATCATCAACAACGCCATTACCCGCACCACGTCGCGCACCATCATCACCCACGGTTGCACCCAGCTGATGGTGACCTCGATGCTGTTTTTCGGCGGCGAAACGCTGCATTATTTTGCGCTGGCGCTTACCATCGGAATTCTCTTCGGCATATATTCCTCGGTGCTGGTGGCGAGTCCCATCGTGATGTGGCTCGGCGTAACGCGCGAGGATTTCATCAAGCCGGAAAAGCAAGCTGCGGTGGGAACTCCGTAACAGCGCGCCCGACGTGGAATTCATTTCCAGCTTTTTTGACCTGCTGACCCACCTTGATCAGCATCTGCTGTCGCTTTTGCAGAGCCACGGCGGCTGGGTTTACCTGATTCTGTTCCTGATTATTTATTGCGAAACCGGCTTGGTGGTGACACCATTTCTGCCGGGGGACTCATTACTTTTTGTAACCGGAACATTGGCGGCGACAGGCGTGCTTAACGTGCAGGGAGTTGCGGTATTGCTCATGGCTGCGTCATTTTCAGGCGACAACTCCAATTACTGGATTGGCCGTTACCTCGGCCCCAAGGTGTTACGCAAAGAGCAATCGCGTTTCTTCAACCGCAGCTATCTTGAAAAAACTCAGCGTTTTTACGAAAAACACGGGGGCAAGACCATCCTGGTGGCGCGCTTTATTCCTATCATCCGCACTTTTGCGCCTTTCGTTGCGGGAATCGGGCGCATGCGCTATCTGCGCTTTGTGCTGTACAGTCTGGGCGGGAGTGTGTTCTGGATCAGCTTTTTCGTGTTCGGAGGTTTCTACTTCGGCAATGTTCCGCTGGTGAAACAAAATCTGACCGTGTTTATTATTCTGATTATTTTTGTTTCTATACTACCGGGCGTGGTTGGATATCTGCGCAGCCGGGCGCGCTAAGTCTCGCTAAATTCTCTTTGCGAGTTCGACCGCTTTGCCGATATATCCCCAGGGCGTCAGTTGCAGCAGCCGTTTTTTTTCGTTTGCCGGAATCGCCAGGCTACTGATGAAACTGTGCAGTGTTTCGCGCGTGATGCCGTTTTTTCCCCGCGTAAGCTGTTTCAGTTGTTCGTAGGAATTGGCCACCCCGTAGCGGCGCATCACCGTTTGTATGGGTTCCGCCAGCACTTCCCAATTCTGTTCCAAATCCTGCATCAGGCGTTGCGGATTGGCTTCCAGTTTGTGCAAGCCCTTGAGGCAGGAATCGCAGCCGAGCAGGGTATAGCCCAGTGCCACCCCGATATTGCGCAATACCGTGGAGTCGCTGAGATCGCGCTGCCAGCGCGACACCGGCAGCTTGTCGCTCAAATGCCGCAACAGCGCATTGGCGAGCCCGAGATTACCTTCGGAGTTTTCGAAATCAATCGGGTTTACCTTGTGCGGCATGGTGGAGGAGCCGACTTCCTTTTCATTGGCTCTTTGCTTGAAATAACCCAGAGCGATGTAGCCCCACATATCGCGGTCGAGATCAAGCAGGATGTTGTTGGCTCCGGCAAATGCGTCGAACAGTTCCGCCATGTAATCGTGCGGCTCGATTTGTATGGTGTAGGGGTTGAATTCAAAGCCGAGGTTCTTGACAAAAGCTTGCGCGAATTTTTCCCAGTCGAAATCGGGGTAGGCGGCGAGGTGCGCGTTGTAGTTTCCCACCGCGCCGTTGATTTTGCCAAGGAGCCTCACTGCGGCGACGCGTTGCTCGGCCCGGCGCAGGCGGTAGACGACATTGGCGAGCTCTTTGCCCAAAGTGGTGGAGGAGGCGGGCTGGCCGTGTGTGTGAGCCAGCATGGGAGTCGCCGCATGTTGGTGCGCAAGCTCGGTGAGCGTGCTGATGATTTCTTTGAGCGTGGGCAGCATCACCTGTTGGCGCGCGCTTTTCAGCATCAGCGCATAGGACAGGTTGTTGATGTCTTCCGAAGTGCAGGCAAAATGGATGAATTCGGAAACCTTGACGATTTCCGGGTTGCCCGAGAGATGCTCTCTCAGCCAGTACTCAATGGCTTTGATATCATGGTTGATGCGTGACTCGATGGCTTTTACCGCTTCGGCGTCGGCCTCGGAAAAGTTGGCCGCCAGCGCATCAAGCTGTTTCAGGGTGGCATCGGAAAACGGCGGTACTTCGGAAATCGCCTGCTCGCGGCTTAAGGCCTTCAGCCATTCGATTTCCACCTGGATGCGATGGCGGATCAGCGCATACTCGCTGAAATACTTGCGCAAGGCTTCGACTTTATTATGGTAGCGCCCGTCGAGTGGAGAGAGTGCAATCAATGGTTTCATTTTGTACCTTTACTCAGCTAGCGCATTTTATCACAGGTAAAATATGCGGACGCTTGGGCCAAATTCAAGGAGATTTTCCAGCTTGTTGCGGGAAGTCCGCGCTTGCAGGGTGTGCGCAGCGCATCTGCCCAATCCGCCCAAGCCGATACTGCTTGCCGCCGAGACCGCCACGCTGATGATTGTGGGGCAGGCGCCGGGGCGCATAGTGCATGAAACCGGGATTCCCTGGAACGATCCATCGGGTGACAGCTTGCGCGAATGGCTTAAGCTTGAGCGCGCTCAGTTCTATGATACCCGCCGCATTGCCATCATTCCCACCGGGTTTTGTTATCCGGGCACGGGGGAAAATGGCGATCTGCCGCCGCGGCCCGAATGTGCGCCGCTGTGGCATCCCAAACTGCGCGCTGCGCTGCCGCGCATCAGGCTTACTCTTCTGGTTGGAAGTTACGCCCAGGCCTATTACCTGGGCGACAGGATGAAATCCTCGGTCACCGAAACCGTGCGTGCTTACCAGGAGTATCTGCCGGAATTTCTGCCGCTGCCGCACCCCAGCCCGCGCAACCGGGGCTGGCTCAAAAGCAATCCGTGGTTCGAGAGAAAAGTGATTCCACAACTTCGCCTGCTGGTTTCAAGCGCGCTCAAAAAAGCCCAGTAAACTCTGCAACCGCGCCACGTCCGGCGAGACGGGAATGTTATAATAAACGCACGATTACTTTTATTGGGAACCCTATGAAATTGATTGGATCGCTGACCAGCCCGTATGTGCGCAAAGTGCGCGTGGTGCTGGCCGAGAAGCGCATTGATTACGAGATGCAAGTGGACCTTCCCTGGAATGAAGACAGCAAGGTGCCGGAATACAACCCGCTCGGCAAGGTGCCGGTATTGCTCATGGATGAGGGCACCAGCCTGTTTGATTCGCGGGTGATCGTTGAATACCTGGATACCGTTACCCCCTTGGGCCGGCTGATTCCCGAGGGCAATCGAGAACGCACCCTAATCAAGCGTTGGGAAGCCTTGGCGGACGGCATTTCCGATGCGGCAGCCGCCATCGTTATCGAAACGAGACGTCCCGCGAAGCTGCAAAGCAAGGATTGGATTGCCCGTCAGCGCGGCAAGATTGACAGCGGGCTCAAAGCCGTCTCGCACGAGCTCGGCGAAAAGAACTGGTGTTCGGGCGATGCTTATAATCTTTCCGACATCGCGGTAGGTAGTGCGCTGGGTTTTCTCGATTTGCGCTTGCCTGAAATCGATTGGCGCGCTTCCTCCCCCAATCTGGAAAAACTCTTCGCCAAACTCATGCAGCGTGCATCGTTTAAAGATACGGTGCCGCCTGCCGCGTAAGCGCTCAAGCCTCGATAATCCCACCGCCAAGGCATACCTTGCTCTCGTAAATTACCACTG
This sequence comes from Burkholderiales bacterium, assembly GCA_036522275.1. GTDB lineage: Bacteria > Pseudomonadota > Gammaproteobacteria > Burkholderiales > JAHFRG01 > JAHFRG01. The sequence continues at coordinate 26,719 of DATDGC010000007.1, read as the reverse complement.
ATTGCCCGGGGGTAACCGCCCATTGCGGCTCGGCAAACTCGATGTGGCAACTGTGTTCGTCTACCTGCGTGATGCTGCACGCAGCGTCGGCCTGCCGATAGCGGGTTTTCGCGCAGTACACCCAGTTGCAATGCGGTGCCCGTCCGCTCACCCAGCTTAAACGGGTGCAGGTGAGTTTCTGGTGGAATAGCGCAGGGTGATCGTGCCCCTGCACTACCACAAGTACATTGCGCGCCATGTCCTTGGTTGCGACATACCATGCTTCGCCTTTGCCGCCTATGTTCAAACCTTGGCGCTGGCCTATGGTGTAGTACATGAGACCCATATGCTCGCCCACCACTTCGCCATCAGGAGTTTTTATCGCACCGGGGTCTTTCGGGAGATAGCGGTTCAGGAATTCGCGGAATGGGCGCTCGCCGATAAAACAAATGCCGGTGCTGTCTTTCTTGTCGTGGATGGGCAGTCCCTGGCGTTTTGCGATTTCCCTGACTTCGCGCTTGTACAGCTTGCCGAGGGGGAAAAGCGTCTTTGAAAGCTGTGCTTGGTTCAGGCGGTACAGAAAATAACTTTGATCCTTGGTGCCGTCTTCTGCCTTCAGCAGCTGGAACATCCCGTCCGTTTCCCGCACCTGGGCGTAATGCCCTGTGGCAATAATGTCCGCACCTAGTTGCAGGGCGTGGTCGAGAAACGCCTTGAATTTAATTTCAGCATTGCACAGCACATCCGGATTCGGGGTGCGACCGGCGCGGTATTCGTTGAGAAAATCGCTGAATACCCGTTCCTTGTACTCGGCTGAAAAATTAACCGTTTCTATGTCTATCCCGATGCGGTCGGCTACAGCAACCGCATCGACTAAATCCTGCCTGGAAGAACAGTATTCGTCGGTGTCGTCATCTTCCCAGTTTTTCATGAAAAGGCCGAGCACATCGAAGCCTTGCTGCTTCAGCAGCAAGGCAGTGACCGATGAATCCACTCCGCCTGACATGCCGACGATGACGCGCTTTTTAGCCATCAGGTTTGGCGCCTTTCAACCACTCATCGAGGGGGAAAATCACTGCGGGATGGCCGTTTTCGAAGAACCAGGAATCCACTACGAAATCCTGATGAGTGCGGATTTCCGTAATGCGCGCTGCCCAATGTGCTTTGGTGGCGCCGCGCACCACACGGCTCTGCACGCGGTGAAGTTTGAACAAACCGCGCTTTTCAAGAACTCTCAGGTAAGCCGTGGTGTTGATTGAGTGATCCGCGGAATCCATGCGGCCATCGACACTTCCATCGTTATCCCTGCCTTTGTCGCGAAAGACCGGACTTTGTTCCCCGGCATAGCGTGCGAGCATGCCCACCGCTTGGGCTATTGCCTCGCGCTCCTCCGCCGCATTAAGGGAGCCCCTGAACAGTACAGCCACGTTTCCTAGTTGCTGCTCGTTGAATGTCACAGTAGCGTTCGCTGCGCAGCCATAGTTGTAGCAGATCTTTACTTCTTCGGCTTGCGCGGGCACGCAATAAGCAAGGAACAACAAGAAAATAATTCTGCGCATACGCTCAATCGTAATGGATAAGGATGTCCAGCGGGTAACGCTTGCCTGCAAGATAATCCTGCACGCAGCGCAGCACCAGCGGGCTGCGGTGGCGGTGCGCTTGTTCGCGGATTTCCGCTTCGCTCATCCAGGCGGCGCGGATAATCCCGTGATCCAGCTTGCACTGCCCATCGAAACCCACGGCACGTCCGGCAAAGGCAAAACGCAGGTAAGTGATTCGGTTGCCCGGATTGCGCCAGCGATAAACGCCGAGCAAAAACTCGGGCTGGAAATGATATGCTGTTTCTTCCAGGGTTTCGCGCACCACGCCTTCAAGCAGGGTTTCCTCAGCTTCCAGATGTCCCGCCGGCTGGTTTAATACCGCGCCTTCATCCGTGTGCTCCTCGACCAGCAGGAACTTGCCGTCCTGCTCCACCACCGCGGCTACCGTTACAGTCGGTTTCCAAATCATGCCGTGTTTTCCGGGATCAAAACGGAATTCTATCTTTTCTAAGGGGAACTCAAAAGCCGACGGGAAACCGCAAATAAAAAAGGCAGGACATTTGCCCTGCTTTTTAGTATCAGAAAGGAATCCGGCTAACGTGTCCCCGCTGACAACGTGTGAGCTTACACCCGGTTTGACAAGTTATTTGAGGCGGGCGTATCCGGGCGTGGTGATAAACTCGATAAAATCATTGTTGGTGGTGATTTCATCGAAAATCTCTGCGGCTTCTTCATAGCGCCCGCCCTGGTTGAATTGTTTCTCCCCGAGCTCTTGCCGGATTTTCGCGAGTTCCTGCTGCAGAAACTCGCGGAACAGTTCCTTGGTGACTTTGCGCCCGTCTTCCAGCACGCCTTTTGGATTCCTGATCCATTGCCAGATCTGGGAGCGGGCAATTTCGGCTGTTGCAGTGTCTTCCATGAGATTGTAGATTGGCACGCAGCCGACCCCGGCGAGCCAGGAACCCAGGTATTGCAGGCCTACATTGATGTTCATGCGCAAGCCATGTTCGGTGATCGGCTTTTCCGGGCCAAAGGCGAGGAGATCGGCAGCCTTCACTGTGACATCGTCGCGGTTCTTGTGAATCTGACTGGGCGTAGGCATCAGCGCATCGAACGACGCTTTCGCCACCGTTACCAGCTTGGGATGCGCGACCCACGCGCCGTCGTAACCATCGGTCGCTTCCCGGTCCTTATCCGCGCGCACCTTTGCCAGCGCGGCCTCGTTTGCTGCGGCGTCACTCTTGATAGGAATTTGCGCCGCCATGCCGCCAATGGCGTGGGCGCCGTGCATGTGGCAAGTCTTGATCAGCAGTAATGCGTACGCGCGCATGAAGGGGCTGGTCATGGTAACGTGGCTGCGGTCAGCAAGGATGAAGTTCGGATCATTGCGGAATTTCTTGATGCAGCTGAAGATGTAATCCCAGCGTCCGGCATTGAGCCCGGCCGAGTGCTCTCGCAGTTCGTAAAGAATTTCCTCCATCTCAAAGGCGGCAAGTACGGTTTCAATCAGCACTGTGGCCTTGATGCTGCCGCGAGGAATACTCAGCTCGTCCTGCGCCAGGTTGAAAATGTCGTTCCACAACCGCGCTTCCAGATGGCTTTCTATTTTTGGTAGGTAGAAGTACGCGCCGGTGTTGCGGGCCAGCAGCTCTTTGACGTTGTGAAAAAAGTAGAGCGCGAAATCGAAAATTGCGCCGGAAACAGGCTGGCCGTCAACCTGCACATGATTTTCCGGCAGATGCCAGCCGCGAGGCCGCACCATGAGAGTGGCAGTCCTGTTGTTGAGTTTATATTGCTTGCCTCCGGTTGAATTGTAACTGATGGTGCGGCGAACCGCATCGCGCAGGTTGATCTGTCCCTGGATGATATTTTCCCAAGTGGGGCTGCAAGAATCCTCGAAGTCCGCCATGAATACGTTGGCGCCGGAATTCAACGCGTTGATAATCATCTTGCGCTCAACCGGCCCGGTGATTTCCACGCGGCGGTCCTGCAGGTCGCGCGGTGCCGGCGCGACCATCCAGGCGCCTTCCCGGATGTGTTTAGTCTGTAGCAGAAAATCCGGACGCTTGCCTGCATCGAATTCCGCCTGGCGGGCAACGCGCGCCTGCATCAGTTCATGGCGCCGGCTTTCAAATTTGCGTATCAACTTGGCCACAAAATCCAAGGCTTGAGGCGTGAGGACTTGTGCAAATTCGGTGGTGATTTTGCCGAGAACGGCAATGCCTTCCGTGTGGGCATGGAGGTGGCCCATCGATATTCTCCTTTAGTTGTAGTTTTGAAAGCTTTTAACGCAACAGGTTCACCATAAAAAAACGCAGCACGGAAGCCGCCCGCACGTGGGGGCACGACGTTTCTTGAGACGGGTTTTAGCCGAACTGCGCTTCTTCGGTGGACCCGGTAAGCGCAGTCACCGACGACTCGCCGCTGTGGATTACCTGAGTGACCTGATCGAAGTAACCGGTTCCGACTTCGCGTTGATGCTTGACCGCGGTGAAACCCCTCTCGGCCGCGGCGAATTCCTTCTGTTGCATCTCAACGAACGCTGCCATGCCATGCTGCATATAGCCGTGTGCCAGCTCGAACATGCTGTAGTTGAGCGCATGAAAGCCCGCCAGGGTGATGAACTGGAACTTGTAGCCCATGGCGCCGAGTTCGCGCTGGAAGCGGGCGATGGTGGCATCGTCCAGATTTTTCTTCCAGTTAAACGACGGCGAGCAGTTATAGGCCAGCAGCTTGTTCGGATACTGCTTGTGGATAGCTTCGGCGAACTTCATGGCGAATTCCAGATCGGGAATGCCGGTTTCGCACCATAACAGGTCGGCATACGGTGCGTAGGCAAGGCCGCGGGAGACCGCCTGCTCCAGCCCGTTTTTTACAAGGTAGAAGCCCTCGGAAGTGCGTTCCCCGGTGATAAATGGCTTGTCATTCGCGTCAACATCGGAGGTAAGCAGGTTCGCCCCTTCTGCGTCGGTGCGCGCGAACAGCAGGGTTGGCACACCCGACATATCGGCGGCCAATCGCGCTGCGATCAGTTTCTGCACGGCTTCCTGAGTAGGCACCAGAACCTTGCCGCCCATGTGGCCGCATTTCTTGGCCGAGGCCAGCTGGTCTTCGTAGTGCACGCCTGCGGCGCCTGCTTCGATCATGGCTTTCATCAATTCAAACGCGTTTAGCACGCCGCCGAAACCCGCTTCGGCGTCGGCGACAATCGGCGCAAACCAGTCGATGTTGTCCTTGCCTTCGGCGTGATGCAGTTGATCAGCGCGCATGAAGGTATTGTTGATAGTCTTTACCACCGCGGGCACACTGTCCACTGGATAGAGGGATTGATCGGGATACATCTGGCCCGCAAGGTTGGCGTCCGCTGCCACCTGCCAGCCGGATAAATAGACGGCTTTCAGACCGGCCTTTACCTGCTGCATGGCCTGATTGCCGGTGAGTGCGCCGAGCGCGTTCACATAAGGCTGTTCGTTGACCAGTTTCCACAGCTTTTCCGCGCCGCGCTTGGCGAGCGTATGTTCGATGTGCACGGTGCCACGCAGGCGCTCCACATCTTCGGCCGTGTAGGTGCGCTTAATGCCTTTCCAACGCGGGTTTTCAGCCCATTCTTTTTTGATTCGTGCTATTTCCAGATCATTGCTCATGTGGTTTTCCCTAACTAAAAATTTGATAGACAGGCCGGGAAATTTAGTTGCGAACGGTGCGTACCCCAACTCCCATCATGCCGGTAGTATGACCCGCTGTCCTTGTCGTGTAAGTAGGTCATAACAATAAACCAGCTTGTTGAAAAAAATTGCGCGCGGGCAAAACCCCGTCGACAATTCGTTTCACGGGTAGCCAGAGATCGGGTCTGGCAAACCTGAAGGGCTGTTGATGTGCTTAACATCAGCCCAAATTTACGCCGCCCGTGGCTTGGGCGAGCGTTTCGTGATGTTGCGTGAAGTATAGCACGGTAATTTAAAAAATGTGTAATTGATATCTGCGTTGCAGCAGTGTTTAGTAATATATTATTAATCAATAATATTAAATTATAATGTCGCAATCATGTGGGGTATTTCAGGTAGTGAATAAAGGTTTTATTGTGCAGAGCAAAAAACGGTATTATTTTTCCAGACTGACTGAAAATTTGATCAAAATAACGGTTTTTGAAATTCATGTTTAGTCTACCTAATGGTTAGAATAAACAGTTGGGCAGGACGCTAAAATAATGTATTATATAAGATATAAGACTTGTCGAAAACCTTAACCACTTCTTCTTGACGAAAGCTCCACATGTACAAGCATATCAAGGTGCCGGCTGAAGGCGAAATCATTCGCGTCAATGAAGATAAATCCTTAAGCGTTCCGTACCATCCGATCATCCCGTTTATTGAGGGCGACGGCATTGGTGTGGATATCACGCCGGTGATGCGCAAGGTCGTGGATGCCGCTGTGGAGGAAGCCTATGGCGGCCAGCGCAAAATTGTATGGATGGAGACCTACGCCGGCGAAAAGTCCACCAAGATCTACGGCAAGGACATGTGGCTGCCGGACGAAACCCTGGAAGCGGCGCGCAAATACGTGGTGTCTATCAAGGGCCCGCTGACTACTCCTGTGGGCGGTGGAATCCGCTCCATCAACGTGGCGCTGCGCCAACAACTGGATCTTTACGTCTGCTTGCGCCCAGTGCGCTATTTCAAGGGCGTGCCGAGCCCTCTGCTGCACCCCGAGAAAACCGACATGGTGATTTTTCGCGAGAACTCCGAGGACATCTACGCCGGCATTGAGTGGGAAGCGGGATCAGAGAAGGCGAAGAAAGTGATCGACTTCCTGATCAAGGACATGGGAGTGACCAAGATCCGCTTCCCACAGACATCGGGCATCGGCATCAAGCCGGTGTCGCGCGAAGGCACCGAGCGGCTGGTGCGCAAGGCGATACAATACGCTCTCGACAACCACCGCAAATCGGTGACCCTGGTGCACAAGGGCAACATCATGAAATATACCGAAGGCGCGTTCAAGAACTGGGGTTATGAATTGGCGCTGCGCGAATTCGGTGCGACCGAACTGGATGGCGGACCGTGGATGAAGCTCGCGACCGGGGGCATCGTCATCAAAGACGTGATCGCCGACGCCTTCTTGCAGCAAATCCTGCTGCGCCCCGAGGATTACGACGTGATTGCGACCCTGAATCTCAACGGTGACTACATCTCAGACGCGCTGGCCGCGCAGGTCGGGGGTATCGGCATAGCACCAGGTGCCAACATGAGCGATTCGGTGGCGATGTTCGAGGCAACCCATGGCACTGCGCCCAAATACGCCGGCAAGGATTATGTCAACCCGGGCTCACTGATTCTTTCCGCGGAGATGATGCTGCGGCATATGGCCTGGTTCGAGGCCGCCGACCTCATTATTCAGGCGATGGAAGATACCATTAAGGCGAAGACCGTGACTTATGATTTCGCAAGGCTCATGACTGACGCCACCCAGGTTTCCTGCTCGGGATTCGGCCAGGCCTTGGTCGAGCATATGAGCCACCAAAGCCACTAAAAACTGAAACTGGAAATAAAAAAGCCCGCCAATCTGGCGGGCTTTGCATTTGAAGGTACCGCGGCGCAATCCTTGCCGGGCACAAAATTATTAGGACGTGGTCTGTATATTGGATGCTTGCTTGCCTTTTGGTCCTTGGGTCACTTCAAAGGAGACTTTCTGCCCTTCTTTCAAGGTCTTAAACCCGTTCATGTTGATCGCGGAGAAATGCGCAAACAAATCTTCGCTGCCATCATCAGGAGTAATAAACCCATAGCCTTTTGAATCGTTAAACCACTTAACTGTACCAGTTGCCATATTGCTTCCTTGAAAAAAATTAACGGGCTCAAACCCGAACGCTGTTTGAGAATCAAGACCGCAAACGGTTTAACCGGTACTGCAGCTAACTTGAAGCCAAACATCCGAATTTGCCTTTTACGCTAATTCCAGTGCCTAAGTCAAGCGTTTGGGAAAAATATTTTTGGGGTGCACTTGAAAGGATACGGGCAATCGGCATACATTATAGGCAGAAGATGGAAAGCGCTTTACACTAGGCAATGGCTACACGGCAACGCGAAGATATCGTACTGGAGGCAAAGAAAAGCAAACTCAAGCCGCCCCCGATGTTCAAGGTTGTGCTGCACAACGACGACTACACGCCTATGGATTTCGTGGTTGCGGTGCTGCAGACGATTTTTATGATGAACCGTGAACAGGCCACCCAAATCATGCTCAAAGTACATAGGGAAGGCATGGGAGTGTGCGGCGTCTACCCCAAGGATGTCGCGGCAACCAAAGTCGAACAGGTGCTATTCTTTGCCAAGCAGCACCAGCACCCGCTACAGTGCGTGATGGAACAAACGTGAGATTGAGGAAATTTAAATGATTGCTCAGGAACTCGAGGTCAGCCTTCACATGGCGTTCGTGGAAGCGCGCCAGAAGCGCCACGAGTTTATCACCGTGGAACACCTGCTGCTGGCGTTGCTTGACAACCCCACGGCTTCCGAAGTATTGCGGGCGTGCGCGGTCAACATCGAAGACCTGCGCAAGTTGCTGAACGATTTCGTTGCCGAGCACACCCCCAAGGTGAGCGGCGAGGTGGATACTCAGCCCACTTTGGGCTTCCAGCGCGTGATTCAGCGCGCCATCCTGCATGTGCAATCCTCCGGCAAAAAAGAAGTCACTGGCGCCAACGTGCTGGTGGCGATCTTCGGCGAAAAGGATTCGCACGCAGTGTACTTCTTGCACCAGAAAGGCATTACCAGGCTTGATGTGGTGAATTACATTTCCCATGGCATCACCAAAGTGCCGCAAGGCACCTCCGCGAACAAGGCGGAAAGCGAGGCGGATAGCGAGCAGGAGCCGAGTCCGGGCGGGGCCCTGGAAAACTATACGATGAATTTGAATGCCTTGGCGCTGGCGGGCAAGATTGATCCTTTGATTGGGCGCGAGCGCGAGCTTGAGCGCGTAGTGCAGACCCTGTGCCGGCGCCGCAAGAACAATCCACTCTTGGTTGGCGAAGCGGGTGTGGGCAAGACCGCGATTGCCGAAGGCCTATCCCGGCGCATCGTCGAAGGTGATGTGCCCGAGGTGCTGAAGCGCAGCCAGGTTTATGCGCTGGACATGGGCGCGCTTCTTGCCGGCACCAAGTACCGCGGCGATTTCGAGCAGCGCCTGAAAGCGGTGTTGAAGCAGCTTTTGGACAATCCCAACGCTATTCTCTTCATCGACGAGATTCACACCCTGATTGGCGCGGGTGCGGCTTCAGGCGGCACGCTGGATGCTTCCAACCTGCTTAAACCGGCGTTGAACCAGGGGCAGTTGAAATGCATTGGCGCCACCACTTACAACGAATACCGCGGGGTTTTCGAAAAAGACCATGCGCTGTCGCGCCGCTTCCAGAAAATCGACGTGGTGGAACCGAGCATTGATGAGACCGTGGCTATCCTGCGCGGGCTGAAATCGCGTTTTGAATCACATCACGGGGTGAAATATACCGCCGCCGCGCTCAGCAGCGCTGCGGAACTGTCGGCGCGCTATATCAATGACCGCCATTTGCCGGACAAGGCGATAGATGTGATTGACGAAGCCGGGGCGGCGCAGAAAATCCTGCCCAAATCCAAACAGAAAAAGGTCATCACCAAGCATGAGATCGAGGAAATCATCGCTAAAATTGCGCGCATACCGCCGCAGCATGTGTCCACCGATGACCGCACCGCGCTAAGAAACCTCGATCGCGATTTGAAAGCCGTGGTATTCGGCCAGGACCAGGCGATAGACGCGCTTGCTGCCGCGATCAAGACGGCGCGGAGCGGCCTCAGCAATCCGCAAAAGCCGATCGGTTCGTTCCTGTTCTCCGGTCCGACCGGAGTGGGCAAGACCGAGGTAGCGCGCCAGCTTGCTTATATCATGGGTGTGGAGCTGATCCGTTTCGATATGTCCGAATACATGGAGCGGCATGCGGTGTCGCGCCTGATCGGCGCACCGCCCGGCTATGTGGGTTTTGACCAAGGCGGTTTGCTTACTGAGGCGATTACCAAGCATCCTTACTCGGTGCTGCTGTTGGATGAAATCGAGAAAGCCCATCCTGACATCTTCAACATCCTGTTGCAGGTGATGGACCATGGCACGCTCACCGACAACAACGGGCGCAAGGCCGATTTCCGCAACGTGATGATCGTCATGACCACCAATGCCGGAGCGGAATCGCTCTCTAAGACTGCCATCGGTTTTACCCCCGGGAAGCACGCCGGCGATGAAATGGTGGAAATCAAGCGCCTGTTTACTCCGGAATTCAGGAACCGGCTGGATGCCACCATCTCGTTTGCCGCGCTTGACCATGAGGTGATTCTCAGGGTAGTGGATAAATTCCTGATGCAGCTTGAAGAGCAGTTGCAGGAGAAGAAAGTGGACGCGCACTTTACCAACGCGCTGAAGAATTACCTGGCCAAACGCGGTTTCGATCCGGTGATGGGTGCGCGCCCCATGGCCAGGCTGATCCAGGACACGATCCGCAGCGCGCTTGCCGATGAACTGCTGTTCGGCAAGCTGGCCAATGGCGGTAAGGTGACGGTCGATATTGACGACCAGGAAAAAGTATACCTGATCTTTGCTGATCAAGCCGAAAGCGTAGTTTAGTCTGCGATCTCCCCAAAGAGCCCCCGGGTTAGTCCCACGGTGCGCTACCGTCAGCAAGTCCCGGAATTAAGATCAGCACTAGGCAAACAGGTGACATCATGAAAACGAAAGTTACGCACTATGCGGCAATGGCAATGTTTGCTCTGGCTTGTGCAGCGAGCCTAAGAGCTGCCGCGGATCCGAATTACGCGCGCAATCTCGCGGCGAACTGCGCCAACTGCCACGGCACCGATGGCAAAAGTGCAGGAGTCATGCCACCACTTGCCGGTCTCGACAAGAACTACATCATCCTCCAAATGCAGGATTTTAAAAGCAGCAAGCGTCCTGCCACCATCATGCATCAGCTGGCCAAGGGCTATAGCGACGAACAGATCGAGCTGATGGCGGAATATTTCTCCGTCCAGAAATAGGAGGGGGAATCATGGCATTGTCGAGACGCGAATTCATCAAATGGGCTTCCGCTTCCGCGGCGCTCAGCGCGGCAACGCTTCCAGGCTGCGCAACTCCAGGGAAGGGCGCCTCTCCCCGCGTGGTGGTGATCGGCGGTGGTTATGCGGGGACGACCGCGGCCAAATATGTCAAAAAATGGGAACCTAATATCGAAGTAACGCTGGTTGAACGCGACCATGAATTCATTTCCTGCCCGCTTTCGAATCTGGTGCTGGGGGGCAGCAGCACCATCAGCGCGCTCACGCTCGGCTACCAAGGCTTGGCCAAGTACAAGGTAAAGATGGTGCACGACGAGGTGGTTTCGGTGGATGCGCAAAAACGCACGGTGCAGTTAGAGCGCGGCGGCAACCTGAGTTACGACCGGCTGATCATCGCTCCGGGCATTCATTTCATGTATGAACAGATTCCCGGTCTCAATAATGCAGATGCGCGGCAAAAAGTGCTGCATGCCTGGAAAGCGGGTGCGCAGACCGTAGCATTGAGAAAACAGCTTGAAGCGATGCCGGATGGCGGAGTGTATGCGCTGTGCATTCCCAAGTCGCCGTACCGCTGCCCGCCCGGCCCTTATGAACGCGCTTGCCAAGTGGCGCATTATTTCAAGGCGCACAAGCCCGGCTCCAAAGTGCTGATTCTGGACGCCAACGAAGACGTGCAGTCGAAAAAAGGCCTGTTTACCAAGGCGTGGGCAGAGCGCTACGCCGGCATCGTCGAATACCGTCCTAACAGCGTGTTAACCGACGTGGATGCCACTACGCTCACCGCGAAGCTCGAATTTGAAAACGTGCGTGCTGATGTTTTGAACGTCGTGCCGCCGCAGCGCGCAGGCGACATCGCGCAATGCATGGGACTGATTTCCGCCAATAACCGTTGGTGCGGCGTGGATTTCCTCACCTATGAATCGGCCGCGCAGAAAAACATTCACGTGCTGGGTGACGCGATTCTCGCCGCACCGGCAATGCCCAAATCCGGGCACATGGCGAACCAGCACGCCAAGGTGTGCGCCGCCGCTGTGGTGGCATTGCTGAATAACCAGCCGGTGAATGAGCAGCCGATGATGAACAACACCTGCTACAGCTTCATCACCGACCGCGAAGTGGTGCATGTGGCTTCGGTGCACCGCTATGATCCCCAGAAGAAAACCATGCTGGCGGTGGAAGGCAGCGTCGGCGTGTCTTCTGCGCCTACCGAACTCGAGGGACAGTACGGCTGGGGGTGGGCGCAGAATATTTGGGCCGATATGTTAGCCTGACAAGATTAGCGCTTGAACGGGCTGTGCTCCTGCAGTTCATCAATATAGTGCGTGATGCCGCGGGTTTCCTGGCCCAAATATTTTTCTACTGCTTGTGCGAATTGCGGGTGGGCCAGCCAATGCGCGGACCAGGTTCTTACCGGCAGAAAGCCGCGCGCGATCTTGTGTTCCCCTTGTGCGCCACCTTCGAAACAGCGCAGCCCACGCGCGATGCAAAACTCGATTGCCTGGTAATAGCAGGTTTCAAAATGCAGCCCCGGCACAAACTCCAGTGACCCCCAATAGCGCCCGTATAAGCGCTCTTGGTTGTGGAAGTTGAGTGCAGCAGCCAGCGGCATGCCTTCCCGCCGCGCCACAATCAACAGCATATGCTGTGGCAGGGTTTCCCCCAGCCGCATGAAAAATTCCAGATTGAGATAGGGCGTGGAATAGTGCTCGCGGTAAGTGTGGTTATAACAAGCGATGAAAAATCTCCAATGTGCTTCAGTGATGGCAGCGCCTTCCAGCCATTCGCAGGTGATTCCAGCATCCTGCACTTTACTTCGCTCGTGCCGGATGTTCTTTCTTTTGCGGTGGCTGAGCGTTTCGAGGAATTCGGCAAAATCGCGGTAGCCGGGGTTATTCCAGTGAAACTGCACCCCTTCTCTTAACAGCAGGCCTTGCGATTGCAGCTGATGCGCTTCCTTATCTCGTGGAAACAGGCAGTGCAGCGAAGATGCGCCCGATTGCCGCGCGAACTTCAGAGCCGCATTCAGTATCAGCAACCTTTGCTCGGGCGTTTTTGCCAACAGTCGTTTGCCGGTAATAGGCGTGAACGGCACCGCGCAAAGCAGCTTGGGGTAATAACGATGGCCGAAACGCCGATAAGCATCCGCCCAGTCCCAATCGAAAACATATTCGCCGTAGGAGTGTGCTTTCAGGTAGAGCGGCATGGCGCCCACCAGTCCGCCGCTTTGCCACAGCGTTATAAATCGCGGAGTCCAGCCGGTTTGCGGGCAGGCGCAGCCGGTCTCGCGCAGCGCGCTGAAGAATTCATGGCGCAGGAAAGGCGCATCGCCGGCTAGCTCATTCCAGCTTTGCGCCGGAATTTCACTGAGGGTTTCTATAACTTTGACTTGGTAAGAGTGATTCATGCTGTTTAAAACCAACGTTCTCTAGCAGAATGATTTGACGGCTCGCTGATATTGTGGCGGCTCGGTTCGGGTGTCGCAAGCAAAAAATGTTATATTGATGCGATGAAAATAACGGTCGCTCAAATCAATGCTACCGTCGGCGATATTGCCGGCAACGCAGCGAAAATCCTGAGCTTCGCAGATCAGGCCAAAGCCGGGAAAGCGAGCTTAATGGTGGCGCCGGAATTGTGCCTTTCCGGTTACCCGCCGGAAGACCTGTTGTTGCGCGAGGGTTTTTATCGCGCCTGCCAGGAAGCTCTGCAGGATTTGGCGAACAAAGTGCATGGCGTCACCGTGGTGGTAGGCCACCCGCTTGCGGTAGGAGAAAAGCGCTATAACGCCGCCTCGGTGATCAGGGATGGCAAAATCATTGCCACCTACCATAAGCTGAAGCTACCGAATTACACCGTATTCGACGAACAGCGTTATTTTGTTCCGGGAACGGAAGCGTGCGTATTCGAGCTCGACGGGGTGCGCTTCGGCGTGAATATCTGCGCCGACATCTGGGAGCCGCACGCGGCGCAATGCGCAAGACAAGCGGGTGCGCAAGTGCTGTTGGTGCTGAACGCTTCCCCATACCACATGAACAAGCAATCGACGCGCTACGAGGTGGTGGAGGAGCGCGTGCATGAAACCGGGATGGCGATTATTTATGCCAACCTGGTCGGCGGACAGGATGAACTGGTATTCGACGGCGCTTCGTTCTCGGTGAACCAGAAAGGCGAGCTCACACACCAATTTCCGGCGTTTGTCGAGGGGCTTTACTGGGTGATGGTGGAAAACGGCGTTCCTGTCCCCGGCGAGAGGGCGCCGGCGCAAACGCTGGAGGCCACCGTGTACCAGGCATTATGCCTGGGAGTGCGCGATTATGTTACGAAAAACAGTTTCCGTGGAGCGCTGGTAGGCCTCTCCGGCGGCATTGATTCGGCGTTGACGCTCGCTATCGCCGCGGATGCGCTGGGCGCGGACAAGGTGCGCGCGGTGATGATGCCTTCGCCCTATACTGCCAATATGAGCGTGGAGGATTCACGCAGCATTGCCCAAACCCTGGGCGTGCGCTACAGCGAGATTCCCATCAAGCAGATGTTCGATCAGTTTCTCGGTGCGTTGGCGTCTGAGTTTGCCGGCCTGCCTCCCGACACGACGGAAGAAAATTTGCAGGCGCGAATCCGCGGCACCTTGCTTATGGGGCTCTCCAACAAATTTGGCGCGATCGTGCTCACCACCGGCAACAAAAGTGAAATGGGCGTAGGTTATGCCACGCTTTACGGCGATATGGCAGGGGGATTTGCGGTGCTCAAGGATATAGCCAAGACCTTGGTGTACCGGCTTGCGCACTATCGCAACAGCCTGTCCCAGGTGATACCGAAGCGTGTGATTGAGCGCGCACCTTCTGCTGAATTGAAGCCCGATCAAACCGACCTGGACAGCCTGCCGCCGTATGACACCCTGGATGCCATCATGGAGGCCTACGTGGAGCAGGATTTGAGCCCTGAAGAAATTATCCGCAGCGGTTTCAGCGCGGATGATGTGCGGCGCGTGGTGCGGCTTGTTAAATCCAGCGAGTACAAGCGCCGCCAGTCCCCGGTGGGCATCCGCATCACCCACCGCGGTTTCGGCAAGGACTGGCGCTATCCGATTACTTCCAAGTACCGGGATATTTGATTCGTCCCGGGGCTCGCTGCGGCTTCATTTATCTATTTTGTTTTTCGCACTATACTTACCTGAATCTTAGCAGTTGGAGAAACCTGATGAAAAAAATCGAGGCGGTGATTAAACCTTTCAAGCTCGATGAAGTGCGAGAGGCCTTGTCTGCTATCGGAGTAAGCGGCCTGACCGTGACCGAAGTGAAAGGCTTCGGCAGGCAGAAAGGCCATACCGAACTTTATCGCGGTGCAGAATATGTGGTGGATTTTCTGCCCAAAGTAAAAATCGAAGTGGTGGTGCCGGACAAACTCACCGACACGGCAATCGAAGCGATCATTAAAACCGCACGCACCGGCAAGATCGGCGACGGCAAAATTTTCGTGACTTCAGTAGGGCAGGTGGTGCGCATCCGCACCGGTGAAACCGACGAGGCGGCGATCTGATGAGTTGAGCGTTCGGAGTTCAGTGTTGAGCGTGTGATTTTTTCTCACTCGGCCAGGCTCAACCCTCAACCCTTCAGCAGCACAGTCATCGCGCCACTCCCGCCGTCCACTGGACGCGCTTCGCAATACGCCAAAATCTCTTCGCGCTGCGTAAGCCAGGCACGCACTTTGTGTTTCAGCACCGGCTCCTGGTTTTTCGAGCCCAATCCCTTGCCGTGAATGATGCGCACACAGCGCAGGCCGCGTTTCGCGCTGCTGTTCAGAAACACAACCAGGCTTGAGCGCGCCTGGTCGCTGTTTTGCCCGTGCAAATCCAGCTCGTCCTGAACCACCCAGTGGCCTCGGCGCAATTTTTTGAGGACCTGCCGCGACAAGCCGGGCCGCAGGAAAGATGCTTCGTCGCCGGATTCGTGGGGAGGGACCCAATCGGAAAGCGATTCGGAAAGCGCCGCCTGCTCGTCGCGCAAGGTTTGCAAGGGCAATGGAGGAGGAAGTTTTGCCGCCGGCTGCACGCGCCCGCTGTGAGGTAATGGCTTGGCGCCTTCAACCGCCTGGCGAAATAGTTTGCTTTCCTCTTCCGACAAGGGTGGCTCCTTGCCGGAAAAGCTTTTACGGATTTTCATCAGCTAAGATCGTCCAGGTATTTATCCGCATCTAGCGCCGCCATGCTGCCGGAGCCCGCACTGGTCACCGCCTGGCGGTAAACATGGTCCTGAACATCGCCTGCGGCGAACACCCCGGGAACGCTGGTTGCCATGGCGTTCCCCTGGTTGCCGCCTTGGGTGACGATGTAGCCGTTCACCATTTCCAGCTGTCCTTTGAACAGTTCGGTGTTCGGTGTATGGCCAATAGCGATAAACACGCCTTGTAAATCAAGCTTGGTGATCTCGCCGTTCTTGACATTTTTAACGCGGATCCCGGTCACACCGCTGTTATCCCCCAGCACTTCCTCCAGCACGTGGTTCCAGGCGATCGTCACGTTGCCGCTGCGGGTTTTTTCCATGAGCTTGTCAATCAGGATTTTTTCCGCGCGGAATTTGTCGCGTCGGTGAATCACGGTTACTTTTCTGGCGATATTCGATAAATACAACGCTTCTTCCACGGCGGTATTGCCGCCGCCCACCACCGCCACGTCCTGCCCCTTGTAGAAAAATCCGTCGCAGGTCGCGCAGCCGGATACACCCTTGCCCATGAACGCCTGCTCCGAAGGCAGGCCCAGATATTTAGCGGAAGCACCGGTGGCGATGATCAGCGCATCGCAAGTGTAACTGCCTTCGTCGCCGATCAGCTTGAACGGCTTTTCAGTGAGTTTCACGGTGTGAACGTGATCGAAAATGACCTCGGTTTCGAAGCGTTGCGCGTGCTTTAGAAAACGCTCCATCAATTCCGGGCCCTGCACACCCGCGGTATCTGCCGGCCAGTTGTCCACATCGGTGGTGGTCATGAGTTGCCCCCCTTGCGCCAGTCCGGTAATCAATACCGGTTTAAGGTTGGCGCGCGCGGCATAAACAGCCGCGGTATATCCGGCGGGACCGGATCCCAAAATCAATAAACGGGTATGTTTGGGGCTCATGATATATGGGGGAGTCTAGTGATGCGCCATACGGCAATGTATGCAGTATATGGGCGGCAAGCCGGTTTTCAACCGGTGCGGCTTTCAGATGCAATCTAAAATGATTTGCGCGAATTTAGCAGTAATAGATAACACTGTCGAGTAACGCTGAGATGAACGATGTGTTTTCCCAGTATATTGTTCTATAATCATCGGCGTATAATTCAGCCTTGGATAGGATTGATGAATTGGGCGCTAACAATAATACAGATCTGCCTGGGACTTGCCGTGGTGGTGGCCAGCGCCGCAGCGCAGGACGCCAAAGCCCCGCCCGCCCCACGTTTCGATATCACCCGCTTCGTCGTCGAAGGCAACACCTTGCTTAAAACCAGCGAAATCGAGGAGAACGTTGCGCGCTATACCGGCAAGCAAAAAGAATTTGCGGACGTGCAGCGGGCGCTGAAAGCTCTGCAAGAGGCCTATCAGAAAAAAGGTTATGGCGGGGTCCAGGTTATCCTTCCGGAGCAGGAGTTGAACCAGGGCGTGGTGCGTTTCAAGGTCATCGAAGCGCGCATCGGGGCGATTAACATACAAGGCAACGACCATCATGATGTTGCCAATGTACGCAGGAGCCTTCCCGCCCTGAAGCAAGGATTGCCGCCGAATTCACGCGATATCGCGGCCAACCTCAGAGTGGCCAATGAAAATCCGTCCAAGCAGACCACGGTGCTGCTCAAAGCCGGTGAACAGCAGGACGAAGTGGATGCCACCATTAAGCTCACCGACGAAAAGCCGTGGAAGGTATATGCCTACGGCGATAATACCGGCGACAGTCAGACGGGTACTTACCGCGTGGGCGTTGGTGCCCAGCATTCAAATCTTTTCAATCTGGATAACGTATTTACTTTCCAAGCCCAGACGTCCCCGGATCACGCGGCTGACGTGAAAATCTTCGGTGGCAGTTACCACGTTCCGCTTTACAAGGCGGGTGATTCCATCGATGTCATCGCGGGCTATGCCAATGTTAACTCCGGTACGGTGCAGAACCTGTTTAACGTGAGCGGAAGCGGCACCATAGTATTGCTGAGATACAATGATTTACTGCCCAGGATCGGAGAAATTTACGAGCACAAGCTGGCCTTCGGGCTGGATTACAAGGCGTTCAGGAACAACGTGACCACAGAGGGAACGACGACTTCAGTGGTCCCCAACATCACCGTGCATCCGGCGAGCCTGACCTACTTCGGCACTTGGCACCTTCCTTCCGCAGAAGTGGCGTTTAATGCCGGTTACTCAATGAATATTCCGGGTGGCAGCAATGGCAACTCCGCCGCTTTCCAGGCAGCACGCACCGACGCGACCGACACTTATCACATCCTCCGTTATGGCTTGAGTGCGCTCAAGTCATTAGCGTATGACTTCCAGTTCCGTGCGGCCATTAACGGACAGATAACTCCTGATGCGCTTGTTCCCGGCGAACAGTACGGTTTGGGAGGCTTTAATAGTGTGCGCGGCTTCCATGAGCGTGAGATCGCCAACGATGCCGGCTACCAAGGAACGGTGGAAGCCTATTCGCCCGACCTCGGGAGCATGTTCCACTTGCCGAATGTGCACACGCGTCTTCTCCTTTTTTACGACTACGGCGATGTATGGCGCAACCACGCCTTGCCTGGCGAATTGCAGAACGAGTTTATTTCCAGCACCGGCTTCGGCATCCGCATCAATAACAAAAATTTCAGCGTGCGGGCTGATTTCGCACAAGTGCTCCATCCCGGCGGCAGCGAAACCAGGTATAGTAATCGCGCAGACGTCGGAATCGTTTTTGTGTATTAGACAATGCCGGGCTAGCGGAGGATGTCAGCGGATTAAGCTCATGAATACCTCAATAAACGACCTGCTGGAAAAGGTGCCGTTGTTTTCCGGCTTGCAGGAAGAAGAGCTCACGGCTATGTCGCGCGTCGCGGTGGCGAGAAACTTTGCCAAGCACACCGTTATTTTGCGCGAGGGTGACAAGACCGATGCGCTTTACATCGTCTCTTCCGGCAAAGTGAAGGTGATGTTAAGTGCTGGCGGTGGCAAAGAAGTCATTCTAGCCATGTTGGGCAAAAGCGAGTTATTTGGAGAAATGTCGCTACTTGATGAACTGCCCCGCTCGGCTGATGTCGTGGCCATGGAACCCACTCAATTGTTGGTGATTATGAAGATAGATTTCATAAATTGCCTTGCGCACAACCCGCAAATGTCGTTCAAGATCATGCAAGGCCTGATACAAAGGCTGCGCGGCGCCGATAGAAAAATTCAAAGCCTCGCGTTGATGGATGTTTACGGCAGAGTAGCGCGAATCCTGCTTGAGCTTGCCAAGCCCGAAGATGGCAGATTGGTGGTTGGCGGGAAACTCTCGCAACAAGACCTTGCCGACATGATAGGCGCTTCACGTGAGATGGTGAGCCGTATATTGAGAGATCTCACGCTCTCCGGGCATATCCACTTCGAAGGCAAAAAAATTATAGTCAATGTGGGGTTGACGGGGAAGCCTGCAATCGCTTCTAAGTTGTGACGCAGTATGAGCACGTTGTGTGTTAGCGCTTAAGTTCCTGCAGTGGGTTTGAACCAACCGGGTTTTAATCGGGCAGCCTCCGTTTTTCAGGGAGGGACTGTTTTATATGCAAAGCCGGCGGCATAAATAACCCTTCATTGCGCCTTCAACTTGATATAATCTGAACTGCAAGTTGAGTTTGCAAAGCAACGATGCTTTCTCCTTACAACAAATCCAAATCTGACGAGCGCAAACCGCTGCCACCCAAGCTCGCGGCGCTACTGCGCGAATCGTGGTGGCTGGCCTTGGTCGCGATAGCGCTGTATGTGGTGCTGGTGCTGGTAAGTTACGACAAACTCGATCCCGCCTGGTCGCACTCGGGTAGCGTTACCCAGGTGCATAATTTGGGAGGTCATGTTGGCGCATGGCTTGCCGATATTCTGCTCTATGCCTTCGGAATTTCCGCTTACTGGTGGGCGGTGTTTTTCCTGTTCGCCACCTGGTGGGGCTATAAGCGCATTGATAGCGTGAGTCTCAGCGACCGCCGTTCGTTTATCGTTGCCGCCTGCGGGTTTGTCATCCTGCTTATTGCCAGCAGCGGGATGGAAGCGCTGCGCTTTTACAGCATCAATGCGACGCTGCCACTCGCACCCGGAGGCATGCTGGGCGCCATTATCAGCAAAACGGCGGTAACAGGAATGGGATTAATCGGGGGCACGCTGATTTTGCTGATGTTGATGGCTATCGGCATCACCCTGTTCAGCGGTCTTTCCTGGGTCAAGCTGTTTGAACGTCTCGGTGGTTTTATTGAAGACAGCTACCTGTTCATGATCCATTCCTGGCGCGGCTGGCGGGACAAGCGTGAAGGCAAAGTGGCATTGAGCCGGCGCGAGGAATTCGTGGAAGAAGAAAGGAAGCGCTTCGAAGATCACGAGCCGATACACATCGAGCTGCCGGTTGCCGAAATCCCCAAATCGGCGCGCGAGGAGCGTGAAAAACAGGTGCCGTTATTCGAGGACTTGCCGGATACACCCTTACCGCCGTTGCATCTGCTCGATAAGCCGGGCGAGGATGTCGAAGCGCTTTCCGCCGAGACGCTGGAATTCACTTCGCGGCTCATTGAGAAAAAGCTGATGGATTTCGGGGTGGAAGCGAAGGTGATGGCGGCCTACCCGGGTCCGGTGATCACGCGCTACGAGATCGAGCCTGCGGTCGGCGTGAAAGGCAGCCAGATTGTTAATTTGGTGAAGGACCTCGCGCGCGCGCTGTCGGTGGTGAGCATCCGCGTGGTGGAAACCATACCCGGCAAAGCCTGCATGGGCTTGGAGGTTCCCAATCCTGAGCGGCAGGTGGTGCGGCTTTCGGAAATTCTGGGCTCGCAGGCGTACGCCGATATGAATTCGCCGCTCACTCTTGCCTTGGGCAAGGATATCGGCGGGCATCCGGTGGTAGCCGATCTCGCCAGGATGCCGCATATCCTGGTAGCGGGCACTACCGGCTCGGGCAAATCGGTGGCAATCAACGCCATGATTCTGAGCCTGGTGTATAAGGCTTCGCCGGCGCAGGTGCGGATGATATTGATTGACCCTAAGATGTTGGAACTTTCGATATATGAAGGCATTCCACATTTGCTTGCGCCGGTAGTGACCGATATGAAGCAGGCGGCCAATGCGCTCGTCTGGTGCGCAGGAGAAATGGACCAGCGTTTCCGGCTGATGTCAAACCTGGGGGTACGCAACCTTGCCGGATACAACCAGAAAATCCGTGACGCGCAAAAAGCCGGCACACCGCTCACCAATCCTTTCAGCGTGACCCCGGATAATCCCGAGCCGCAGGAGCAAATGCCGCTCATCGTGTTGGTAATAGACGAATTGGCGGACCTGATGATGGTGGTGGGCAAGAAAGTCGAAGAGTTGATCGCGCGCCTTGCGCAAAAAGCGCGCGCCGCAGGTGTGCATTTGATATTGGCAACGCAGAGGCCTTCAGTGGATGTGATCACCGGTCTTATCAAAGCGAACATTCCAAGCCGCATCGCTTTCCAAGTGTCGGCGAAGGTGGATTCGCGCACGATACTCGATCAGGTGGGAGCGGAGGCATTGCTCGGCCAAGGCGATATGCTGTATCTGCTGCCGGGAATGGGCTATCCGCAGCGCGTGCACGGCGCATTTGTCTCGGACCAGGAAATGCACAGGGTGGTGAATTATCTGAAAGGCCTGGGCGCGCCGCAATATGTGGAAGAAGTGCTGGAAAGCCACGAAACCGAACCATACGACGAGGCGTCTGGTTCCGATGCGGAGTCTGATCCGCTTTATGATCAAGCGGTGGCAATCGTTTTAAAATCGCGCCGTGCCTCGATCTCGCTGGTACAGCGGCACTTACGCATCGGCTACAACCGCGCGGCGCGTTTGATCGAACAGATGGAGCGAGCGGGGCTTGTTTCCAGCATGCAGAGCAACGGCAACAGGGAGGTATTGGTGCCGGCGGGGGATACGGGCTATTTGCCACACAAGCCGGCATATTGAGTCATCGCACGGCGATGGCACGGGATGACTGCCATGAATAATTCGCTTGGTTTTGTTTTGTGCGTTGTACTGAGCGGCACGGCCGCCGTACAGGTTTACAAGTGGGTGGGTGAAAACGGCGTTAGGATCCGGAAGCTTTGATGAAGAGAGCCGGTTTTGCCGCCGCCTTACTTTTTGCGCTTGGCGTCTCGTTTGCTGCACACGCTTCCAGCATTGATAAGTTGAAAGAGTTTATTCAGCATTCTGCTACGGGAAGAGCGCAGTTCAACCAGGAACTTCTGGATAAGAACGGCCGCAGCGTGCAGCACTCTAGCGGCACCATGCAGTTTTCCCGTCCCGGCAAATTCCGCTGGACCTACGAAAAACCTTACGCACAGCTGATTGTCGGCGATGGTGAAAAACTCTGGGTATACGATCCGGAATTGAATCAGGTCACCGTCAAGAAACTCGATCAAGCGTTGGGCGCAAGCCCGGCAGCGCTGCTTGCTGGCAGCAACGAAATCGAAAAGGACTTCCGACTCAATGATGACGGCGCTCGTGACGGGCTGGAGTGGCTGCAAGCGCTGCCGAAAACACAGGACAGCGTGTTCGAGAGCGTGCGCATGGGATTCAGTCATTCCGGCCTGCAAGTCATGGAACTGCGCGACCATTTTGGACAAACCACGGTATTGCATTTCCTGGATCTAGAACGCAATCCCCGGTTGAAGCCGGAACTCTTCAAATTCACTCCCCCAAAGGGCGCGGATATCGTCGGTGAGTGATTTATTCGAAAGAAAAGCACCCGCCGCGCCATTGGCCGATCGTCTGCGCCCGCAGCGGCTGGAAGATGTTGTCGGTCAAACGCATCTCCTGGGGGAAGGCAAGCCCTTGCGCCTGGCTTTTGAATCCGGTAAGCCGCATTCGATGATCCTGTGGGGTCCGCCGGGTTCGGGAAAAACTACGCTGGCGCGGCTGATGGCGCGTATCTTCAACGCCGAATTCATTGCGCTTTCAGCGGTGCTTGCCGGAGTCAAGGACATTCGCGAGGCAGTGCAAAGAGCGGAGCTGGTCTTGCAGCAATCCGGGCG
The DNA here is from genome assembly GCA_036522275.1 of Burkholderiales bacterium. Lineage (GTDB taxonomy): Bacteria > Pseudomonadota > Gammaproteobacteria > Burkholderiales > JAHFRG01 > JAHFRG01. The sequence goes on along the minus strand of DATDGC010000007.1, from coordinate 3,915 downwards.
CCATACCATTTTGTTTATAGACGAAGTGCACCGTTTCAACAAGGCGCAGCAGGACGCATTCCTGCCTTTTGTGGAACAGGGTCTGGTCACATTTATCGGCGCCACTACTGAGAACCCGTCATTTGAGGTGATCAGCGCGCTGCTCTCCCGCGCCGCGGTCTACGTGTTGCATCCGCTTTCCGATGAAGAACTGGGAATATTGTTCGAGCGTGCCAAACAACCCGCCATTCCCGGCGCAATTTTTACTGAGGAAGCGAAGTCGCTGCTGGTGGGCTACGCCGACGGCGACGCCAGGCGTCTGCTCAACATGCTGGAGCAGCTTGCCACCGCTGTCCAGCAGGACAAAACCACTGATATCGGCGCGGAATATGTGCAAAACGTGCTGGCACAAAGCGTAAGAAGGTTTGACAAAGGCGGAGACGCGTTTTATGACCAGATTTCTGCTCTCCATAAATCGGTGCGCGGCTCCAATCCCGACGCCACGCTCTACTGGATGTGCCGCATGCTGGATGGCGGGGCGGATCCGCGCTACATCAGCAGGCGGCTAGTGCGCATGGCGGTGGAGGATATTGGTCTTGCCGATCCTCGCGCTTTGCGAATCGCATTGGACGCTTGCGAAGTGTATGAACGCTTGGGCAGCCCAGAAGGAGAGCTTGCGCTCGCCGAAGCAATGGTTTATCTCGCCTGTACCACCAAGAGCAACTCCGTGTACATGGCGTATAATGACGCGCGCCGCTTTATCGGCGAAGATAAATCACGCCCGGTTCCTGAGCATTTGCGTAATGCGCCGACCAAGCTCATGAAGGAAATGGGCTTTGGCAAGGATTACCGCTATGCGCACAATGAGCCGGAAGCCTACGCTGCGGGAGAAAATTATTTTCCAGAAGGCATGCCGGCGGTGAAATGGTACGAGCCGACCGACCGCGGACTGGAAGCGAAAATCGCCGAAAGGCTCGCGTACCTGCGCAGCCTCGACCGAAAAGCGAAAAAACCTTAGCTACTCATTTGCACGGATAAATACGGATTTTTTAACTGATGCTTGACCCGCAAATCCTCCGCAGCGATATCGAAGCCGTTGCAAAAACGCTTCTAGATACTCGCGGTTTTCAAATGGACGTCGAGCTCTATCGAGAGTACGTAAAGCAGCGAAAGGACATCCAGGTTCGAAAGGAAGCATTAGAAGCTCATCGGAATACGACTTCCACGCAAGCGTTCAATGCAAAGAAGCAAGGCGATGAAGCAAAGGCTTCCGAGCTTATGCGGGTGGTCAGCTCCGAGGATAAGGAACGTAAGTCTCTCGAGGCTGAGCTTGCCCAAAATCAAAGCAAACTTGATGACCTGCTCCTCAATATTCCCAACATTCCTCATGAGAGCGTGCCTTTCGGCAAATCGCCCGAAGATAACGCTGAGGTACGGAAAGTAGGTGCTCTGCGCAAATTCAGTTTTTCCATCAAGGATCATGTGGACTTGGGCGAAAGATTGAAGCAGCTTGATTTTGCGGCAGCGAGCAAGATCAGCGGCGCGCGCTTCGTGCTGATGAGAGGCGGGCTCGCGCGGCTGCACCGCGCACTTGCTCAGTTCATGCTCGAGGTGCACACGCAGGAGCATGGGTATACAGAGGTTTACGCGCCTTATCTGGTGAATGCCGACAGCATGCGTGGAACCGGACAATTGCCGAAGTTCGAGGCGGATCTGTTCAAGATTCCGCGACAGGTATTTGATGATGATTCTGTTTATGAAGAGATGCGTCGGTCAGGCAGATCTGTTTCTTCCGTAGCGACGAAATTTCGCGATACAAGTCTTTATCTGATTCCCACCGCCGAAGTTCCGGTTACCAATATCGTTCGCGACGAGATCGTGCCGCTCGAATTGCTGCCGCTCAAGTTCGTCTGTCACTCGCCGTGTTTCCGCAGCGAGGCCGGCTCCTACGGCAAGGACACTCGCGGCATGATACGCCAGCACCAGTTCGATAAAGTGGAACTGGTGCAAATCGTACATCCCGAAAAATCCTATCAGGCGCTAGAGGAATTGACTGGTCATGCCGAAACAATACTAAAAAAACTGGAACTGCCTTACCGCGTGATGACCTTGTGTACAGGTGAAATGGGTTTTGCCGCGGCTAAGACTTATGACATCGAAGTCTGGCTGCCTGGGCAGAATACTTACCGCGAAATTTCTTCATGCAGCAACTTCGAAGCATTCCAGGCGCGGCGCATGCAAGCGCGTTTTCGCAATGAGAAGGGCAAAACCGAGTTGGTGCACACGCTGAACGGATCTGGGCTTGCGGTCGGTCGCACGCTGATTGCAATCATGGAGCACTATCAAAATGCCAACGGTGGAATAGAAATTCCCGCTGCCCTCCGGTCTTACATGGGAGAACTGAAGGCCATCGAACGAGCACGATAGCAAAGCGGACGAATTCCTGCTGTTTGATGCTAAAATGCCGCGCGAGCCGGAGAGGTGCCAGAGCGGTTGAACGGGCCGGTCTCGAAAACCGGTATACGCGCAAGCGTATCGTGGGTTCGAATCCCACCCTCTCCGCCAGCCAGTCTGCAGCTTTTCTTCTCTCTTCCGGTTCTGGTGCAAAGTTGATTCGGGTTCAACATCCGTTGTGATTTAGGGAACCTTTGAACCACTAGCCGTCGTAGGGACGTGTAGTTGTTGCAACAAACCCCTTATTTGCCGTTGCGGTGCTCGAGGGTGATACCGATGATTTCAAGCGCGATCCCCGCCGCCAGCAGGATCGCACCGGCCAAGACCTCGGGGGCGAGCCACATCAGGACGCCGCCGGAGACGACCAGTGCGGCGCCTACCACACGCCGCTCGCGTTTGCGTTTTATCAACACGGACGATTTCACTAAATCAAAACCTTTAAGACACAGTACACCAGAAACCGCAGTCGGGTGAGTTGACTCAAATCAATGTGAGTGCGCCTTGTGCTCCGCAACAACCCGTTCGGGGTGGATCTGACCCCGCTGCGCGACGGCAGCCGATCGGCCATCGCCATTTCCAATATGTCACAATTTCGTTATTTCCGTTAAGTATTCGACACATTAGGGTTCCTCTCGAAGTTGAAAAGTACTCCAATCAATGTGGACTAAAATTTAAAAAGCTGTATAAGTCCTAATTCCCTTCAAAAAACTGTGGCATTTATCACAGTGCAGGCGCTTGGACTAAAGGAACCGGGCAAGTCCCAAGTTCAAGTCCCCTTTCATAAAAACAGTGACAGATATCACATGCAACCTAATGTTTTTGCTGATAGCATTAGCATCGGCACAGATATTGCTGGACAAAGGTAACACTAGGAATGGCGGGCTAAATGTATAGCCCGCTTTGTTCGTAAAATATCGGTAAAACAAGTTCTTATCGAGACGGGATGAGAGTGGCCAAACTGAACGGGCTTCAGCGCAAGTTCATAATTGCGGCAGCAATGTGCTTTGCCGGGCAACTCGCGTATGCGAATCCGGTCGGGCCGGTCGTTGTCAACGGCCAGGCTACGTTCGCGACCCAAGGTAACCAGTTGTCGGTTACCAACACCCCGGGCGCCATAATCAACTGGCAGCAGTTTTCAATCGGCTCCAATGAGACGACACGCTTTATCCAGCAATCGGCCGCGAGTGCAATTCTAAACCGCGTGGTCGGTGTCGATCCTTCGAAGATACTGGGCACGCTGCAATCGAACGGCCGGGTGTTCCTGATCAACCCCAATGGCATTCTGTTTGGCACCAATGCGCGAATCGACGTCGCGGGATTGGTGGCCTCAACGTTGAATCTCTCAAATCAGGATTTCATCGCAGGGCGCATGAACTTCGTTGGTGATCCGGCGCGGGCTGCGGCGGTCGTCAATCAAGGCCGTATCACCGCGAGCGAAGGCGGGCGCGTGTACCTGCTCGGCAGCGCTGTCGACAATCAAGG
>DATDGC010000006.1:0-35899 GCA_036522275.1 Burkholderiales bacterium | reverse complement strand
CTGGTGGAGCAATTGGGCGGCAAGCCCGCACCTGCTTGCGGTTACGCCATGGGGATCGAACGTTTGCTGGCGCTGTTGCAGGAGGGAGCGCCCGTTGCGCAGCCTGCGGATGTCTATTTGGTGCATCAGGGGGAAGCGGCTGATAAATTCGCGCTTCAGGTTGCGGAAAAACTGCGCGACAGCGGGATACGCGTGATACTGCATTGCGGCGGCGGCAGCTTCAAGTCGCAGATGAAAAGAGCCGACGCAAGCGGCGCTCGCTTTGCCGTGATCATCGGCGACGATGAAGCGCAGGCGCAGCAAGCCAGCCTTAAACCCTTGCGCGAAGCCGGCGAACAGATCCGCGCCGGACTAAAAGAGATTGCCGATATGCTGAGGAAACGCCATGTATGATTTGCAAGAGCAGGAACAGATAGACGAGCTGAAAGCCTGGTGGAAGGAAAATGGACGGCTGGTAATCCTGACCGTAACCGCCATTATAGTTGCGGTGACGGGTGTCCAGGCATGGCGCTACTATCAGCAATCCCAGGCGCAGCAGGCCGCTGTACTGTACGGCGCGTTGCAGCAATTGGTGCCGGAAAATGATGCGAAAAAAATCCGCGAAACCGCCGCAACCCTCATTGAAAAATATTCTTCCACCGCTTACGCGCCGCGCGCCGCGCTAATTGCCGCCAAGGTCAATTACCAGTCAGGTGACGTGCAAAGCGCCAAGGTGCAGCTGCAATGGGTCATCGAGCACGCAGCCGAAGACGAATTGCAGGACATCGCGCGGCTTAGGCTCGGCGGAATGCTGCTTGACGAAAAGAATTACGCTGAGGCCTTGCGGCTGCTGGAAGCCAAACACAGCCCGGCTTATGACGTGTTTAATTTAGATCTCAAGGGGGATGTGCTGGTCGCTCAGGGCAAGCCTGCGGAGGCGCGCAGTGCCTACCAAGCAGCGGTCGACAAAAGCGATAAAAAAAGTACCTACCGCGATTTGATACAGATCAAGCTGGATGCCCTGGGAGGAAAGTAAATGGGCAGCTGGTTGCGCAAAGCGGCAACCCCTTTGCTCGCGCTCGCGCTTTGCGCGTGCACCGACTTTCCGGGATTTGGCGGAGGCGATGAAAGTACGGCGGACAAACCTGCGCCGCTGGTCGCGTTTAAGCGCGGTGCAAAGGTGATTCCTCGATGGCAGAAGCTAATCGGATCATCAGGCGCTTATGTCTTCTCTCCGGTTTTCGCCGATGATAGTATTTACGCGGCCAATGAAGAAGGCGATTTACTTCGATATGACGCGGCAACAGGCAAACTGATCTGGCGTGTGGACACTCGACACAATCTTTCAGGGGGTGTCGGCGCCGCGCATAACCTGGTTTTGGTGGGTGATTTAAAAGGCGAGCTGCTGGCATTTGATAACCAAGGCTTCCTGCTTTGGAAGTCGCGACTTACCAGCGAAATACTGAGCTCGCCGCAGGTCGCCGAAGGCATCGTGGTGGTGCGCACCGAAGACGGCCGGATATTCGGACTGGACGCGGGGGATGGCAAGCGCAAATGGGTTTACCAGCGCAACACGCCTGCGCTCTCGGTGCGCTCGTTTGCCAGCGTCACCATCACCCGCGGCGGCGTGTTTGCAGGGTTCGCGGGGGGCAAGCTGGTCGCGCTCGAAATTAATAGCGGCAATATCGGCTGGGAGGCTACGGTGGCGCTGCCGCGCGGAACCACTGAACTGGAACGGGTGACCGACATCACCAGCACGCCGGTGGTGGATGAGGAACGGGTCTGCGCGGTGGCTTTCCAGGGCCGCGTCGGGTGTTTTGACTTGTTGCGCGGTAATCTGCTATGGGCGCGCGACATCTCAAGTATTTCCGGTTTGACTCTGGATGATCGCAACTTGTACGTGAGCGATGATAAGGGCGCAGTGGTGGCGCTAGACAAGGTGAGCGGTGCCAGCGTGTGGAAGCAGAACAAACTGTTCGCGCGCAAGATTAGCGCGCCGCTTTCTTTTGGCCCTTATATTGTGGTTGCGGATTATCATGGTTATGTGCATTTTATGTCGCGCGAAGACGGTTCGTTTGCCGCGCGGCGTGCCACCGATGGCAGCCGGGTTTCTGCGGCGCCAATCGCATTAGATAAAGGACTATTGGTACTGACGCGCGATGGCGGGCTGTACGCCATGGGCATCGAGCCGCTCCAGTAAAAGCGCGCTTGAGCGGTTAAACCGCGATATCATCCAATCCGCAATGAAACCCACTCTAGTTTTAGTCGGCCGCACCAACGTCGGCAAATCCACTTTGTTTAACCGCCTCACAAGAAGCCGTGACGCGATTGTTGCGGATGCTCCGGGGTTGACGCGCGATCGGCATTACGGTCACGGCAGGGTGGGGATAAAACCTTTTCTGGTGGTGGATACCGGCGGTTTCGTGCCGGTGGCGAAAGACGGCATTGTTGCCCAGATGGCGAAACAGACGCTGCAGGCCATCGCCGAGGGCGACAAGATTCTGTTCATGGTGGATGCGCGGGAAGGTTTGCACCCGAGCGACAAGATGATCGCGGAGAACCTGCGCAAGAGCGGGCGTCCGCTGTGGCTGGTGGTGAACAAAGCGGAAGGGATGGCGCGGGATATTGCGGCTGCGGAATTCTTTGAATTGGGTTTGGGCGACCCCTTGCCGATATCTGCGGAGCATGGCGAAGGTGTGAGTGAGCTCATCGACCTGGTTTTGGCTGACGTGCAGCCCGCGCAAGCACTCGAGGAACAGCGCAAGCATCCCAGAATCGCCATTGTCGGCCGCCCCAACGCGGGCAAATCCACGCTGGTTAACAGCATGCTCGGCGAGGAACGGGTCATCGTGTTTCCCGAGCCGGGCACGACGCGCGACAGCATTTATGTGGATTTTGAGCGCAATGGCAAAAACTATACCTTGATTGATACTGCGGGATTGAGAAAGCGCGGCAAAGTGCATGAAGCGGTCGAAAAATTTTCCACCATCAAAGCTCTGCAGGCGGTGGAGGATGCCAATGTTGCGGTACTGGTGCTGGATGCGCAGCAGGACATTTCCGAACAGGATGCGCATATCGCGGGATTTATTCTGGAGGCGGGCAGGGCGCTGGTGCTGGCGGTCAACAAATGGGACGGGTTGAGCGCGGAGCGGCGCGAGAAAATCAAAAACGATATGGCGAGGAAACTCAGGTTTCTGGATTTTGCCAAGGTGCATTATATTTCCGCGCTGCAGGGCAAGGGCGTGGTTGCGCTGCTCAAGTCGGTGGATGCGGCGTACCGCGCGGCGATGACGAAACTGCCCACGCCCAAACTTACTCGCGCGTTGCAATCCGCGATCACCAGGCAGCAACCGCCGCGTGCAGGGCTCATTCGCCCCAAGCTGCGCTATGCTCATCAAGGCGGCATGAACCCGCCGCTTATCGTGATCCACGGCAATGCGCTAAACCATGTCCCTGAAAGCTACCGGCGCTACCTGGAAGGCGCTTTGCGCAAGGCTTTCAAGCTGCAAGGCACGCCCCTCAAGGTTCAATTCAAGCTTGGCCGAAATCCCTATGCCGACAAATAGGTTTGAAAATAAGACGATAGGACGGGGCCGCGCGGCTGGATTTAAGCTGAAAAATCGAGTAAAGTTAACTTTCGAATAACTAAAACCATGGAGTCAAAATGAGTGCCAAAGGGCAATTGTTACAAGACCCGTTTTTGAATGCTTTGCGTAAGGAACATGTGCAGGTTTCCATTTATCTGGTGAACGGCATCAAATTGCAAGGACAGATAGAGTCGTTCGACCAATACGTGGTGTTGTTGAAAAACACTGTGACGCAAATGGTGTACAAGCACGCAATTTCCACCGTGGTGCCCGCCAGGGCGGTCAGCATTCCATTCGAGCAATCCTCATCCTCAGAGAGTTAATGCTGGAAGTTTTGGAAGTTAATGTTTGAGCGTCCCGACAGCGGGAATACAGGAGTATTGGTCAGTCTCGATTTTGGCGAGGCGGGCTATGCAGAAAGCCTGCAAGAATTGCAGCAGCTTGCGTCAAGCGCCGGAATTATCCCCAAACTGGTAATAAAAGGAAAGCGCTCCAAGCCGGACCCGGCGCTGTTTGCCGGCACAGGCAAAGTCGCAGAAATCGCACAAGCCGTGCGCGAGAGCGGCGCGCAAATCGTCATTTTCAATCATGATTTGTCCCCCGCCCAAGAGCGCAACCTGGAGAAGCAACTGCTCTGCAGAGTAGTGGATCGCACCAGTCTCATCCTCGATATTTTCGCGCAGCGTGCGAAAAGCCACGAAGGCAAGTTGCAAGTGGAGCTGGCGCAACTCGAGCATCTCTCCACCCGCCTGGTGCGCGGATGGACCCACCTTGAGCGGCAAAAAGGCGGTATTGGCTTGCGCGGCCCGGGCGAGATGCAATTGGAAACCGACCGCCGCTTGCTCGCGAAACGCGTCAAGGTGCTTAAGGATAAGCTCACACGACTGCGCCGCCAGCGCGAAGTTCAGCGCAAGGCACGGCGCCGCGCCCAGGTAATGTCGGTATCGCTGGTGGGTTACACCAATGCCGGCAAATCCACGCTATTCAATTGTCTTACCCGTGCCCATGCTTATGCCGCCGATCAGCTGTTCGCGACCCTCGATACCACTTCGCGCAAACTGTTCATCCCGGATTGCGGCACGGTGGTGCTTTCCGACACCGTAGGTTTTATCCGTAGCCTCCCGCATACCCTGGTTGAAGCGTTCCGCGCCACTCTGGAAGAAACCGCGCTGGCGGATTTGCTGCTGCATGTGGTGGATGCCGGCCACCCCAACCGCGACCAGCAGATCATTGAAGTGAACAAAGTGCTTGCCGAGATCGGCGCAGACCAACTGCCGCAGGTGCTGGTATACAATAAAATTGATTTGTGCGGCTGGTCGCAGGGCATGAAACGCGACGAGTATGGTAAAATCGCGCGTGTTTGTTTGAGCGCACACACCGCTGAGGGCACGGATCTGTTGCGCCAGGCGTTGTTTGAAGCGATGCGTGGCGAAACCCCGGAAACTATTGCAGTAAAAGTGGCCTGAGCTTAAGTCGCTTAACTTTATACGGCCGCTGCAGTAACCGTAATTGATGAGATAAACCACATGGCATTGAATGACCCACAATGGGGCAAGCGCGGCAATCAAGGCCCGCCCGACCTGGATGAAGTATGGCGCAGATTCAACGAAAAGTTGAATGCGCTGTTCGGCCGCGGCCGTGCTAGCGGCGGCGGGCCGGGTACCGCCCCCCCCAAACAGTTTGGCGGTGGGCTCGGTTTGCTCATCGCGCTGGTTTTGCTGGTGTGGCTGGCAAGCGGTTTCTACATCGTGGATGCGTCGCAGCGCGGAGTAGTATTGCGTTTCGGCAAGTACCTCGAAACCACTCAATCCGGACCGCGCTGGCATCTGCCTTATCCCATCGAAAGCGTGGAAATCGTCAATCTTTCGCAGGTGCGTACCGTGGAAGTGGGTTACCGCAATAATGTCAAAAGCAAGGTGATCAAGGAATCGCTCATGCTCACCGACGATGAGAACATCATTGATATCCAGTTCGCGGTGCAATACATCCTGAAAAGCCCGGAGGATTACCTGTTCAACAACCGCTCGCCGGAGGACTCGGTGCTGCAGGCGGCGGAAACTGCGATACGCGAAATCGTGGGAAAAAACAGAATGGATTTCGTGCTCTATGAAGGCCGCGAGCAGGTGGCGGCTCACGCCACCAAGCTGATGCAGGAAATCCTCGACCGCTACGGGACGGGAATACTCATCAGCAAAGTTACCATGCAGAACGCGCAGCCGCCGGAGCAGGTGCAGGCGGCGTTTGACGACGCGGTGAAAGCAAACCAGGACCGCGAGCGGCAAAAAAACGAAGGCCAGGCCTATGCCAACGATGTGATACCCAGGGCGCGCGGCGCGGCGTCGCGCCTTTTGCAGGAAGCCGACGGCTACCGGCAGCGGGTAATTGCCGATGCCGAAGGCGACGCCAGCCGCTTCCGGCAGATCCTGGTGGAATACAGCAAGGCGCCGGCGGTGACGCGCGACCGTCTGTACCTGGACATGATGCAGCAGGTGCTTTCCAACTCCAGCAAGGTATTGATAGACCAGAAGTCCGGAGCCAGTCTGCTGTACCTGCCTTTGGACAAGCTGCTGCAGATCGGCGGCTCGGTAGCGACCACGCAGGAACTCTCGCCGAGAGCCGCCGCCACGCCTGAAACGGCGCCGCAGCCGGAAAGCACCTCGCGTTCGCGCGAAGCGTTCCGCAGCCGCGACCGGGAGCAACGCCAATGAAAAATATCGGCGCTGTACTGATCGGCATTATCGCCGTGCTGGTGGTGGCCAGCCTCGGCATGTTCACCGTAGACCAACGGCAGAACGCCATCGTGTTCCGCTTGGGCGAAATCATCTCGATTAAAAAAGAGCCCGGGCTGTATTTCAAGGTTCCGATACTCGACAACGTACGTTTTTTCGACACGCGCATCCTTACACTGGAGTCGCCGGAGCCGGAACGTTTTCTCACCTCGGAAAAGAAAAACGTGCTGGTGGATTCGTTCGTCAAGTGGCGCATCGTGGATGTCAAGCAGTATTACATCAGCGTCGGCGGCGACGAGCAGCGCGCGCAAACGCGGCTTTCGCAAACGGTGAATTCCAGCTTACGCGACGAATTCGGCAACCGCACGGTGCATGATGTCGTATCGGGCGAGCGTGACAAAATTATGGCCCTGATGCGGGAAAAGGCCAACGAGGATGCGCGTAAGATCGGCGTGCAGGTGCTGGATGTGCGCATAAAGCGCGTGGACCTGCCGCAGGAAGTGAGCGAATCGGTTTACCGCCGCATGGAAGCGGAAAGGAAACGCGTTGCTAACGAGTTGCGCTCGACCGGCGCGGCAGAATCCGAAAAAATACGCGCCGATGCCGACCGCCAGCGCGAAGTCATTCTCGCCGAAGCCTACCGCGAAGCACAGCACACCAAGGGCCTGGGCGATGCCAAATCCGCGGCGATCTATGCCGACGCCTACCAGCAGAATCCGGAGTTTTACGCTTTTTACCGCAGCCTGGACGCCTACCGGCAAAGTTTCAAGAATAAAACCGACGTGCTGGTGCTCGACCCCAACTCGGAGTTCTTTAAATACCTGAAGCACGCCGGCAAGCCGGGCAAATAGGCGATCCATGTCCAAGTTTTTGCTGACAGCGTTTGCCCTGATGCTGGTGCTGGAGGGGATACTGCCCTTTCTGCTGCCGACCATTTGGCGTGAAGCTTTCAAGAAACTGACCGAGATGACGGATGGGCAGATCCGCTTTATCGGCCTGTCTTCAATGCTGGCCGGCCTGCTGCTGCTTTATTGGGTGCGATGATGCGTAACTGGCTGCTTCCTGAATACATCGAAGACATCCTGCCGCCCGAGGCGCGCCGCATTGAGCGGTTGCGCCGGGCCATTCTTGATCTATTTTACGTGCACGGCTACCAGTTGGTGATTCCGCCGTTTATAGAATATGTCGAGTCGCTGATCACCGGCACCGGCCGTGATATGGATTTGAAGACCTTCAAACTGGTGGACCAGCTGAGCGGCCGTATGATGGGCCTGCGCGCCGACATCACACCGCAGGTGGCGCGCATTGATGCGCATCTTTTGAATTGCCAGGGCATCACCCGTTTATGCTATTGCGGCAGCGTGGTGCACACCCTGCCTTCGGCATCCACGCGCACCCGCGAGCCGCTACAGATCGGCGCCGAGCTTTACGGCCACGCCGGATTGGAGAGCGACAGCGAGATTCAGCGTCTTATGCTGCAAGCGCTCAAACTTGCTGGCCTTAGCGAGGTGCATCTCGATCTGGGTCATGTCGCGGTATTTCGCAGTATCGCCAAGCAAGGGGGGGTACCCGCCGAGCTTGAAGCGGAGCTTTTCGGGGTGTTGCAATCCAAAGACATGCCTGCCTTGCGCGAGCTGACGCGCGGCCTCGAGCAGCGCGTGAGCCAAGCGCTGTTGTTGCTGCCCGAACTGTATGGTGGCGATGAAGTGTTGGAGCGCGCAGCCAGACACCTGCCCGATTATCCGGAAATTTCAGCGGCGCTCGCGGATTTGCGCACGCTTGCAAAAGAGCTGCGGGATAAGGTGGCGAGCCTGTGCTTTGATCTGGCCGAGATGCGCGGTTATCGCTACCACAGTGGTGTGGTGTTCAGCGCTTACGCCAAGGGCTCGGCTAACGCCATTGTCGTGGGCGGACGCTATGACGAGGTGGGCAAAGCTTTTGGGCGCGCACGGCCCGCGACTGGATTCAGCATGGATTTGCGCGAAGTATCCGCGCTGCTGCCGGGCAAGCCTTTGCCGGCGGGGATACTTGCGCCTTACGCGCAGGATGCGGTCCTGCAAAAAAAGATCGCGGGCTTGCGCGAACAGGGAGAAATCGTGATCGTGGATTTGCCTGGACATGAAAACTCGCGCCGCGAGCTCAATTGCGAACGCACTTTGGTATTGCGCAACGGGGTTTGGGAAGTAAGCAGCCTGAAGTGATCGGATTGGGTATGTCAAAAAACGTCGTCGTCGTCGGTACGCAATGGGGTGATGAAGGTAAGGGCAAGGTCGTGGACTGGCTCACCGACCATGCCCAGGGCGTGGTGCGCTTCCAGGGCGGACATAATGCCGGCCACACGCTGGTGATCGGCGGCAAGAAAACCGTTTTGCACCTGATTCCCTCAGGCATCCTGCGTAAGGAGGTCAACTGCTATATTGGCAATGGCGTGGTGGTTTCGCCGCAAGCCCTGTTAGATGAAATAGCCACGCTAAAAAAAGCCGGAGTGGAAGTCATTGGGCGGTTGAAAATCAGCGATGCATGTCCGCTGGTTCTTCCTTACCATGCGGCGCTCGATCAGGCGCGCGAAGCGGCTAAAGGCGCACGCAAAATAGGCACTACCGGACTCGGCATAGGCCCCGCTTACGAAGACAAGGTGGCGCGGCGCGCCATCCGTTTGCAGGATTTGTTTCACCGCGAGCGCTTTACTGCCAAACTTCGCGAAGTGCTGGACTACCACAATTTCGTGCTGAAGAATTATTTCCACTCAAAGCCAGTGGATTTCAAACGCACTCTTGAAGACACGCTCGCGCTTGCTGAGCAAATAAAGCCACTGGTCGCGGATGTGCCGCGCCTGTTATACCAGGCGAGCCGCGAGGGGAAAAATCTCTTGTTTGAAGGCGCACAGGGCACGTTACTCGACATTGACCACGGCACTTACCCTTACGTCACTTCAAGCAATTGCGTAGCAGGCGCTGCTGCTGCGGGAAGCGGCATTGGACCGCAGATGCTGCATTATGTGCTGGGCATCACCAAGGCGTATACCACGCGTGTGGGCTCTGGCCCGTTTCCTACCGAATTGAGCGATGAAGTGGGAAAAAAGCTCGCGGCGCGCGGCCAGGAATTCGGCGCGACAACCGGGCGTCCGCGCCGTTGCGGCTGGTTCGATGCCGTTGCGCTGAAGCGCTCGATCCAGATCAACGGCGTATCAGGTTTGGGTGTCACCAAGCTTGATGTGCTCGACGGCATGCGACGGCTGCGCCTGGGAGTGGGGTATAAAGTTGACGGCGTAGAGAGTGATATTCTGCCGGTGGGCGCGGAACAGCTAGCCGAGAGCGAGCCAGTGTACGAAGAAATTCCCGGATGGAAAGAAAGTACGGTGGGTCTGAAGCGTTTTGAAGACCTGCCGCGTCCGGCGCAAAATTATCTCAAGCGCATAGAGGAAATTTGCGATGTGCCGATTGACATGATTTCCACCGGAGCAGAGCGTGAAGAAACCATCGTGTTGCGCCACCCGTTCAAGTAATGTGGATTCAGGATACGGGATTCAGAAGTCGGGATTTTGGAGAAAGCAGATAAATGTGTTGAGTTCGGCATCCTTGATCCTAAATCCTGCCCTATGGTGCCGAGAAGAGGACTCGAACCTCCACAGTGTTGCCACCGCCAGGAACTGAACCTGGTGCGTCTACCAGCTCCAGCCACTCGGCCCCCGGCATGACATGGAAGATGCTCTTCAGGCCCAGACGCATCTTGGAATGGTCGATGACCGTGCCGCTTCCCGCGCTTAAAATTTTCTGTAGAATGTCATATCGTGAGTTGTGTTTCCGTGACGCCGCAGCTGAACGGCCACCCACTGATTGCTGGTATCGCGGGGCCAATCGCCGGGACGGTGAGAGTTCTTACATGCAAGAAGATGTGAAGAAAAATGAAAAACCCTGAACTGAACGTGCGGCACAACCGAGGGAATCGGATCGGGGATTGCTATGTCCGGAAGAGCTTGGGAAAAATGGACTTCATGACCCCTTTGAGGGTAGTTCCAGCGGGAAGCACGCCATGGTGACAGCGCCTAGTTACGGCAAGTGGTGCGGTCGCAAGTTGTGGACGGTGCACGAGGCGATCTGTCTGCTGTTGGAAATAGAACCGGAAACTCCGTGGCTCAAGGATTCTCACACCGTTGGGGGCGCCGACCCGCTGATCGAGGCGCTCGCGCAATATGCCGAGCTTGTCGGCGAAGCGATGATCGGCGGTACTCTGAAGCCGTTCAGCCGGGACGATCTGTCGCTGGCGGTGCCGGACCGTCGCGTAAACCCACGCGAATTTCTCGAGTGGGCTCAAAGCCGGAAAATTGCTATCCCGAACGAGCTGGCCCCGGTGCTGGAGCAGGACCCGTTGCGGCGTCTGGCGGAGGGAGTTGCAGGCGCCGAGTTGAGCGCCCGGCATCATTCCCGGCGTATCGTCGACCGCTTCCCGGGTGCCCACGAGCAGGTCCTGGGAGCAGCCCTTGCAGCGCTCAGGAGCTTTCCCGAACGCTGTCGCGATGTCGCAGGCATACGGCGCATCATCGAGGACAATGCGTCGTTGATCTGGCCGGATACCCACAAGTCTCCGTTGCGAGCGGACGAGGTAGAGCGCCTGATCGGCCACTGGCTCGACCGCCTAGGCTGAGAGACTATCCCCGACCCTTCCCTACAACACACGTGGAGACATCATGACCACCATTGTCACCGACAACTGCAAAGGATGCCGCTTCACCGACTGCGTCACGGTGTGCCCCGTTGCCTGTTTCCACGCTGACGACAACATGCTGTACATCGACAATCTGGTGTGCATCCAGTGCAGCGCTTGCATTCCAATATGCCCGGTGCACGCGATCTATGCTGATGACGACATCCCCGAGGACAAGCGCCACTACATCGAGATCAACGCCGAGCGCTCGCAGGCGCTCCCCGTGATAAGCGACAAGCAGGACCCGCTGCCCGGGGCGGAGGAGCGCAAAACGGCGCTCGGCTACTGACACCAGCCTGGCATGGACGCGCCGGGAACCGCAGGTAACCCGCTTCGCGTGGCGGTGGTGGGCGCCGGTCCAAGCGGCTTCTATGCCGCGGAGGCGCTGCTCAAGAGCGGTCAGAACGTAAGCGTCGACATGATCGAGCGGCTGCCCGCGCCCTATGGGTTGGTGCGCTATGGCGTGGCGCCGGACCATCCCAAGCTCAAGGAAGCGATCCTGGTCTACGCTGTGATCGCGCGCCTGCCCCACTTTAATCTGCTGAGTAATGTCGCGGTCGGACGCGACGTGACGGTTGAAGAGCTGCGCGCCCATTATCACGGCGTCATTTTTGCATGCGGCGCGGAAACTGATCGCCATCTCGGCGTCCCCGGCGAGGATCTCCCGGGCAGCCACACCGCCACCGAGTTTGTCGCTTGGTATAACAGCCATCCGGACTACCGGGAGCGCAGCTTCGACCTGTCTGCCGAAGTTGTGGCCATCGTCGGTCAGGGCAACGTCGCGGCAGACGTCTGCCGCATCCTCGCCAAGTCGGTCGATGAGCTCAAGGCCACAGACATCGCAGAGCATGCCCTGGACGCCTTGGCAGCGAGCCGCGTGCGGGATATACATGTCATCGGGCGGCGCGGCGCGGCGCAAGCCAAGTTCACCAACAAGGAACTGAAGGAACTGGGAGAGTTGGCCAGCTGCGATGCCGTCGTCGATCCGCAGGACATGGAACTCAATGCCGAAAGCGTCGCTGAACTCGAAGTCAAGAGCAACTTCGTGAGTACGAAAAACGTCGAGATCTTCCGCGTGTTCGCTACCCGCGCCCCGACCGGCAAGCCGCGCCGCATTGTCTTTCACTTTCTGAAGAGCCCGGTTGCAATCACGGGCGCCACACGCATGGAGCAGGTGGTGTTGGTGCGCAATCGGCTCGAAGGCGCCCCCTTCCAGCAAGTGGCGCGGGAAACCGGTGAAACCGATCTGCTGCAATGCGGGCTGCTGTTCCGCAGCATCGGATATTCCGGGGTGCCGATCCCGGGCGTTCCGTTCGACGCCCGCCGGGGCGTATTCCCGACCCAGGACGGGCGCATTGTGGATGGCGACAGCGCCGTGGTGTCGGGGCTTTATGCGACAGGCTGGATCAAGCGCGGACCGAGCGGGATCATCGGCACCAACCGGGCCGACAGCATAGCCACAGTCAAGTCGCTGCTCGCCGACTTTCCCCGCTTGGCGCCCGCGGCGAAAGACGGCGCCGAAGCTCTGGAGCCGCTGCTTGCGGCGCGCGGCGTGCGCGTCGTAAGCCTCGCTGACTGGCTCAAGATCGACGCAGCGGAGGTCGCGCGCGGCCAGCCCAAGGGCAAACCGCGCGAGAAGTTCACGCGCGTGGCCGAGATGCTTCAGTGCCTCGACGGTCCTTGACGGTGCGAGTAGCCTATGTTCGAATGTGGATAGCTAAAGGAGAAAACCATCGTGCCCGAAACCATGACACTGATCGGCGGGCGCACGTCGCGACAAGGCACTTCGCTCTGTGCCGGCAAGCTCGAAGCCGAATACATCGAGGTCTCTTCCACAGTGGAGATGAACGCGGAGGACATGGCGCGGCTCGGCCTCAAGGACGGCGACCCGGTACGCCTGCGTAGCGCCAGCGGTGAGGTGGACGTGCGTTGCAAGGGGCGAACGACCAAGGACCTGCCGCCCGGGCTGCTGTTCATCGCCTACGGCCCGCTTTCCAGCCGGCTGATGGCAAGCGACACGGCCGGCAGCGGGATGCCCATCTCCAAGCACATCGAGGTAACGGTCGAACCGGTCTCCGGGTAAGGCCAGGAGGTACGCACATCATGAGCAACAACATCCGCATCATCAATGACGCCACCTGCACCTTCTGCGGTTGCGTATGCGACGACATGCACCTTACCGTGGATCTGGACGCCCACAAGATCACCAAGGCGGAGAACGCCTGTGTGCTCGGGCGCGCCTGGTTCAAGGAGCATGGTGG
This sequence comes from Burkholderiales bacterium, assembly GCA_036522275.1. GTDB lineage: Bacteria > Pseudomonadota > Gammaproteobacteria > Burkholderiales > JAHFRG01 > JAHFRG01. The sequence goes on along the minus strand of DATDGC010000006.1, from coordinate 22,639 downwards.
TAACGAAAGCCGCCCGTTCGCGCTCATCGAAGGGCGCGAAGCGAGCACGGAGGAGGCGATCGACGCCGCCGCACAAATTCTGGCCAAGGCGCGCTTTCCATTGATCTACGGATTGTCCGACACCACGTGTGAGGCGCAGCGCCAGGCTGTGGCGATCGCCGACATGATCGGCGGCAACATAGATACCACCACCTCGGTCTGCCATGGACCGTCCGGCATGGCATTCGAGGGCGTCGGGGAAAGCACGGCGACCTTGGGTGAGATCCGTAACCGCGCCGACCTCCTGGTATTTTGGGGGGGCAATCCGGCGGAGTCCCATCCGCGCCTGTTTACGCGCTATACGGTGACAGCCAAGGGGATGTACGTGCCGAACGGCAGGAAAGATCGCACCGTGGTGCTGGTGGATGTGCGCCGCAGCCCGAGCGCGGCGGTGGCGGACATCTTCGTGCAGGTGAAACCACAGCGCGATTTCGAGTTGCTGTGGGCGCTGCGTGCGCTGGTTAAGGGGCGGCGGGTGGATCCCGCGATCGAGCAGGTGACCGGCGTCCCTCTCGCCACACTGGAAGACCTCGCGCAGCGCATGAAGAACTGCCGCTTCGGGGCGCTGCTATTCGGCATGGGGCTCACCATGACGCGAGGCCGGCATTTCAATTCCGGGGCACTGCTTGCGCTCGCCACCGATCTCAACGAATACACCCATTTCGTGGCCAAACCGGTGCGCGGCCACGGCAACGTCACCGGTGCGGACAACGTGGTGGCGTGGCAGACAGGCTTCCCGTTCGGCGTTAACCTGGGGCGCGGCTATCCGCGTTTCAACCCGGGCGAATTCACGTCCGTGGACCTGCTGGGGCGCGGCGAAGCGGACGCGGCACTCATCATCGCCGCCGATCCCGCTGCCAATTTCCCGCAGGGCGCCATCGAACACCTGCGGCGCATCCCCGTGATCGTGCTGGATCCCAAGACTACCCACACCAGCAAGCTCGCACGGGTGGCGATCACGACTGCGACCTATGGCATCAGTGTTCCCGGTACGGTGTACCGCATGGACGATGTAGCCATTTCCCTGCGTGCGGCGTTGCCGTCGCCCTACCCGAGCGACGAGGAAGTGCTCACCCGGATCAAGGAGCGTGTGCGCGAACTGCTCGGCGGGAACCGCGTTCCCGCCATGCGCGCCGCATAAGGGCGCCAGCCAATCCCGGAGCCATCGTGCTGCACATCGCAAATGGTCGCGTGTATGACCCTGCGAATGGCGTCGACGGCGAAGTTCGCGACATCTGCGTCGCCAACGGCAAGATCGTGAGCGACGTCCCGCCGGGGGCGAGGCGGATCGATGCCAAGGGGCTGGTGATCATGCCGGGCGGTGTGGACATGCATTGCCACATCGCCGGCCCCAAGGTCAACCTCGCGCGCAAGCTACAGCCGGAGGACCACCGGCACGATGTGCACCCGCGCACGGCGTTCACCCGCTCCGGCGTCGGCGGCACTGTTCCTTCCACCTTCACCACCGGCTACCGCTACGCCCTGCTCGGTTACACCACAGCCATGGAGGCGGCAGTGCCGCCCATAGGCGCGCGCCACACGCTGGAGGAATTCCACGACACGCCCGTCATCGACAAGGGCTTCTACATACTGATGGGCAACAACGTGCTGCTCTACAAGCTGCTGGAACAGGGACGGCGCGAGGAATTCCGCGACGCGGTCGCGTGGTGGCTCGCGGCGACCAAGGCGTACACCGCCAAGCTCGTCAATCCCGGGGGCGATGAGGCGTGGAAGGGCCGGCGCAATGCGAACATCACGAAGCTGGACGAGAAGATAGAGTCGTTCGAGTTGACGCCCCGGCAAGTGATCGGAGCGTTGATCGAAGCGGTAGACGAGCTGGGATTACCGCATCCGGCGCACATCCACTGCAACAACCTCGGCCACTCCGGAAACTACGCCAGCACCCTGGAGACCATGCGCATTGCCGAGGGGCATCGCGCCCACATCGCGCATATCCAATTCCACAGCTACGGCGAGGTGCCCGGCAAGTCCAGCCACAACCCGACTTCGCGGGCGAAGGAAATCGCCGAATACGTCAACACGCACCCGAACATCAGCGCCGACGTGGGCCAGGTGATGTTCGGCAAGTCGACGATCATGACGGCGGACGCGCCGCTCGCCTACATGCTTTCGCGCTATGCCGGTAGCAAATGGGTGAATTCCGACACCGAGCACGAGTCCGGATGCGGCATCCTTCCCTTCGCCTACCAGGACAACGTGTATACCCATGCCCTGCAATGGGCGATCGGGCTCGAATTGTTCCTGCTCTCGAAAGATCCCTGGCGCATGGTGTTCTCCACCGATCATCCCAACGGCGGCTCGTTCATGAGCTATCCGCGGCTCATTCGCCTGCTGATGGATCGCGAATTCCGCAAGGAGGAGATGCGCAAGATCAATCCGAGGGCGTTGCGGCAGACCGCGCTCGCCGATGGCCTGGACCGCGAGTACACGCTCCAGGAGATCGCCATCGTCACCCGCGCCGGCCCGGCAAGGTTGCTGGGCCTGGCGAACAAGGGGCATCTCGGGCCAGGGGCGGACGCCGACATCACGATCTACGACGAGGACGAGGACAAGGAGCGCATGTTCGGGGCACCGCGCTATGTCATCAAGGACGGGCAGGTGGTCGTCGAGGACCACGAGTTCCGGGCGGAACACCAGGGGCGAATACTACACGTGTCTCCCGATTACGATCCGCAAATTGTGGATGTGATCCGCCCGTTCTTCGACGATTACTATTCGATCCGCTTCAACAACTATGCGGTGGACGACAGCTACCTCGGGCCCCACGAGGTCATTCCGACGCTCAAGCAGCGCGCGGCTGCAAGTGGACCGGGTGGAGGGTGAAGGCCATGTTCTCTCCCGGGAACGTTAGCGCCGTGCTCACTCGCGGCGACCGGTAATGCTGATCAACGGCGTTACTGTCGTGGATACCTTTGCCGAGGCGTTCGCCATGTGGGGCGCACGGGTGCTGATCACCGCCGAGAACGAGAAATGGGCGGCCGCGGCGGCGCGCACCATGACCGGCTTCGCGACCTCGGTAATCGGCTGCAAATGCGAGGCCGGCATCGAGCGCGTGGTCCCTGCCGGAGAAACCCCGGACGGGCGGCCGGGAGTGATGGTGCTGCTGTTCGCCACCAGTGCCGAGGGCGTGGGCAAGCGTCTGGTCGAACGCATCGGGCAGTGCGTCATGACCTGCCCCACCACCGCCTGCTTCAACGCATTGGCGAGCGAGAACACAGTAGTAGTTGGTGGCCTGCTGCGCTATTTCGGCGACGGCTTCCAGGCAGCCAAGCTTTTCGACGGGCGCCGCTTCTGGCGCGTGCCGGTGATGGACGGGGAGTTCGTCGTGGAGGAACGCTTCGGCGTTCAGCCCGCAGTCGGCGGCGGCAATCTGCTGCTTCTGGGCGAGGACATGTTGCCAACACTTGCCGCAGCGGAGGCGGCGGTCAATGCCATGCGGATGGTTCCCGGTGTGATCCTGCCGTTTCCGGACGGCGTGGTGCGAAGTGGCAGCAAGGTCGGCTCCCGTTATAAGTCAGTCATCGCATCCACCAACGATGCCTATTGTCCGACGCTGCGGGCGGTATCGAAAGCAACTGAACTTGCCCAAGAGATCGGGTGCGTACTCGAGATCGTCCTCGATGGCCTGGACCTGGAGGCAGTCCGGGAGGCCATGCGGCGTGGGCTCGCAGCAGCGGCGCAACCGGGGATACGGCAGATCTCCGCCGGCAACTATGGGGGCAACCTGGGACAGTACAAGATCGAGCTGCGCAGCCTGCTATAGGGCGCAGATCGAATCCGTCAGCATGGGCCACCCACGCAAGGTTATGACATGAGCCTCACGCTTACTCTGCACACCCAACCGGATGTTCCTCTCGAGGCGGAGACGCTTGTCCCGCAGCGGTTCGAAGGAATGACTGCCACGCAGGTCGCCGCTGCCAAGGTCCTTTACGGGAACCAGCAGGTCGCACTCGGGGATTTCTTCCGGGTCGAAGGCCGGCCCGACGGCGAGTTGCGCGTTGTCGGCGATGTTTTTCGGGTAAAGATGATTGGCGCCGGCATGACGCACGGCCGGATTGTTATCGAGGGCAACGCCGGAATGCATCTCGGTGCCGGCATGAAGGGCGGCGAAATTTTGGTCGAGGGCAACGCCGCAGATTGGGTTGGTGGTGAGATGTCGGGCGGGCGGATCGTGGTGAAGGGCAACGCCGGTCATCTGGTGGGCAGCGCCTTGCGCGGCGAACGCGTTGGCGCTCGCGGTGGGGAGATCATCATCTATGGCAACGCCGGCAACGAGATCGGCAGCGGTATGCGGCGCGGCCTCGTTGCGGTGGGTGGGAACAGCGGTGATTTCACCGGGGTCAACATGCTGGCCGGCACTGTAGTGGTCCTCGGTCGGCTCGGATTGCGGACCGGCGCCGGCATGAAGCGCGGAACGGTCGCTTCGTGCCAGCCGGCGGAACTGCTACCCACCTTCGCCTACGCCTGCACCTACCGTCCGGTGGCGTTGCGACTGGTGCTCGGCTACCTGCGCGGACGGGGGCTTACTATCACCGACGAGCAGTTCGCCGGGCGCTACCGCCGCTGGAGCGGGGACGGAATCGAGACAAGCCGCGGGGAAGTATTACTTCTGGAGGAAGGCTGATCGGCGCACGCACGCGTTAAGAACCCCACCACAGAGGCGCAGAAACTCAGCCGTAATCAACTACGCTGCCTCTTCTCGCGTCAGCTACCGGTCGCGCCCCACTTCACCACGAAAGCAGCTACACTTTCGGGACCGTATCGGTCCACTGCTGCTCGTCGCGTGCCATCCCGAGGATGCTTCGGACAGTAAACGATCATTGGGCAGGAAACTGCCGCTTCACTCGGTGTCGATTTCCGCCATGGATTGACCCGGTAGTTTCACGCTCGATTGAGCGTCCCAGTATTGCTTGACTGCCAGTTTTGGTCTTGTTCCATCCGTGTCTATCGCAGTCAGTTGCCAGTGGAAATCCTGGTGTCAAACGGCTCAATACAATGTCGATACCAACACCTGATCGGATTCGCGCGTGTTCAGGGAATGGCGGATTTACCGGCGGATGCCGAATCGTGGGCGCAGCTTTGCGGGAATGACATAGCGGAAACAGAAGATGCCGTGGCGCGAGCGCACCAGGTGCGTGGCAAGTTGAAGCCCAGCGAGCGATCCTTGAAAATTGGATCACCACCTTGGATCACTCGGAACCCGACCGGGAAACCAGCTAATTGACAAGTAAGGTAGAATCTTACTCTCGTGATCTTGGTGCCGAGAAGAGGACTCGAACCTCCACAGTGTTGCCACCGCCAGGACCTGAACCTGGTGCGTCTACCAATTCCGCCATCTCGGCTTTCGAGAAGGTGCAAATCTAAAAGGAAAACATTTTCTTGTCAACGAAATCCCCCAAGCGTTTTAAATCCTTGACCAAAGCGGAACGCGGCCGCTCTTCCACTGCAAAGCCAAAATTGCGCGAGCTTGACCCGCATTTTAAGCGCGAACGCTCGAAATACCGGGAAGCCTTGCCGAGCCGCGAATTCATTTTACAGATTCTCGCAGAGCAGGGTGTTCCGCTGTCCGTGGATAAACTGATGCAGTCTCTCGAGGTCACCGGCCATGAAGCTGCGCTGTTCCACCGCCGGCTGCGGGCGATGGAGCGCGACGGACAACTCATGCGCAATCGCAAAGGCGCGATATGCGTGGTGGACAAGCTCGACCTCATCAAGGGCGTGGTGCAGGGGCATGCTGACGGTTTCGGTTTTTTGATACCGGACGAAGGCGGCCCTGATATGTTTCTCGGCCCCAAAGAAATGCAAAAAGTGTTGCATGGCGACCGGGTCATGGCGCGTGAAATTGGAACCGACCGCCGCGGTCGGCCCGAAGCCAGCATCGTCGAGGTACTCACGCGCGCCAACCAGTGCCTGGTGGGAAGATTGCACACAGAGCACGGCATCCAGTTCGTGGTGGCTGAGAACAAGCGCATCAGCCAGGATATTTTAGTGCCGCAGAGCGAGAGCCACGCTGCGAAGCCGGGGCAGGTGGTGATGGTGGAAATAATCGAGCAGCCGAGCAAGCATGCGCAGCCCGTTGGCCGCATAGTTGAAGTGATCGGCAATTACGCCGACCCGGGAATGGAAATCGAGATCGCGCTGCGCAAGCATGATTTGCCACATATGTTTCCACCCGAGGCGGAGAAATCGGCGAAACACCTGCCGAGCGAAGTGCTGAATAAAGATTATGCCGGGCGCGCAGACCTGTGCGGTCTTCCGCTGGTGACCATAGACGGCGAAACGGCAAAGGATTTTGACGACGCGGTGTACTGCGAAGCGCAGGGCAAAGGATTCAAGTTGTTCGTGGCGATTGCCGATGTCAGTCATTATGTGAAGCCAGGTGATGCCCTGGATCGGGAAGCATTGGAACGCGGCAACTCAGTGTATTTCCCGCGGCGTGTGATCCCGATGCTGCCTGTAGCCTTAAGCAATGATCTTTGCTCGCTCAACCCGAGAGTTGCGCGGCTGACAATGGTGTGCGAAATGCAAATCGCCGCTGATGGTGAAATTGGTGAATATCGTTTTTATCCGGCGGTGATGCTCTCGCAGGCGCGGCTCACCTACACCGCGGTTGCCGAGATGCTCGAGCATCCTGAAGGCGATGTGGCGCGCCGCTACGGCAGGCTGCTGACGCATATCAAAATGCTTTACACGCTCTACAAGGTCCTGGCCAAGGCCAGGGAAAAACGTGGTGCGATTGACTTTGAGACTATCGAAACGCAGATGATTTTCAACGAGCATGGAAAAATTGAACGCATCGTTCCGGTGAAGCGCAACGATGCGCACCGCCTGATTGAAGAATGCATGCTGGCTGCCAATGTCTGCGCCTCGGATTTCCTCAAGAGCCATGGACAGCGCACGCTATACCGGATTCACGAAGGCCCGACTCCGGAAAAGCTCGAGGCTTTACTTGGTTTTCTCAGGGAATTCGGTTTGCATTTAGGGGGAGGCGACAATCCGCATGCCAAGGATTATGCCAGGCTGTTGGGCACCATCCGCGACCGTCCTGATGCGCAATTGCTGCAAACGGTAATGTTGCGTTCTCTGCAACAAGCGATGTACAGCCCGGACAACGTGGGCCATTTCGGATTGGCGTACGAATCCTATACGCATTTCACTTCGCCGATCCGGCGCTATCCCGATTTACTGGTGCACCGGGCGATAACAGCGGTGTTGCAGGGCAAGACCTATAATCCGGGCGACTGGAAGCAGTTGGGTATTCATTGCTCGCTCACCGAGCGCCGCGCCGATGACGCGACGCGCGACGTCGAAGCCTGGCTCAAGTGTTACTACATGCAGGATAAAATCAACGAGTGTTTCGATGGCACGGTGAGCGGGGTGACCGGCTTCGGCATTTTCGTTGCGCTGGACGACATTTATATAGAAGGGCTGGTGCATATTTCCGATCTGGGAAGCGATTACTTTCATTTTGATGCGCGGAAGCATCTTCTACTTGGCGAGCGCACCGGCAGGAAATTCCGCTTGGGAGACCGGGTGCGCATCAAGGTGGTGAGGGTGGATCTGCAAAGCACCAAAATTGATTTCGTTCTCGAAGATGCCCCGGATACATCGGGCAAAAAGACCCGGCAAGTAAAAAAAGCTGCTTCGCTGCATGCAAGGTGAAAGCATGAGCCGCCTTATTTATGGGTTTCACACAGTGACCGCGCGCATCCGCCAGAATGCCAAAAGCGTGGAAGAAATCTATCTGGACGGAGCGCGCCAGGACCCGCGCATGAAAGCTTTAATTGCGCTTGCCGAGAATCACGGCTTGCGCGTCATCATGCTGGATCATGCGCGACTTGACGGCATGACCGGTAATGCAAGGCACCAGGGCGTGGTAGCCAAAACCGCCGCTGAAACTCAGCGTGTGGATTTGGACGAAGTGCTGGATAGCTTAAGCGAACCGGTATTGCTCCTGGTGTTGGATGGTGTTCAAGACCCGCACAACCTTGGCGCTTGCCTGCGCGTTGCGGATGCCTGTGGCGTGCAAGCGGTCATCGCCCCCAAGGATCGCGCGGTGGGAATTACTCCAACAGTATCTAAAGTGGCTTGCGGCGCAGCGGAAACGGTACCTTATATTGCTGTCACCAATCTTGCCCGGACGCTACGTGAACTGAAAGAGCGAAACATTTGGATTATCGGCACCGACAGCAATGCGGAGCAGGATTTGTTCTCTGCGAAGTTAAACGGCCCCATTGCCTGGGTGCTGGGTGCTGAAGAGGAGGGTTTGCGGCGGCTGACCAAGGAAACCTGTGACGAACTGGTGCGCATTCCCATGGCAGGCAGCGTGGAAAGTCTGAATGTATCGGTCGCAAGCGGAATATGTCTGTTTGAAACGAGAAGGCAGAGAGCCACCAAGAACCGAAAGCCTGATTAGCGAACTGGCCAGAAAAACCGGTTGTAATGAAATGTCGGGCAGGTACTATCTATTGGTTGTGACAACAACCGCAGTTCCGTAGCACAAGACTTCCGTCAGTCCCGCCATTAACTCGGTCGCGTCATAGCGCACGGTAATGATCGCGTTCGCCCCGAGTTAGTCGGCGTGGGCGCACATCAAATCATAAGGTCTCCGATCGCGCCATGGGTCGGGGATAATATACCAGTTGCCCGCGCTGGCTGGAAACCTTATAATTGCCGCCTCAAGGAACCTCTGATGAGGTTTCTAATCCTTGCCTCACCGTATCGCATACTGCATTGCATAACGGGAGGCCGTAGACCACAAGGAGATTGTTGATGCGGCATTACGAAATCGTTTTTATCGTCCATCCTGACCAGAGCGAGCAGGTGCCCGGCATGATCGAGCGCTATCGCGGACTGGTTACCTCCAAGGGCGGGAAGATGCACCGCCTCGAAGACTGGGGCCGCCGCCAGCTCGCTTATCCGCTTGCCAAAGTTCACAAGGCGCATTACGTGCTGATGAACGTCGAGTGCGATCAGGGAACGCTGGATGAGCTGGAGCACGCGTTCAAATTCAACGACGCGGTGCTGCGCCACCTGACCGTAAAAATGGACGCCGCGGTGAGCAGTCCTTCGCCGATGATGCGCGAAGAAAAAAGCAAGTCGCTCACGCAAGCCCCGGACGAAATTAAGGAGATACCCGCCGCCGAGGAACCGGCAGTAGGAATCTCTGATTAAGTCCTCAAGTGGATTGCAACAGTGTCGAGTTATGCGGCCAAATTGCAGAAATCACTCCACTGCGTTACACACCTGCTGGAATCGCGGTGCTGAGTTTCCAGGTAAGTCACGCTTCCTGGCAAATGCATGGCGGGGTAAAGCGCAATGTCGAATGCGAAATCCAGGCGCTGGCGCTGGATGAAGTAGCGAAATCCGCTGCGAAATTGAAAGTGGGCACGCCGGTGCGGTTAACCGGTTTCCTGGCGCGCAAAAGCAAGAACAGTACGCAACTGGTGCTGCATGTGAATAACGTGGAATTGGAATAGAAAGGTTTGATATGCCAAGACCAACATTTAAACGCAGGGACAAGAAAGACCGCAAAGACCGCAAGGATAGCGGCAACCGCCCTTTATTCAGGCGCAGGAAATTCTGTCGCTTTACTGCGGAAGGCATTAAGGAAGTGGATTACAAGGATGTCGAGCTGTTAAAGGATTTCGTCAATGAAAGCGGCAAGATCATTCCGGCGCGCATCACCGGCACCAAGTCGCACTACCAGCGACAATTGAGCGCGGCGGTCAAGCGCGCACGCTATCTGGCGTTGTTGCCGTACACCGATCTGCACTGAGGAGTAGAGCCATGCAAGTTATTTTGCTGGAAAAATTGGTGAATCTGGGAAAACTTGGCGACGTGGTCAAGGTGAAAGAGGGCTTTGCGCGCAACTTTCTCATTCCCCAAGGCAAGGCCAAGCGCGCGACACCTGCAAATATCGCCGAGTTCGAACTGAGGCGAGCGGATCTCGAAAAAACCGAGAATGAAGTTCTCGCTGCAGCTCAGGAGCAGGCCGCGAAAATACAGGGTCTGATGGTGCAAATAACCCAGAAAGCGGGTGTGGACGGCAAACTTTTCGGTTCGGTGACCAACGTGGATATCGCCGAAGCTTTGCAAGCGCAGGGCTTCCCCATCCAGAAAGCCGCCATCCGCATGCCGCACGGGCCGTTGAAGCAGGTGGGGGACTATAATATTACTGTGGTTCTGCATACCGATGTGACAGCGGCCATCACCGTATCGGTGCTTGGAGAGAGCTGAAACATTCCTAATGCTTTGATTAAAAGAGGGCTGGCAACAGCCCTCTTTTATTTCTGGCCATTCGTTCCCCGAATGGTAAAATGCATTCAAGTAACGCAGCCGTTTTCGCTCGCGATTATGGCAATTAAATGGTATGAGAATACTATTTAATATAACATGTTGTAATATTAATATAATCATTTACATTAAGTCATGATTCAGGCGGTTTCACAAGTTGTCCATGATGAGCAGGTAGATGTCATTAAACTGCCGCCTCACTCGATTGAGGCGGAACAATCGGTGCTAGGCGGGTTGCTCTTGGATAACAGCGCCTGGGACAAAGTAGGCGACGTGATTGTCGAGGCGGATTTTTACCGGCATGACCACCGCCTGATTTACCGGCATATTTGCAAGCTCGTCGAGCACAACAACCCGGCCGACGTGATTACCGTCGCCGAATCCCTGGAAAACAGCGCGGAACTGCAAAACGCCGGCGGCCTGGCTTACCTGGGTGCGCTCGCCCAGAACACGCCTTCTGCAGCCAACATCCGCCGCTATGCGGAAATCGTGCGTGACCGCTCGGTGCTGCGCAAGCTCGCTGCAGTCGCCACTGAAATCGCGGATAGCGCCTATAATCCGCTGGGGCGCGAAGCCGTGGACCTGTTGAACGAGGCGGAGGCCAAGGTGTTTCACATCGCCGAAGCGGGAGCGCGCGGGCAGATCGGTTTCGCCGAAATCCAGCCGCTGCTCACGCAAGTGGTGGAGCGCATAGACATGCTTTACCACCGCGACAACCCGAGCGAGATCACCGGGGTGCCGACCGGGTTCACCGATCTTGACCAGAAGACTTCCGGCTTGCAGCCGGGCGATCTGGTAATCGTCGCGGGACGGCCGAGCATGGGCAAAACTTCGCTCGCGCTCAATATCGCCGAATATGTCGGTATAGAACTGCATCTGCCGGTGGCGGTGTTCAGCATGGAAATGTCGGGCACGCAGCTGGTGATGCGCATGATGGGCTCGGTGGGGCGGCTGGATCAGCACAAGGTGCGCACCGGAAAGCTGCAGGACGACGATTGGCAGAAACTCACCCATGCTGTGGGCAAGCTCAACGACGCGGCGATTTATATAGATGAGAGCGGGGCGCTCACCGCGCCGCAATTGCAGGCTAGGGCGCGGCGACTGCACCGCCAGTGCGGCGGCTTGGGGCTGCTGGTGGTTGATTACCTGCAGCTGATGTCGGCGGCGCGCGAAGGCGAGAACCGCGCCACCGAAATCTCGCAGATTTCGCGTTCACTGAAAGCGCTGGCGAAAGAATTGAATGTGCCGGTGGTGGCGCTCTCCCAACTTAACCGCAGCCTTGAGCAGCGCACCAACCGCCGTCCCATTATGTCCGATTTGCGCGAATCAGGCGCCATCGAGCAGGACGCCGACTTGATTTTGTTTATTTACCGCGATGAGGTTTACTACCCCGAGACCAAGGATAAAGGGATGGCGGAAATCATCATCGGCAAGCAACGTCACGGCCCGATCGGCACGGTGCCGCTCACCTTCCTCCCCGAATTCACCCGCTTCGAGAATTACACTCCCGGTTATTAAATCTTTTCTTCTGACCTGCACCTCTTTCATCTGAGAAAGTGAGTTGCCAGAACAGTTTGAGGAGAATTTGATCCCCCCTTAACGTGCTGCGTTTGAGCTGCTTACTTGGGGGGCTCGCTTTTGGCTTCAGGCGGTTTGGCTTTGCGCGGCGGCGCCTTCTCGGCACCTGCTTCGCCCGGAACCTTCACTGCGGGCACGCTGCGCAAATTGGGAATGATGATAACGGTGCCGATTGGAAGCTCTTGAGGCTGACCGTTGGGAAATGCCTGCGGGTTGCTCCGTACAATCGCCCAGACCATTTTTTTCTGGTAAAGCGGTTCCTTGGGATAAATCTTCTGTGCAATATCGGCCAGCGTGTCGCCGGGGCGCATGCTCCAGTAAACACCGCCGCTTTTGGGCTGCGCGCCGGTCAGGGGAGTTGCTTCCGGCGACGCAGGCTGCGGCTGAGCGGGGATGGCCAAAACGTTGCCAGTGCGCGTCCCGAGCAGTACGGTGAAGTCGCGCGAAACCTGCAGTTGACCCGGGCATTGGACTTTCAAGAGCAGGTTGAAGCTGTTGTCGTTGATCGGCTGCGCTGTGGTGACGCTGACGGTTTGCTTGCCGTCGCGCGTGTCGAGCGAGACGATGGCGTCGGTCAAATACGGGAGTTTGTTACTTGCTTCGGCATCGGGCTTGCCGAGTGAGAGGCATTGTGGAGTAATGGCCTCGACGGCGTCGGTCTGAAGTTCAATATAGGCTTGAAGGTTTTCGTCGCGGAAAGACTGCACCGTGAGATTGCCGATGCTGATGACCGCATAGGCATTTACAGTCGCGAGAGACAAGACCGCGCTGCAAAGCACGAGGCGCAAATTCATGGAAAAGTTTTTCATCATAATATCCCCGCTGCGTAATCGGCAAGCCGCGATCTTTCCCCGCGCAGCAGCGTGACATGACCGCTGTGCGACCAGCCTTTAAAGCGGTCCACTACGTAAGTCAAGCCGGAGCTGCCTTCAGTGAGATAAGGCGTATCAATTTGCGCGATATTGCCAACGCATACCACCTTGGTGCCGGGCCCGGCGCGGGTAATCAGTGTTTTCATCTGTTTCGGCGTCAGGTTCTGGGCTTCGTCAATAATCAAAAATTTGTTAATAAAGGTGCGGCCGCGCATGAAGTTCAGTGATTTTACCTTGATGCGCGAACGAATCAAATCACGAGTGGCGGCGCGCCCCCATTCCCCCGCTTCGTCATCGGTTTTGTTAAGCACGTCCAGGTTATCCTCCAACGCCCCCATCCACGGGGTCATTTTCTCTTCTTCGGTGCCCGGAAGGAAGCCGATATCTTCGCCAACAGGCACGGTGACCCGGGTCATAATGATCTCAGTATAAACCTTATGCTCCAGGGTTTGCATCAAGCCCGCGGCCAGGGTCAGCAGGGTTTTCCCCGTGCCTGCTTGTCCAAGCAGGGTGACGAAATCGATATCCGGGTCCATCAGCAGATTCAACGCGAAGTTCTGTTCGCGGTTGCGCGCGGCGATGCCCCACACGTTATTCTTCTGGTGCGTGTAATCCTTGAGCGTTTCCAGTACGGCGGTCTTGCCGCTCTGTTCCTTGACGCGGGCATTAAACGGCTTGCCGATCTCCTGATAGATAAACTCGTTAACCAGCAAACTGGGACAGAGCGGCCCCCTCACGCGGTAGAAGGTATGGCCGGACTGCTGCCAGGATTCCATTTCATTGCTGTGCTTGTCCCAGAAATCCTCGGGCAATTCCTGGAACCCGGTGTACAGCAAATCGGTGTCTTCGAGTACCTTGTCGTTGAAATAATCCTCGGCGGCAAATCCCAGCGCGCGCGCTTTGATTCGCATGTTGATGTCTTTGCTGACGAGAATCACGTGTCGCCCCGAATAGGTCTCCTGCAAGTGCTTTACCACGCTGATGATCTGGTTGTCGCTGTATCCGCCGGGAAGATGGGCGGGAAGGTCGCCGTTGATCACCTTGGTTTGCAGGAACAAGTGCCCGGTTGCATCCTTTCCACCGTGCGTTTCAAGGGAAATGCCGTCGTCCATATTGGTGTAAGCATCGCTTACGATTTCGTCGAGATAACGGCTGGCTTGACGCGCGTTGCGCGCCACTTCCGACATGCCCTTTTTATTGTGGTCGAGCTCTTCCAGGGTGGCCATCGGCAGGTAGACATCGTGTTCCTGGAAACGGAACAGGCTGGTCGGGTCGTGCATCAGGACGTTGGTATCGAGAACGAACAGCTTGGTTTTGGTGTGTAGGCGGGTGACAACAGAAGGGGGTTTTCTCGGTATCATGTCGTATTTTCCGTTAAGTGATTATTGCAAAGTTTGCATGTGCTCCAAAACTTCCTGCGCTTGGCCGGGCACTTTCACACTGCGCACTCGCGCCGCCGCACCCCCTTGGAGAAAAATAAATGATGAGAATTTTTGCCTGTGGAGAAGGAGAGGCGAAAAACCTTGTTCCCGGTTGAGGGGAGTTAAAAATCGGGGAAGGCCTGGTTAATCATTATCGTTTGTCGCAGTGTATAACACCCCTTTGCGCTTGACAATCGCGGCCTGGGGTCTGCAGACGGCTTATTCGGCGAGGAATTCCTTGGATTGCAGCATGAGCGTTTCGCTGCTCCCGGGCAACTTGCCGAGCGCCACTTCATGCCGGGGAAGATTCCTGGTTTCCAGCGAGGCATAAAGCTCGCGTGTTGCCACCAGTTCATAACCTTGCGCACGCCAGCCTTGTAGCAGGCGTTCGAAAAGCGGCGCGAGCGCCATGCCTTCAAGCTCAGCACGCAATGTGTAGAGATGGCCGGTCGCGGGCGGGTTGGTGCTGAGATTCAACACATGATCCGCGGCCGCCCCCACTCCAACGCTCTTGATCGCTTCATCGAGCGTCGGCAGGGTGGTGGGAAGCTGTGGGCAGGCGATGATTTCGCCACGGTAGATGGGAATGAACGGGCAGCGGCCGCGTGTGTCGCTGCAATAGGCAAAACCGAAGCGCTGGGTCAAACGATAGGCGTGCAGGTTCATCTGCCAGCCCGCCGCTGCGTGGGCTGCGGGGAAATCACCGAAAATTTCGGCAAAGCGCTCGCGCCCCAGCCTCATTTGTTTTTCGCTCCAGCCGGCCTCGCTTTGCGCCGCCTTATTGGACCATGCCGCAGCGTCATACGCTTGCAAGCCGACTTCAAACCCGGCTGCGAACGCTTTGCGCATGATATCGCCGCATTGCTTGCCGATGTCGGGCCCCGGCAGCAAAGTGCCGTAAAACAGCGACGGCAATCCATAATATTTAAGCAGATTGCCGCGCAACAGCTGTTTCAGCATGCGGCCGCTATGGTCAGGTCCGACGCAGAAGAAAAAACTGGCTGTGGCGTTATGCTTTTGCAGCAGTTCCACAAGACGCGGCACGCCTTGATGGGTGCCGCGAACAGTTTGCACATCTATTTTGAGTGCGAGCTTCATTTTGATTTTTATTTGCTTCCTGAAATGATGCTTTGCGCGAGACGCTGCATTTCGGCATCGCCCGTTGTATTGACATGTAAAATCGCCGCGTCCTGATAGTGTGGATAATGTTTGAGGATCGATTTGCTGTAAGCTGGATCGTAATGCCGATCCAGAAGCTCCATCACCAAAGCGTCCCATTGCCGGTCGGCCACATAGCCTTTCCAGCGGTTGATTAATTCGTGGCCAAAACGTGTAGTCAAAAATTCCAGTTTCTGTATTAGTGTTTCGGGATCGCGCAAAAAATGTTGGTATTCCTCTTTGAGCAACTTCGCGCGCAAGCTTGTGGCGGCTTCGATGTGGATGCAATGTCCGCGCCACATCGCATCGAGCAATACGTCTGGCACCCTCACGTTACCGATTTTCTTGCTTTCGGATTCAACATATACCGGTTCTTTCGCATCGAAACGCTGCAGCTCGGACCAGATCAGACTTTCAAACATTTTTTGTGAGGGCTGCGGCTCGTCGGGCAGGCCGCCCAGCACCGAGCCGCGGTGCGCGGCAAGCCGCTCCAGGTCCAGCACTTGCACGCCAAGCTGGTCCAGCGCCTGTATCAGCCGGCTTTTGCCTGAGCCGGTTGGCCCGCAGATGACGCGAAACTGAAATTGTTTGGGCAGTTTCGACAAACCCTCAATTACTGCCGCGCGATAGGATTTGTAGCCCCCTTGCAGCCTTCCGGCACGCCAGCCAACTTGTTCGAGAACATGCACCATTGCCGCGCTGCGGTTTCCGCCGCGCCAGCAATAGACCAGGGGCCGCCAGTCTTTTTGCCGTGTGATAAAAATCTTTTCAATATGATGTGCGATATTGCGCGCCACCAAGGCTGCGCCGATTATTTTCGCTTCGAAGCTGGATACTTGTTTGTATATTGTGCCGATCTGTTTTCTTTCGGCATCGTCGAGCACCGGACAGTTAATGGCGCCCAGGATGTGATCTTCGCTGAACTCCGCGGGCGAACGCACGTCAATCAACTCGTCAAAGTCGCGCAACTGTGTTACGTTTATCCCATCGTGGGATTGCAAAGGAAACATCTTAAATGAACCAATTGGCTGAAATTGGTGATATCAAGTTGACCACATTTTCGCATGGCGGCGGTTGCGGATGCAAAATCGCGCCGGCGCTGTTGTGCGAAATCTTGTCACAGCTGGCAATTGGCAAAAACTGGCCTGATCTGCTGGTCGGCACCGAATCCAGCGATGATGCAGCGGTTTACCGATTGAATGACACGCAGGCGTTGATAGCGACCACCGATTTTTTCATGCCGATCGTGGATGATCCTTATGATTTCGGCCGCATCGCCGCTACCAATGCGCTCTCCGACATTTACGCCATGGGCGGGCGTCCGATACTGGCGCTTGCCATTGTTGGCATGCCAATCGGCAAGCTTCCAGTGGCGGTGATTCAGCGCATCTTGGCTGGCGGCGAAGCGGTATGTTCGCAAGCGGGAATTCCCATCGCAGGCGGCCATTCAATCGACTCTCCCGAGCCCATTTATGGTCTCGTGGGCCTAGGCCTGGTCCACCCCGACAAAGTAAAACGCAATGATACTGCGCGCGCAGGGGATGCGCTGATTATCAGCAAGGCGCTGGGGGTCGGGATCATGAGCGCGGCGCTGAAAAAAGGCAAATTGTCGCAACAGGGTTACCGACAAATGCTGGAGAGCACTACGCAGCTTAACAGCGCCGGCGTGGCGCTCGCCGACATGACTGGCGTGCATGCGATCACCGATGTTACGGGATACGGTTTGCTCGGGCATTTACTAGAGATTTGCCGAGGTTCCAGGCTTGGCGCAGAAATCCACTTTGATGCGTTGCCCATTCTTCCCACAGCGTTGGATTTGGCAAAGCAGGGTTTTGGTCCCGGTGCGATTGAACGCAACTGGACGAGCTATGGCAAGCAAGTAGTGTTGCCTCAAGCTATGTTGGAGTGGCAGAAAAAGCTGTTATGCGATCCGCAAACAAGCGGCGGCTTGTTGGTGGCCTGCAGTGAGGACGCGACGCCGCAGGTACTGGAAGTTTTTAAACGCCAGGGTTTCAATTACGCAGGCAGGATCGGCAACATGAAAGCGGGTGACGCGCAGGTCAGGCTGGTTGAGTGACTTGCTCTATTTCCTGGGTTTATGCCCGGCTTCGGAGTCCCTGCGGCCGGGTTTGCGGCGCTGCTCGACACCTATGTGCTGCCGCGCCTTGCCTGAGGATTTGCGTCTTCCCTCCACCAGCCTTCTTTCAACTGGAATAAACTCCACCTCATAAGTCGGCAGTTTGGATTTTTCATGTCCCATGGTTTTCTCTTCGCAGGCGGCATGTGAATTTTGCATGAATATAGCATATTTCGAGTAGTAATTTCATCCCAGAAGGGGTTTGAGGGTTTTCCAGATATTATCGAGAATAATGGGCTGTGCAGCAGCGGCCGGATGTATACGATCAGACTGAAACATCGCTGGGTCATAGCCAAAACCCTCGAGCATGTAAGGCATCAGGGGAAGGCTGTAGCGCTTTGCCAGTTCAGGATAAATGCTCTGAAACTTTTGGGTATAGGCTGTGCCGTAATTAGGGGGCAGGCGCATGCCGATGAGCAACACCTTGGCGCCGCGCAGTTGGCAGGCTTTGATGATGCTTTCCAGGTTGTCGCGCGTGGCTTCGACGGGTTGCCCGCGCAAGCCATCGTTGCCGCCTAATTCGAGAATAACGATGGCCGGATGATGCGTTGCAAGGCTCTGCGCGATGCGGCTCAAGCCGCCGCGCGTGGTTTCCCCGCTGATGCTGGTATTGATCACCTGATAATCCAGCTGCTCTTGTTGCAAGCGTTTTTTGAGCAGGCTGACCCAGCCGGCCTCTTGCGGCAAGCCATAAGCTGAAGACAGGCTGTCGCCAAACACCATGATGAGCGGCGCGGCGCCGGCGCAAAGCGGCAGGCATAGACAGAAAACAACAAGGACGCGTTTGAGCATGACTGAAAATCGCATACAGCCCATTGTGCAGGCAGTGGAGCTTACCAAGCAAGTGCATAACGGCGCAGCCTATCTGACCATCCTGCAGGACGTGAGTTTCACGGTTCTGCCTTGCGAAGCGGTGGCGATTCTGGGCGCGTCAGGCTCAGGCAAATCCACCTTGCTGGGGTTGCTGGCGGGTCTCGATACGCCGAGTTCAGGCACAGTCAAGTTGAACGGCGTTGATGTGTTCGCGCTCGACGAAGACGGCCGTGCTGCATTGCGTGCGGGTGTAGTGGGTTTCGTGTTTCAGTCATTTCAGCTTCTGCCCGCGCTCACTGCGCTGGAAAACGCGATGTTGCCGCTTGAGCTTGCCGACGACCCAGATGCGCGCAAGCAAGCGGCACATATCCTTCAGCGCGTTGGCCTGGGAGAACGGATGCACCATTATCCAAAGCAACTTTCAGGCGGCGAGCAGCAGCGCGTGGCGATTGCCCGCGCCTTTGCCAGGAAGCCGCAGCTGCTTTTGGCGGACGAACCGACCGGTAATCTCGACAGCGCAACCGGCGCGCAAATCATAGAGCTGATATTTGAACTGAACCAGGAGCAGGGTACGACTTTGTTGATGGTGACTCACGATGAAGCGCTGTCCAAGCGCTGCGGGAGGCTGCTTCATCTCACTGCCGGGGTGCTCAGCGAATGAAACTATTTACGCTCTCACTGCGCATGTTGAGCCGGGATTGGCGCTCAGGCGAATTGCGGGTGCTGGCGGCAGCCCTGGTGGTTGCGGTGGCCAGCGTGACCACGGTCGGTTTTTTTGCCGACCGGGTGCAACGGGCATTAAGCGATGAGGCCAACCTGCTGCTCGGGGCGGATTTGGTTCTCGCTTCGGACCGCCCGATCCAAAAGGATTTCGAAGAACAAGCAAAGCAGCACGGTTTGCGTGTTACGCGTACGCTCAAATTTCCAAGCATGGTGTTGCATGCCGATACAGGGCAGCTCACTGAAATCAAGGCCGCCGCCGAAGGTTATCCTTTGCGCGGAGAATTGCGGGTGGCTGCGCAAAGCGGTACGTCGAAAATCACCGCGCTTCCTGAGCCAGGATCGGTGTGGGTGGACTTGCGCCTTGCGAGCCGGCTTGGATTTAAAGTAGACGATCCAATTGAGCTAGGCAATGCGCGCTTTCGAATATCTGCGGTAATTACCGAAGAACCGGATTACTCGATCGGCTTTTTCAACATAGCGCCGCGCCTGCTCATGAATCTCGGTGATGTCGAAGCAACCGGTTTGATCCAGACCGGCAGCCGCATCACTTACCATTTACTATTTGCAGGCGAGCCTGAAACGATCGCAGACTTCCGCGCCTGGGCGCAACCCCGCCTGGTTTTGGGCGAGCGCCTGGAGGGCATACAGGATGCACGTCCGGAAATCAAAGCAGCACTGGAACGCGCGCAGAAATATCTGGGGCTTGCGGCGCTGATGAGCGTGGTGCTGGCGGCTGTGGCGGTGGCGCTGGCGGCACAGCGTTTCGTGCAGCGGCATTTGGATGGCTGCGCCATGATGCGCTGTCTGGGCTCGAGCCAAAGCGCGATGTTGCGCCTGTATTTTTATCATTTCCTACTGTTAGGTATGGCGGCAAGCTTGCTGGGCTGCCTATTCGGCTTATTGGCTCAAGAATTTCTTGCGCGTTGGCTGAGTGTTTTGGCTGCAAGGGAACTGCCTTTCCCAAACCTGTTGCCGGCAACCCATGGCTTTGCATGCGGACTGCTGCTGCTTCTGGGGTTTGCTCTCCCACCGCTCATGCGCTTAAGCCAAGTGCCGACTTTGCGGGTATTGCGGCGAGAACTGGGAATCCCCAAAGGCATGGGCGGCGCCGGATATATTCTGGGTTTTTCAGTAATCGCGGCGATGCTGCTGTGGCAGGCGAATGATTTGAAGCTGGGCATGTATGTGTTGGGCGGGCTGATCGCAGGCGTTGTGCTTTTTGCGTGTATTGCGCTGGTGCTCCTGAGATTGTTAGGACGTTTGCATAGCGGTGTAGGGGTAACGTGGCGCTTTGGGCTGGCCAGCGCACGGCGTCGCTCGTCAGGCAGCGTGGCGCAGGTGGTGTGCTTAAGCGCGGGAATGATGGCGCTGCTTTTGCTCACATTGGTGCGCAGCGACTTGCTGCAAAGCTGGAGAAGCAGCTTGCCGCCCGCTGCGCCAAACCGCTTCCTGGTGAATATCCAGCAGGATCAGTTACAGACGCTGCATGAATTTTTCGCCGCCCACGGCCTGGACCAGCCGCGTATTTTCCCGATGGTACGCGGCAGGCTGACCGCCATCAACGGCAAAACCGTGTCTTCCTTGGATTATTCCGAGCAGCGCGCAAAACGCTTGATTGAGCGCGAGTTCAATTTGTCCTGGGCGCGCGAGATGCAAGACGACAACCAGATTGTTGCAGGCCGCTGGTGGCGTGAGCAGGAAACAGGCAAAGCGATGTTCTCGGTGGAACAGGGGCTCGCCGAAACTCTGAGCATCCGGCTTGGCGCTACGCTCACCTATGATATAGCCGGTGCTGTGTTGAGCGGTCAAGTCACGAGCTTGCGCAAAGTGGATTGGGATAGTTTCAGGGTGAACTTCTTTGTCATCGCGCCGCCTGGCGTGCTGGAGAATTATCCGGTGAGCTATATCACCAGCTTTTACTTGCCGGCGGACCGCTTGGCGGTGGTCAACGATCTCGTCAAGGCGTTTCCGAATATCCTGGTGATAGACGTGGCGGTGATCATTTCACAGGTACAAAAAATCATGGACAAAGTGGTGCAGGCGGTTGAATTCGTTTTCCTGTTCACCCTGCTCGCAGGATTGATGGTGCTTTATGCGGCCATCGTCGCCACACAGGATGAACGCATGCTGGAAGCGGGTATGTTGCGCACGCTCGGTGCAAGCGCGAGGCAGGTCATGCGCGCCCAGCTTTCCGAGTTTGTCGTAATCGGTGCTTTGGCGGGACTGCTTGCCGCGACTGGCGCAAGCGCTCTGGGTTACGTTCTGGCCTCCAATGTATTGAATGTCGCGTATGTTTTGAATCCCTGGTTGTGGATAATGGGTTTAGCGGGCGGCGCTACTGGGGTGACACTCGCAAGCTTGCCGCAGATGCGAGCTACGCTCAACCGCCCGCCGCTGCAAAGCCTGCGCAGCTTCGGTTAGAGCCGGTCTGGATGCGCTATACTGATTCATGCTTACGGAAAATTTATGAACGAAATCCTGTTGGGTGTTGTCGCGATGCTTATTCTGGGTGTTGTTTTCTGGATAGGCTTCAGGCTGCTCACTCGGCAAAATCTGTCAAGCGATCTGGAGCGGTTGATGGAAGACAAGCACCGCGCCATGCTCAAGGATTTGCACGAGGGCTTGACCTACCAGGGCGACCGCCTGGATGAAAAACTTACGCAAAATTCCGAGCGACTGCGCGCCACTGTGGATGAACGTTTGCAGCAAATCAGCGGGAAAGTGAGCGAGCGCCTCGACGAAGGATTCAAAAAGACCAACGAAACCTTCACCAATGTGATGGCGCGGCTTGCCACCATAGATGAGGCGCAAAAGAAGATAGATGGGCTCACCAGCAACGTGGTGAGCCTGCAGGAATTGCTGGGTGACAAGCGCTCGCGCGGCGCTTTTGGCGAAGTGCAGTTGGAAGCGCTGGTGAGAAATATCCTACCGCCCTCTGCTTATGCCATGCAATACACCTTGAGCAACGGCAGCCGCGCGGATTGTGTGCTGCGGCTTCCCGAGCCCACCGGCATGGTCGCGGTGGATTCCAAATTCCCTCTAGAAAACTATCACCGCATGTTCGCGCCGGATGTTAGCGAAATCGAACGTGCCCAGGCGCAGCGCCAGTTCAAGGCGGACGTCAAAAAACACGTGGATGACATCAGCCAGAAATATATCATTTCCAATGAGACTTCGGACGGCGCGGTGATGTTTGTTCCGGCGGAAGCGGTGTTCGCTGAAATCCATGCTTACCACTTCGACATCGTGGATTACGCGATGCAAAAGCGGGTGTGGATCGTGTCCCCGACCACGCTGATGGCGGTGCTGAACACTGCCCGAGCAGTATTAAAAGATGTGGAAATGCGCAAGCACATGAACGTTATCAAGGAGGCGCTGGCCAAATTGAGCATAGATTTTGAACGTTTTGATCTGCGCATGAAAAATCTCGCCAACCATATCCGCCAGGCTCATGAAGACGCACAAGAAGTGCACACTACCAGCAGGAAAATCAGCGATAAATTCAAGCGCATCGAAGGTGTGGAACTGGAGCAGAGCGAACCGGCCGCCACGCTGGACGTGAAGCAGGGACGCGAAGAGTC
>DATDGC010000005.1:0-11247 GCA_036522275.1 Burkholderiales bacterium | reverse complement strand
CGGCGTCTGCGTCGTTGCGCTCCTCGGCTTCGTAGTGCGCCCCGGACTCGGTCTCGCGCAGCGTGGTGCGGGCAGGGGCGCAGAAGGCTGCGTTTGATAGCATGGAGCGGAGCTTGTGCGGCTGCTCCCGCAAGCGGGCCTTTGGCTAACGGGTCGCAGCCGCGCTACGACCTTCGTCGCGCGCCTTGCATCCATCCGCATTTTATCAGCAACGCAATCCGCGGAGGACTTAATCAGGGGTTCCCTGTGCGATAATGCTAAGGAACCACATGCAACAGGTCGGGCATTTTCCAATTAAATCCGAGATGACCGCAGCATTCCAAGCCAGCGTAACAGTCAGTGGGGATATCGGACTGCTGGAAGCGTTCAAGCATCAGATCAACGCCTTGCTGTCCGAAGAAAGCGCTATTCAGAATTTCCAGGAGCAATACATTTCACAAGACTTGATTTACCACTTTGAAGCCGATCAAGGCATCCCCTTTCCGCCTTTCGTCACCACTTCGGCAGCCTTTCCCGACCTCAAAATCAAGGTGGAATGGGTTAATCACCGCGATGGGGTAAGCGGCAACGTGATGATCCAGAACGGCAAGCTTACTGACCAACACACCCAAGCGCTCGCTGACTCTGAGCTCGTCAGCAGCCCCTTGCAATTAGAGATCGCAGTCGAAGAAAACGGGTATCTCAGGCATGCCATCGTTTTCAAGAACACCGGCGCCAGCGAGTACGCCGGGTATGTTCTCACCGGCAAACAACATGCCTTGTTCAAAATCCACAAACAGGATAAACAAACCGAGCTCTACGCCAGCGATGGTTTGGAAGCCGAATGGACGGAACATTGGACTTATAACCTGGAAAGCCGGACCAACGATTACCAAGAACTCGCACCCGGTGAAAAAATTGAGGATGAGCTTTACCAGGTGTTGGAAGAGCTGGTCAACGGTTTCCTTGATGAATGGGTGTGGTTTTCTGAAAGTCCGCCAGAAGACATCATCCTCGAGCAGCAGAGGTATGAGCGCATGGGGTTCACCGCACACCAGGCCAATATCAAGTCGGAGAAAATCAGAAAAATGGCCAAACGCGATACAGGGCGGGGAAACTCTTATCGGTTCAGCACGCTAAACAATGACTGCGCATGGATAAAAACCGCGATTGTGGAGTGTTGGGAAGAACAATAACCAAAGCGAAAAGAAAGAAAAATGCTGGAAAACAGTTTCCTGAGCCTTGGCCCCCATGGCTTTCACCGCATTGCCTACACCGAATGGGGTAATCGCAACAATCCGCACGTGGTGGTCTGCGTGCATGGCCTCGCGCGCAACGCGCGAGATTTCGATTTTCTCGCCATGGCGCTCGAAAGCGATTGTCACGTAGTATGCCCTGATATCATAGGCCGTGGACAAAGCGATTGGCTTAGCCACCACGAGAATTATAGTTACCCGGTTTATCTTACCGACATGGCGGCACTGCTTGCGCGAATCGGTCCTGGCACCAGAATGTCCAGATTTATTGACAAGTTGTTGCGCCGTCCATCTGAGCGTTTCATTGACTGGGTGGGAACTTCGATGGGCGGGCTGATCGGCATGATGCTGGCGGCACAACCAAAATCGCCGATACGGCGCCTCATAATGAACGATGTCGGCCCGCTCGTTCCCGCTGAGGCGCTGCGCCGCCTGGCTGAATACGTCGGCAAGAACTCGCGCTTTGCCAGCTTTGAGGAATTCGAAACCTATGTGCGCAAGGTGTGCGCCCCTTTTGGCCCGCTCACCGACTCGCAGTGGCGCCATCTCGCCATTCACAGCGTGAAGAAGTTTGATGATGGAAGCTACGGATTCAAATATGATCCGAAAATCGGCGAACCGTTTAAAAGCGGATTTTTCCAGGACGTGGATTTATGGCAGTTCTGGGAAAAAGTGCGCTGCCCGGTGCTGATTTTGCGGGGAGCCGAGTCCGACTTGTTGCTCAGAGAAACCGCGCTAAAAATGTGCGAGCGCGAAGCACGCACCGAATTGGTGGAACTGCCCGGAATCGGTCACGCACCAGTGCTGATGTCGGCAGACCAGATCAAAATCGTGCGCAATTTTCTCCTCGCCTCGGACTGAAATATTCCCGTTTCCGCCACCAGAATAGCGGCCGCTCCGACGTGCCTGTAAATGCATTTCCAATCTTATTCAGATATATCACCGGCAAGCCGGAGTGCGTCATCGGCATTCATCTTGCAAATATCATCCCCTTTATATTTCGGCGTCCAGTCGGTCAATACCGCCGATGCATAGATACTTCACCTGTACGAACTCTTCGATGCCGTATTTTGAGCCTTCGCGGCCGATGCCGGATTGCTTCACTCCGCCAAACGGTGTGACTTCGTTGGAGATGATGCCAGTGTTGATCCCCACCATTCCGCATTCCAGCGCTTCGGCAACGCGCCAGATGCGCCCGATGTCACGGCTATAGAAATATCCCGCAAGACCATATTCGGTGTCATTGGCAATACGCACTGCGTCCTGCTCGGTTTTAAAGCGGAACAGAGGCGCTACCGGACCAAAAGTTTCTTGGCGCGCAAGCAGCATGTCGGTAGTGACGTCTTTCAGCACCGTGGGCTCAAAGAACGTTCCTCCCAACGCATGGCGCTTGCCGCCCAACAATACTTTCGCGCCTTTGGCCACCGCATCGGCGATATGGCTCTCAACCTTTTTGAGAGCTTGTGCATCGATCAACGGTCCTTGAGTGACTCCCTCTTCCATGCCGTTGCCAACTTTAAAAACTTTCACTTTCGCCACTAACTTAGCAGCAAACACATCATAAACACTTTCCTGCACCAGGATGCGGTTGGCGCACACGCAGGTCTGCCCGGTGTTGCGATATTTGGATGCAATCGCGCCTTGCACCGCGGCATCGAGATCGGCATCGTCAAACACAATGAACGGCGCGTTGCCGCCCAGCTCCAGAGAGATTTTTTTCACGGTGTCGGCACATTGCCGCATCAGGAGTTTCCCGACTTCAGTGGAACCGGTAAACGTGAGCTTGCGCACCAGTGGATTGGCGGTCATTTCGCCGCCTATCGCCGGCGCATCTCCTGTCACCACGTTCAACGCGCCCTTGGATATTCCCGCTTCCTCGGCGAGTACGGTGAGCGCCAAAGCGGAATAAGGGGTATGTTCAGCAGGTTTCAGCACCATTACGCAGCCTGCTGCGAGCGCCGGGCCGGCTTTGCGAGTAATCATCGCCGCTGGAAAATTCCACGGCGTAATCGCCGCGCAGACGCCGACCGGCTCCTTGATAACCATCAGCCGCTTATCGGAATGGTGCTGAGGAATGGTATCACCGTAAACACGCTTGCCTTCTTCGGCAAACCATTCGATAAAAGACGCCGCATATGCGATTTCACCCTTGGCCTCGGCCAGCGGCTTGCCCTGTTCTGCGGTCATCAGCATCGCGAGGTCCTGCTGGTTTGCCATGATGAGTTCGAACCAGCGGCGCAGGATGACCGCCCGCTCTTTAGCGGTCTTTGCGCGCCAAGCAGGCCAGGCGGCATGCGCTGCTTCTATGGCGCGGCGCGTTTCCGCAGCGCCCATGTTAGGCACCGTGCCAAGCTGCGAGCCGTCCGCCGGATTGGTAACGGCGAGTACGGCTTTGTTGTCGGCATTCACCCATTCACCGTTGATATAGCACTGCTGCCGGAATAACGCGGTGTTGTTAAGCTTGAGCGAAGCAATTTTTTGTGGTGCGTTCATAACGGGTCTTAACCAGGGTTACAATTGAAGTATAGCAATGATGTTGTCTCGACTCACGCTATAAAAGGTCGGGATAATTGCCTCTTTTTCGAGGTTAAGGTAGATTGCCAGGTAATTAACCAATAATCCCGGTCAAATCTCAATCGAGTTGCGGAGAGGAGGAGCCTCAATAATTGACCAATAATTACGGTCAAATCCCGATCGAGTTGTGGAGAGGAGGAGCCTCAATTGAACATAAATCAGACTATGCGAGGTTCCAGACTTGACCAAAGCTCTGCTACACACACGTCCGCCCGCAAAAGATCGTTCACGGGCGGATTGATTTTCCTATCCCTTGGCCGAGTGCCCCCGCAGGTACGCCGCGCCTATCTGGGCGAACGAATGGGACGACATGGACAAGCCTGACGTGCTGCATAACATATTGTTCGGCCTCGCCGCGCTAGTTATGGTGGGGGTGCTGATGTTCCTCTACGACAAGACCCAGGCGGTCGACCTACGCAAGCAGAACGAGATTTTGGGCTTCCTGCGCGAATTGAAGGAAATCGACGGCCGCTGGGACGTCGACGTGCTGCGCGCGCGCCTCGAGTTCGGCTCGAACGATTTACCAGCGAGCAACCGTGCCGCAGCCGCCAGCAAAGCCTTACAGGGTCTGGGCGCGGCGCTGCAAAACACGCAAAGCGCGGCATTGAGCGCCGGGCTGCCCGAGCTCAGCAAGGCGATCCTGCAGAAGGTCGAGCTGGTCGAGAAGTTCAAGGCTGAGAACCGCAACACCAAAGATGCGCTGCAAGCTGCGCTCAAAGGCGCAACGGAACTCAGCACGCAGGCAGCCGAGCTGCAGTCGCGCTCGCCGGAGCTCGAGCAGGCGTTGAGCCGGCTGTCCACCACGGCACCGCTATATTATTGGTTGGCTCAGGACCCGCAGCGCACGAGCCTTGAGGCCGCCGCGGCGCAACTGCACACGATCCCCGACGCCCTGCGCGACAAAGCAACCGAACTCGACAGCGCGGTGCAAGCACTGCTCAAACATAAGCCCGCCGAGCAGGCGCTGTTCACCAAGCTCGCGTTCCTGACTTCGGGCCCGCGCCTCGACACTCTGACATATTCATTCAGCCGCGAGCTCGAGGCGACGCTGCAGGACAAGGAGCGCTATCGCGTTTACCTGATCGCCTACGCCAGCGCGCTGTTGATCCTGCTCGCTTTTCTCGGCGCCAAGCTCAAGGCCGCGAACGTGAGTCTCGAGCTTCGTGTCCAAGAGCGCACGCGCGAGTTGTCGGAAGCGCTCAAGCACCTCAAGGAATCCGAAGCGCAGCTGATCCAGTCGGAAAAGATGTCGTCGCTCGGTCAGATGGTGGCGGGCGTCGCGCACGAGATCAATACGCCGCTCGCCTACGTCAAGAACAGCCTCGGCACGGTCGCCGATAAGCTGCCCGTCCTCGGCACCGCGATCGAGCGCTGCGAACAGCTGCTCGCGCTGCTGCAAGCCGGCGGCAACGCCAACGCCGAGGAGTTGAACCGACAGTTCGCGCTGGTATCGGCGCAAATCGCGCAACTCAAGCAGCAGCATGTGATGGAGGAACTGAAAGGCCTGGTCAAGGACGGCCTCTACGGCACCGGCCAGGTAGCGGAGATCGTCGGCAACCTGAAGGACTTCAGTCGCCTTGATCGCAGCAAAGTGACAAGCTTCAACCTGAAGGAAGGCCTCAACAGCACGCTGCTGCTCGCTAAGCATCTATTGAAATCAGTCACCATCAACAAACAGTTCGGCGATATCCCCGAAATTACCTGCGCGCCGTCGCAAATCAATCAGGTGTTCCTCAACCTGGTCACCAACGCGACCCAAGCGATGGAAGCCGGCAACGGCACGCTCACGCTCACTACGCGCCGCGACGGCAACGGCGTAGCGGTCGAAGTCGCCGACAACGGCAAGGGCATCGCGCCCGAAGTGCTGCCGAAGATCTTCGACCCGTTCTTCAGCACCAAGGAAATCGGCAAGGGCACCGGGCTCGGGCTGACGATTTCCTACAAGATCGTCCAGCAGCACGGCGGCCGCATCACCGTCGATTCGCAGGTCGGCACCGGCACCAAATTCACGGTGTGGCTGCCGTTGAAGCCGCCAGCCGAAGCGGAACTCGCGGCATAACGGCTCGCCATGGCGATGACGCATCCGGCCAAAATCGGCAAATACGAAATCCAGGGCGTGCTCGGCAAGGGCGGCATGGGTATCGTCTATAAAGGTTGGGATACCGCAATTTCGCGCAGCGTCGCAATCAAGGCGATCACCAAGGCATCGCTCGACGCCGGCGAACTCAAGCAAGTAATGAACCGCTTTCGGCACGAGGCGCAGGCGGTGGGCCGCCTGGTGCACCCGCGCATTGTGCAGATCTACGATTACGGTGAGGACGAAGAAACCGCCTACATCGTGATGGAGCTGGTCAATGGCAAGACACTGGCGCAGCACCTGGCGCAGGAAGTCGACTATGAAATCAGCGAAGTCGGCGAGATTATCCGCCAGCTGCTCGACGGCATCGGCTATGCGCACAGCGAGGGCGTAGTGCATCGCGACATCAAGCCGTCGAACATCATGATCAACAGCGACGGTCGTATCAAGATCAGCGACTTCGGCATCGCACACACCGAGTCTTCGAACCTGACGCGGGCCGGTGACGTGCTCGGCACCCCGTACTACATGGCGCCCGAGCAGTTCCTCGGCACCGGGATTGACACGCTCACCGACTTGTATGCTGTCGGCGCAATCGCCTATGAGCTGCTGACCGGCAGTAAGCCGTTTTACGGCAGCAGTGCCGTGGTGATGCAGCAAGTGTTGAATGAACGGCCTGCCGATCCGTCGCAACTGAACGCCAAGCTGTCGCCTATGATAGATCGCGTGCTGCAGAAAGCACTCGCCAAGAAACGCGAGGATCGCTTTCAGAGTTTACGCGAGTTTTCCGAGGCGTTCCGCGATGCGATCGAAGCTTCACTCAACTCCGGCGGAGATGCGACGGTTCCAACTCTCGTCGTTCCCAACAGCGCAGCATTGCTCAACGCGGCAAGGCTGCTCAATATCGAAGCGGCAAAGCCGTCTGCCGAGAATGACGACGTATTGGCTGCGCTGACCGGCGACAGCGCAATCAGCCTCGACACCAGCGTCAAGCAAGCGCGTCTGCTGGTGATCGACGACGAGGAACGGATACTGACCGCGCTCAAGTCGGTGTTCCGCAGCCGCTATCATGTGTTCACCACTACCGACGGCAACAAGGCGCTCGATTTCCTCCGCAAGTACCAGGTGCACGTGATCGTCAGTGATCAGCGCATGCCGGTGATGCCGGGCGTGGAGCTGCTGCGCCGGTCGCGCGAGATTTCGCCGCGCAGCGTGCGCATCCTGTTGACCGGCTATACCGACCTGGCGGCGATCGTCGGCTCCATTAACGACGGCGAAGTCTACCGCTTCATCAGCAAGCCGTGGGACAACAGCGAGCTGCAGACTACCGTCGCCGAAGCGGTGACCATAGCGCTCGAACTCGCCGATACCAAGGCTGCGAAGGTCACGCTGCCGGAAAAGATGGCCGCCGGCGTACTGGTGATCGACAAAGACGAAGAAATCTTCCGTGTTACGCGCGAACTGATCGGCGGGCTGTGCCCGGTAATCTATGCCGCGAATCTCGACGCCGCGCTTGCGGCAATGCAGTCACAGGAAATCGCGGTGGTGATTACTGACGTCGACTCCGGCCACGAGCGAGTGACCGCGATGCTGAAGCTCTTGAAACAGGAAGATCCGCAGATCCTGACCATCGTCGTCACCACCGCGTCGGACTCGGAACTCGTGATAGAGCTCATCAACCAGGCGCAGATCTTCCGCTTCCTCAACAAACCGGTGAACGTGCGTCTGCTGAAAGGCCACGTACATGCGGCGCTGATGCGCTATCTCACCTACCAGCAGGCACCCGAACTCGTCACTGAGCATAGGGTGCAACCGTCTGACGAAGTACGCTCATCTTCGCTTGACGAGGGCATCGTCGACAGCCTCAAATCGCTGCGTGGACGGTGGTTTGGCGCGCAAGACAACTAAGGAACCTCTTCCTTAAGATATCCTGACGCTGGAGTACCAAAGAAGAGTCTGCCTGCGACTCACGCGCGCCGCGCCAGCGGCAGATTCATCAAGAGATTCTGCGGCTTCAGGCGCAACAGGTAATCGTTGCTCATCGCCATGCCCAGAAAAACCGGTTGTCCGGCGATTTCTGCGAACATGTCTTGAGCGTTGATAAAATCCATTCGAAACAGGCATAACAGCCGCTGCTGGCGTTCCTCGGATATATCCTTGTCGAGATACACATCATTGAGGATGCCGCTGGCTTCAGCGTCCAAGCCGACGTGCCAGACCCATTCATCGCTCTCGATTTTAGGCACCGGGCTTATCGTTACACGCACTTGATGAAAATGCTCAACCCACGCTTCCAGTACGCGGCACAGTGCGGCGCAGCCGGGATGAGCTGAGTTTAATGCAAGCACGGTATCGTGATGCTCATCGCGCATCCAGTAAATTGCCGCGTTTTCCTCGTTCAGCACGGTCAGATTGACGCTCTTCAATGGCGCCTGCGCTTCCTTGAGAAAGCGCCCGATGTTGCCAAGGCCCGCGCCGTGAGTTTCCACGCTTTCTGCATCCGCCGCCATGATCGCGTCATTATTGATGCTGATTTTCTGCGCACGGAACAACAATTCCGCTGCGCGCGCCTGCAACGGCTCAGGTTGCCGGTCCAGAATGTGGCGCAAAATCACCTGTACCAAGTGGTCGATGAAAAGCGGCGGCACTGTGGCGTTGGCTTCCTGAAAAATCGCAGCATAGCAAGCTTCCAGCGACGGCGCCGCGAACAAGCGCTCGCGGAAACGCAGCATGATGCGGTAATTTTCCCGCGCATCTTCATCGGCAATCACGGCAATGCGCGCGTTATCCACCATGCTGCGCGGGTTGCCCAGCAATTCCTGGTGCAGGGCGCGCTCATTCGCACAAGACTCTTCAACCGGGCGCAGTTCCGGGCGCATTAAATAACTGCGCAGGAAATCGTCGGTGACGGCGAGCCTGCCATCCGGATTGCGTTTGAGATGATGAAAACCGCAACTGCGCCAGAAATCAACCATCTTGACGCGCGACGCTTAAGCGTTGTGCTTGGCTTTGGCAGGCGGTAAAAACAAGGCCGGCGTGGATCTTTTCACATGAGTCTGGTGCGCTGTTGGTGCTGGACGCGAAACCGGCGGCTCTCCCGCTGGTGCAATTTGCGCAATGCGGCTGTGCTCGCGTTTTAAAGCATGCGGCTCTGCCCTGCCGGGCCACCGGCTTTCGCGGTGAACTGCTTTATGATTCGACTCAAAACTGGGGCGGTGACCTGCTTTCTGATCCGACTCAAAACCGGGCACGACTTTGACCGGGAGTTTGAATTTAAGGAAGCGCTCGACGTCCATGAGCTGCTCCATCTCCTCCGCGCACACCAGCGATATAGCGTCGCCGGAACTGCCGGCGCGGCCGGTGCGGCCGATGCGGTGCACATAGTCTCCGGCCACGTGCGGCAGCTCGAAATTCACCACGTGCGGTAATTCGTCTATATCCAGCCCGCGCGCCGCGATATCGGTCGCTACCAGCACGCGCACCTTGCCGCTTTTAAAATCTGCCAATGCCTGGATGCGTGCCGGCTGGCTCTTGTTGCTGTGAATCGCCGTGGAATGAATGCCGTCGCGCTGCAGCTGATTCGCGAGCCGGTTTGCGCCATGCTTGGTGCGGGTGAACACCAGCACCTGACGCAGGTCCTGCGATTTGATTATGTGCGAGAGCAATTCGCGCTTGCGGTTGTGGTGCACCGGATGCACCACATGCGCGACCATGTCCGCCGCTGCATTGCCGCGCCCCACCTCAATCAGCACCGGCTTGTTCAGGAGACGATCCGCGAGTTTCTTGATGTCGTCAGAAAACGTTGCGGAGAACAGCAGATTCTGCCGTTTAGCCGGCAGTAGTGCAAGAATCCTTTTAATGTCCGGCAGAAAACCCATGTCCAGCATGCGGTCCCCTTCGTCCAGCACCAGGATTTCCACTTTGGAGAGATTTACCGTTTTCTGCTGCACATGATCCAGCAGCCGCCCCGGGGTGGCCACCAGCATGTCTACACCGGACTGCAATTCCTTGATCTGCGGATTGATGTTGACTCCGCCGAAGACTACCGCAGATTTCAGTGTGAGATATTTGCCGTAAGTGCGCACGCTTTCTTCGACCTGCATCGCGAGCTCTCGTGTCGGCGCCACAATCAGCGCGCGTATCGGATGTCGCGCCGGGGACGTGCTGGTGTTGGAATGGATTTTCAGGCGCTGCAAGATGGGCCAGGTAAAACCTGCGGTCTTGCCGGTGCCGGTTTGCGCCCCGGCCATCACATCCAGTCCCGAAAGTATCGACGGAATCGCTTGCGCCTGCACCGGCGTGGGCTCGTTATAACCCTGGTCGCTGATTGCGCGCAGAATTTCGGCCGAAAGGCCAAGTTTGCTGAAAGGCATAGTTCATTCTCCTAAATCAGCCTACCTGAGCAAAGGCCCGGGACCGGTCTAGGCAGATGACTATTGATATTGACACCTCCCGTAAAGGGATAACGTGTGGCGGCCCAGACCGGACTGGAGGGCCGCAGGTAACTTAATGGCGTGCATCATACAGTATTGGCGACAATTGCAACATATACTATTTCGCAGCCAGCACTTTCAGGTCTTCAATCACCTCTTTGGAATTGCGCGAAGTGTCGGCTTTGAGATAGACCTTGGCGATTTTTCCCTGAGGATTAATCAGGAAAGTATTGCGCTTGGCAAATTTGGCTACGCCCAGATCCAAGATTGAGCCATAGCGTTCAGCGATTTCCCCTTTTTTGTCCGCCAGCAAAGGAAAGGGCAAATGGTATTTCTTGGCGAACTCGGCGTGGCTCGTGGTATCGTCCACGCTCACCCCGACGACTTCCGCGCCCATCGCGGTGAGCTGGTGCAAGTCATCGCGGAAGGCGCAGGCTTGCTGGGTACAGCCCGGCGTATCATCCTTGGGATAAAAATACAGCACCAGCCATTTTCCGCCGAAATCGCGCAAGCTGCGCACGGTTCCGTTCTGGTCAGGCAAGCTGAAATCCGGGGCAGCCTCGCCGGCTTTCGGCAGACCGGCAGCGCGCGCCATAGTGCTCCACAACAACACCACTACCGCCAATGCCATCAGCAAAATCAGCAGTTTCATGATGCAGAATCCTTTAGGGAACCTCTGATTAAGTCCTCCGCGGAGCGCGTTTCTGGCGCAATGCGGATGATTGCAAGGCGCACGACGAAGGTGCCTAGCCGTAGCTTAAGCACGAGGAGCGCAACGATGCAAGCGCCGCATTGCGCCGAAAACCGGTCGGGACGCGGCTTTTCGGGCGATCTGCTTTGTCGCTCGGCTTGCAAAGGGGGGTCAACCATTCGCTGCGCCTCACTTCGCGCATCTCATCCCGAAAAGCCAGCGTCGCGCCCTCGTGGG
>DATDGC010000004.1:0-31211 GCA_036522275.1 Burkholderiales bacterium | reverse complement strand
ATTTCGCAGACCGGGTTGGTGAAGGTGTGCGGGCCCCACCACTGGGCCATGTGCTTGGGATCGGTCCACGCCTTGAACACGAGCACTCGCGGCGCGTCGATAATGCGCGTGATGACGAACTCCCGTTCTGATGATTTTGTGGCGGCGTCGCTCCTCACGGTCATGCTCAGGCCCTCGCCAGGTATTCGGCGAACTGGTCGAAGGTTCCGGTCCAACCCTGCTGCATCCCTTGACGGCCGTCCTCGAAGGTCTTGCGCTCCAGCTCCGTCGCGGAGTGGGGGACCCACTGCACGGTGATCTTCGTCTTGCCTCCCTGCTCGGTGAACGTAACCGTTGACAGCGTTTCCAGCGGCCAGTTCGGTGACCAGGGGTGTCGGGTCATGCCGCCCTTTGGATCCGAAAAGGAAACGATGAAGACCAGCCGCTCCGGCGCAACGATTTCGCGATAGACGAACTTGCCCCACATGTCGCTGCCATCGGGCGCTCGCATGCCATAGTGAAAGACACCCCCGGGGCGGAGATCAACCTTGCAAGTATGCACTTTGAAGCTTTTCGGTCCCCACCAGTGCTTCAAGCGCTCAGCCTCGGTCCACGCCTTCCACACCCGCTCGCGCGGCGCATCGAAGGCGCGCGTGATGACGAACTCCTCGCTATTTTTTGCGTGCATGCTTCTTCTCCTTTACAGGTCGACCAGGACCTTAAAACCGCCGTAGATCATGCGCTTGGCGTCGAAGGGCATCGCTTTGGGATCCATCATGTCCGCAAGACGCGGGTCCTTCATGACCTTGGCGTTGATCCGATCTCGATCCGCCCGCGACTTGAACACGATCCACGAGAACACGACCGTCTCGCCGCGTTTGAGCTTGACGCTGCGCGGGAACGACGTGAGCTTTCCCACTTTCACATCGTCTGCGACGCATTCTCGAAAATCGATCGCGCCGTGCTCACGCCAGATTTTGCCCGCCTTGCGCGCCATGCGCCGGTAGGCCTCGAGGCTATTCTTAGGAACGGGTAGAACGAATCCATCAACGTAATGGGTCATATGAAGTCTCCTTGCGTTAGTTTCAGGGGGTCACGACGATCATCCATGACACGCCGAAGCGGTCAGCGACCATGCCGAAGCGCGGCGAAAAGAAGGTCTTGGTCAAGGGCATCTGCACCTGCCCGTCTTCGCTCAGAGCAGCGAACAGCCGATCAGCCTCGGTTTCGTTGGACGCGGTGAGCGACAGTGAAAAGCCTTGGAAGCTCGGCCGCCCCAGGCAGCGACCGTCGGAAGCCATCACTGTTGTGTCGCCGATGCGAAAGCTCGCATGCATCACCTTGTTCTCGGAACCGGGCGGGACCATGCCGGGTTGAGGCGGTTCAGGGCTGTCCTTGAAACGCATGAGCATCACCACCTCGGCGCCGAGCGCTTTGCGGTAGAACTCGACCGCCTCTTCGCAGCGGCCGTCGAAAAACAGGTAGGGTTGGACTTGCATGGCATCTCCTTCTCAGTGGTTGAGGACGATAGTTG
The DNA here is from genome assembly GCA_036522275.1 of Burkholderiales bacterium. Classification (GTDB taxonomy): domain Bacteria; phylum Pseudomonadota; class Gammaproteobacteria; order Burkholderiales; family JAHFRG01; genus JAHFRG01. Next base: position 29,698 of record DATDGC010000004.1, on the reverse strand, counting down.
CAGACAGCGTGACCATCTAGAAAGCCATCTTCGCCAGATGCTCCGCAAGGCGATCCAAAGTTTGCTTCCCGCCCTCGATGGCACCATACTCCTTGACCACCTGATCCCGTTCCGCGGCCGACCTGAAGAGCATGCGTATGGTGAGCTTGGTCTTGGCGCCTTGTGCTTCGAAGGTCCAGGTCGCCTGAAATTGCGCGGCAGGGCCGCCTTTTCTGCCCCCGCCATGGGAAAAAACAATGCGCTCGGGTTTCACGACCTCGATAAAGACGCTTTTGTTGGGATAGTCGGTACCGTCGGGGCCATGCATGACATGCTTCCACACACCGCCCGGCCTCACGTCCATTTTTTCAATGGTAGTCGTGAAGCCTTTCGGCCCCCACCAGTGCACCACCTGTTTCGGATCGACCCATGCGTTGAACACGAGTTCACGTGGCGCATCGAAGACGCGCGTTATGACGATTTCCCGACCAGCGGTTTCCTCAGTGTGATTACTTTTTCTTCCGAGCATGTTTTTTCTCCCGTGTTTGAAGTTTGCGGAGGTAGTCCTCCAGGCGGTCGAGGCGCTCCTCCCAGAATCGGCGGTACTGCACGACCCAATCCGCAACGTCCCGCAGCGGTTTCGCCTCGAGCCGGCAGGGCCGCCATTGCGCTTCGCGACTACGCGTAATCAGGCCGGCGCGCTTCAGTACCTTGAGGTGCTTGGTCACGGCGGGAAGGCTGATCTCGAACGGCTCGGCGAGCTCCGTAACCGATTTTTCGCCCGAGGCGAGGCGCGCAAGGATCGCGCGGCGCGTCGGGTCGGCGAGTGCCGCGAAGGTGGTGCTGAGGTGATCAGGCGACATCGGCAAAACCTATTTGTTATTTAACCATTTGGTAAAATACTAGGATTCCCGGTTGCTTGTCAAGCGTTCTCATAACACCTATTAATCCGCAGGTCGTAGGTTCTAGTCCTACCGGGGGGCTAAATAAAACAGAGGATAGCAAGGGCAGAAAGAGTCAGAGTCGAATTGATTCGCGATGCCGGTCTATCCAGTATCCCCACGCGACGGAGAGCATCGTTCCAAAATGTTCGATAATTTATTTGGCGGGCTTAATCAAGTTGGGCGTTTCATTCTTCGGGTCGCCGATTTTATTGTTCACCGTCCAGCATTGCAAGGATTTCGCGGAGTAAGGCGCAATCAGCGGCGCAAGGCGCGCGGGATCGTCCGCCTAGTCCTTAAAACCTAGCCCCAAGTGTCTGCACTCAAGTTGCACTCCCCAGCATCCGCACTTCGTGTTGCGGGAACGGGATGACGATGTTCCTGCTGCGGAAGGTTTCGACGATCGTCTTTTTGATCTCGCCTCCTGCAGGGCCGTAATCCGGCACGTTGACCCACGGCCTCACCGCAATGGTGATCGAGGAAGGGGCGAGCACGCTGACTGCGATAACGGGAACCGGGTCTTTCAGCATCCGCGGGTTGTTCTGCAGCACTTCGTTGATTACCGAAAGCGCTTTGTTCAGGTCGGTGTCGTAGGCGACACCAACCATGACTTCGAGCTGCCGGATCTTTCCGTAGTTGTGCAGGATCTCGCCGACGATCTTGCGGTTGGGGATGATCACCAGCGACAGGTCCGGGTGGCTGAGCACAGTACTGAAGAGACTGATGTTCTCAACCTGGCCTTCTTCGCTGGCGATCGAGATGTATTCGCCGACGCGGAATGGCCGGGTAAAGATGATGGTCAGTCCGGCCACCATGTTGCCAAGCACACCCTGCATCGCCAGGGCGATGCCGGCGCCGGCCACGCCGAGGCCTGCAATCAAAGGCAGCAGTTCTACTCCGAGGTTCTGCAGCGCCATGATCGCGAACAGACCCAGCACGAAGATCCGCACGATACGCACCAGCAACTGGCGAACCGGTGGCTCGAGATTAAATTTTCTGAGCCCACCATCGATAATCCTGCCTACCCAGCGGCCCGCGAAGACGCCGGCGATGATGATTGCGACCGCGACCAGCACCTTCGGCCCGAACTGGATGGCCAGATCGATGAGCGTGCGTTTCACGTGTTCCAGTGTTTCGAGTTGATCGTTCATGAGTGTCCTTTCATTTGTCTTTGGACTCGTTCTTGCCACCGAGGCCCTGATTATTTTACTTGACCGGCTTAATCAAGTCAGGCGTTTCATTCTTCGGGTCGCCGACTTTGGTGCTCACCGTCCAGCATTGCATGGAATTTGCAGCGTAAGGCGCAATCAGCGGCGCGAGCCGTGCGGGATCGGCTATCTTCGCGTCCAGCCACAAATCATAATCCTCCGGTTTGAGTATGGCAGGCATCCGGTCATGAACGGCTGCGGATAATTCGTTGGCCGTGGTGGTGATGATGGCAAATGATTCAATCTTGTCGCGTTCGCGTTCCCAGGAATCCCACATCCCCGCCATGGCAAAGGGCTGGCCTTCCGTCATGCTGAAGAAGTAGGGCGTTTTACGGGCGCCGGTTGCTTTCCATTCGTAGTAACCGTCTGCGACCACCAGGCAGCGACTCCGGCGAGCCGCGGCGCGGAATGCGGGTTTTTCAAAAACAGTTTCGCCCCTGGCGTTGATATAGCGGCGGTCGCCCGCGCTCTTTGCCCAATGGGGAAGCATACCCCATGAAAGCGTCACCATTTCGCGCCAACCGAGATCAGAAGGCCGTACGATTAAACAATGGGTGCTTGGCGCAATGTTGTACCTTGCTTCCCATTGCGTGATGAGGTTCAGGGACGATGGGTCAACCGCAAAGCGTTCTGCAATGCGTTCTTTGGAGCTATAGAGAACAAATCGGCCGCACATAGTCTTGGATGTTTATTATAAAACGCGGAGTGTCTCAAGTTTTATTCACGATGCGAGAAAAAACAGGGTCGGGGTCGAGTTTATTCGCACGGACGCCGAATTCTCCCTCTACAGGCTGTTTACATTCCAGGCGCGCCTTGTAATATCTCATCAAAAAGGCTAAAAACCCGTTGTATCAACCTGAAAAATATGTTTATACTTCTAACAATCCCCCCAAAAAGCAGGTTATGCAACCCGTAACGCAGATCAAACACAGAGCTGCCGATCATCGGCTTTCGCTTGAACAAGTGCTGCACGGCCTGGTATCGGACGGCCTCGTGTTGAAGACGGAAGCGGATTTGCTCAAGCATGATTACCACGGCAGCCGCTCCGGGCTGCATCCGCTGGTTGTCATCGCCGAACAAAAATGGAAAAATGCCAGGCCGCCGCATAAACTTTTGCACCTCGAGGCGCTCACTGAATGGCTGGCACACAAAGCCAACCTGCCTTATTACCACATTGACCCCATGAAGATTGATTTTGACAAGGTGACCAACGTGATGTCGAGCGCCTATGCGTCGCGCTCCGCTATTCTGCCGGTCGCGGTGAATGACAAGGAAGTGGTCATCGCCACAGCTGAGCCTTACGACACCCAGTGGTCGCGGGACCTTTCCCTGATGCTGCGCCAGAAGATCAAGCTGGTGATGGCCAATCCGCTGGACATCAGCCGTTATCTCGTCGAGATTTACAGCCTGGCGCGCTCCGTCAAGACGGCGGCGAAGGTGCACGACGAGCGTCTACCCGGGGTCAGTAATTTAGAGCAATTGGTTGAGCTGGGCAAAAGCGGCAAGCTGGACGCCAATGACCAGCAAGTGGTGAATATCGTGGACTGGTTGTGGCAGTACGCTTTCGAGCAGCGGGCGAGCGACATCCACCTTGAACCGCGGCGTGACATGGGCATCGTGCGTTTCCGCATCGACGGGGTGCTACACCAGGTGTACCAGATTCCGGCGGTGGTGGTGGGGGCGGTTACCAGCCGCATCAAGGTGCTGGCGCGTATGGACATCGTGGAGAAGCGCCGCCCGCAGGACGGGCGCATCAAGACCCGAACTCCCGATGACGAGGAAGTCGAGCTGCGGATTTCCACCATGCCCACCGCGTTCGGGGAAAAAGTGGTGATGCGGATATTCAATCCCGAAGTGCTGGTGAAGGATTTCAAGGAACTGGGATTCAGCGAGGAAGACATATCGCGCTGGAATGATTTCGTCGCCAAGCCCTACGGCATCATCCTGGTGACCGGGCCCACCGGTTCCGGCAAGACCACTACCTTGTATACCACGCTGAAAATGCTCGCCAAGCCGGAGGTGAATGTCTGCACCATCGAGGACCCCATCGAGATGGTGGAACCCCAGTTCAACCAGATGCAGGTGCAGCCCGGCATCGGCCTGGATTTCGCCAGTGGAGTGCGTACTCTGATGCGGCAGGACCCGGACATTATTATGGTGGGGGAAATCCGCGACCTGGAAACCGCGGAAATAGCAATCCAGGCGGCGCTCACCGGCCACTTGGTGCTATCCACGCTGCACACCAACGACGCGCCTTCCGCCGTCACCCGCTTGCTGGACATCGGCGTGCCGCCGTATTTGATTCATTCCACCCTGCTGGGAGTGCTGGCGCAACGCCTGGTGCGCATCTTGTGTCCCCATTGCAAAGAAAGCGGTACGCTGAGCGACGAAAGCTGGACCAACCTGGTTGCTCCCTGGAAGGCCGCCAAACCAGCCAAGGTGTGTCTCAATAAAGGGTGTCTTGAGTGCCGCATGACCGGTTATTTGGGACGCATGGGCATTTTCGAAATGCTCACCATGACGCCGGCCTTGCGCAAATTCATTACCAGCGATTGCGACGTCGCGTTGGTGCGCGAGCAGGGTTACAAGGACGGGATGAAGCCGCTGCGCATCAGCGGCGCGATGAAAGTCGCAGCGGGTCTCTCCACGGTGGATGAGGTGCTGAAGGCGACACCGCAAGCGCAAATGATATCCACCAAAAGTTAGGGAACCTCTGATTAAGTCCTCCGCGGATTGCGTTGCTGGCAAAATGCGGATGGGTGCAAGGCGCGCGACGAAGGTCGTAGCCGGGACTACGATGCCGAGGAGCGCAACGCCGCAGACGCCGCATTTTGCCGCAACCCGGAGGGACGGGGCTTCTCCGGGCGGTCTGCTTTGTCGCTCGGCTTACCAAGGGGAGTAACCCTTGGCTGCGCCTCGCTTCGCGCACCCCCTCCCGGAAAGCTGTCGTCGCAACCGTGTGGGACTAAATCAGAGGTTCCTTAGAGCCGGCGTTCTTGGTTGGTTGATTAGTTGAAGTGAAAGGGTTCATCGTGGCGCACAGCATCATTCATCCTCCCAAAGGCCGCGGCGCGACGGTAAATCCCGAAGGGCGCTTCGAGAGCCGGGTGCGGGAAAGCGTTGACGATGGATGGAATACGCCGCCAGATGTGGAGCTGCCAAAGCTCGAGACCACCGTCACCGAAGAAATCGCGAAAAGCATCATCGCCCGCAACGAGTCGCCGGATGTCGGGTTCAGCCAATCCATCAATCCCTACCGCGGGTGCGAGCACGGCTGCGTTTATTGCTACGCACGCCCGACCCACGCCTATCTCAATCTTTCGCCCGGACTGGATTTCGAAACCAAGTTGTTTGCCAAGGTGAATGCCGCCGAGCTGCTGCGCGAGGAATTGTCCCACCCCGGCTACCAGTGTGATGTCATTGCGCTGGGCGCGAACACCGATCCTTACCAGCCTATCGAGCGCGAATTCCGCATCACGCGGCAGATCCTGGAAGTGCTGGGTGAATGCGAACACCCGGTGGGCATCGCCACCAAATCTTCAATGGTCGAGCGCGATCTCGATTTGCTTGCGCCCATGGCGCAGCAGCGCCTGGCGCATGTGTTTGTATCCATCACCACGCTGGATCATGAAATTGCACGCCATCTTGAGCCGCGCGCCACTGCGCCCCAGCGCCGCTTGCAGACGATCAAGACATTGAGCGAAGCCGGTGTTCCGTGCGGCGTGCTGGTGGCGCCGGTGATTCCTTTTCTCACCGATTCCGCAGTGGAAAAAGTGCTGGAGGCGGCGCGCGAGGCGGGCGCCACGATGGCGGGCTACGTGCTGCTGCGCCTGCCTTATGAAGTGAAGGATTTGTTCAAGGCCTGGCTTGATGAGCATTACCCGCTTAAGGCAAGCCATGTGATGAGCCGGGTGCGCGATATGCGCGGCGGCAAGGAATACGACCCGGAATTCGGCAGCCGCATGCGAGGGGAGGGAAAGTTTGCCGAGTTGCTGGCGAAACGCTTTAAGGTGGCGTGCCAGCGTTTGGGTTTCAACCGCAATCGCGAATCGCTCGATACCGCGCGCTTTCGCCCGCCGCAAAGAGGCGGGCAGTTGGCGTTGTTTTGATGCCAGGGGCAGCCTGGCAGCTGGTTACTTTATTTTGCTCGTCCAAAATAAAGTAACCAAACAAAACGACGCCCTGCTTCGCCGCTCCTTCGACAAGCTCAGGAGTGCCCGGCGCTCCTTGGTCAAATCGGGCGCTGCGCAACTCGCGCTTTGCGCTCAGACAGTGCTCGCTTGAAAGCCCCCGATTTGCCCTCGTCACTTGGCGGCTCAGAAGGGGTAACATTAAGGGCAAACACATATGAACAAGAACGCGAAAGTTTGTTTGTATTTAAGCGACAGCCTCGGTAGTTATGGTTTTCCCGACGGACATCCGTTTGGCCCCGACCGGCAGGCTGCGTTCTGGCGCGAAGCGCAGAAGCAGGGCCTGGACAAGAAAGTGGAAATCAAATCATCCAGGCCGGCAACCCGCGAGGAAATTGAGCGCTTCCATACACCGGAGCATGTGGACCGCGTCATTGCGCTCTCCAAAGCCGGTTATGGGTTTATTGATTACGGCGATACTCCGGCGTTTCCCGGCGTGTATGAAGCGACTGCGCATGTGGTGGGCGCCGCGCTCGACGGATTGAAGTGCATCATGCAAGGCGAATGCAAGCGCACTTTTCAGCCGATTGGCGGGCTGCATCACGCGCGGCGCGAACGCGCGGCTGGTTTCTGCGTATTCAACGACCTCGGCGTGGTGGTTGAGACGCTGCGCTCACAATACAAGGTTAAGCGCATGGGTTACGTGGACATCGACGTGCATCACGGCGACGGCATGTTTTATCCGTTTGAAAGCGACCCCGACCTGATATATGCCGACATCCACGAAGACGGGCACTTTCTTTATCCCGGCACCGGTTTTGCTGAGGAAACCGGCAAAGGCAAAGCGGCAGTTATGAAGCTCAACATCCCGATGGCGCCGGGCGCAGGCGATTCGGAATTCCTCAAGGTTTGGCCGAAAGTGGAAGCCTTATTGCGCGACAATCCTCCGGAATTGATTTTGTTTCAGTGCGGCGCCGACTCGATTGCAGGCGACCCGCTCGCGCATCTGCAATACTCGCCCGCCACGCACGCTTATGCCGCGAAACGCTTGTGTGTGCTTGCGAATGAATTCTGCGAGGGCAGAATCATGGCGTTCGGCGGCGGTGGTTACGACCGCCACAACCTGGCGCAGGCGTGGAGCGGCGTGGTCAGGGAAATGTTGGCGCAATAGAACGAGTAGAAACAAAAACCCCGCCGAAGTGGGTTTTGAATTCTTGAATTTGTCTTTAGGCTTAGGCGGGAACCGGTTCTTCCTGCGTTTCCGGTCTTTTCTCGGAATCTTTTTCAGGCGCGGGCTTCCCTGCTTGCGCCCGTTTCTTCATGTCCTCGACCTGTTGTTTGCTTTTCCTCAACTTTTCCTGCAAATAGATATCGTACTCATAGCACATGACAAATCTCCTTTCGCGATAACCAGGGTTTCTAATTCCTGGCACGCAACTTTAGGTTACGCCTTGACTGCGGGAATATCAACCCTTTCATTTTGCCGGCGCTTTGCGATTGAATATCCAGCGCAGCAAGCCGATAAAGCGCCATAAGGATACCCGCTGCCGGTAGCCAAAGTTTTCAAGCAGAACCGCGATCAGCAATTTCGCGAGTTGGGTGGTCTTGGGATAAATATGGAACGACAGCTCTTCGAGCAACAGCGCGGTAACCGAGAGCAGCATGCCAAAGCCTATAGCTACCATCAAGAACACCGAAAATACTTGCCAGGAAATCAGTCCCAACGCAAAACCTGAAATCATGAAAATGTAGCCCATAACTTCAAACATCGGCCCCAGCCACTCAAATACCATGACGAAAGGAAAAGCGAGCCATGACACAACGCCGCCTTTGCGATTAAACAGCAGCGGCATGTTAAGTGTGAGGCTTTCCGCCAGTCTGCGCTGCCAGTTGACGCGTTTGGTTTTAAGTGCGCGCGAGTTTTCCGGCGCTTTGGTCCAAAAAATCGGATCGGGGACAAAAGTAATGTGATACGGGCTGCCCTTGAGGCGCAGCATGTGATGCAGGCGCACGATGAGTTCCATGTCTTCGCCCGAAGTGCTGGTGTGGTAGCCGCCGGCTTCGATGACTGTTTCCTTGCGGAACAGGCCGAATGCCCCGGAAATGATGAGCACCGCATTGAGCGCTGACCAGCCCATGGCGCCGAACAGGAATGTGCGCAGGCTTTCCACAATCTGCATCAGGGCCAGCCCGCTTTTCGGCAATTCAATGCCGGTGATAAAACCATTTTTTACCTCGCAGTTGTTGGCAATTCTCACGGTGCCGCCTGAAGCGACGGTAAGGGGATTTTCGAGAAACGGTTGTACTGCCCGGCGCAGGCTGTCGCTTTGCAGGATGGAATCGGCGCTCACCGCGCAGAACAACGGGTAGCGCGAAGCGTTTATGCCGGCGTTCAGCGCATCCGCCTTGCCACCATGCTCCTTTTCTATCACCCGCAGATTGGGATAGGTCATGGAACGGTAAATCGCCCGCACACCCTTGCCCTTGATGCGCTGCCAGTAGGCTTCGGGGAAGACCACGAGCGAAAAATCGTGTTGCAAGGTTGCGAGAGTGTTGTCTTCAGAGCCGTCGTTGATCACGACGACCTCGAATTCCGGATAATCAAGGAGCGCCAGCGAGTGCACCATAGCGGTAATGGTTGCTTCCTCGTTGTATGCCGGAATGAGAATGCTGATGGGCGGCTCGTAGCCGGAATAGGCGGGTAGATCACCCAGGCTCCGCGCTTCCATGTAGGTCCTGAGAGTGCGGATGGAAAGCAGGTTGAGCAGGATGTAGCCGATGTTGCTGCCGATAAAATACAGCACAAAAAACCATTGCAGGCCGGTGATCCAGTCCGTCCAGTTCATGCTGTCTGCTTTTCCGCAATGACTTGCGTGAGAATGTCCTGGGCGAAGCGGTCGGTGATGCTTTCGCGGATTTGCCGCACTTCGTCCAGGGTGACCTGCGGCAGACCGGCAAGCGCCTGGGCTGCACGGTAGCGCACCCACCATACCGAATCGCTCAACGGTGCGATCAACGCATCGCGATCGTTCTTTGATCCGACTCTGCCTAAAGCGCTCACCGCCTGCACCCGCACGAACCAGCTGGGATGACGCACATAAGTGCGTGCGAGCCCAACGTCGTCCGGGTCGCGCAGCGCTTGCAGGCACGCGGAGATCACCCGGTCATCGGTGGCTGATTGCAGAATGCGGCGGATCGCCGGAAGCGCCTCATCGCTGTGCGCCGCGTCGAGCAAGCGCACCAGGCGCGGAAATTCCTCAGGCGCCGCCGATCCGACCGCCTGGGTGAGCGGGCCGGTTACCGCATCCGGCCCGGCTTCATTGAACAGGTTGGCAATTTTGTTGAGCGGCCAGTCATGGCGGCGGGTAAAGAGCGGGAGAAGCTCGGCCAGCGCCGCTTTTGCGTCTATTTGCATGAGCGCGCGCGCCGCCGCCAGCGACAGCAGCGGGTGCGGATCGTCGGTGATGCGTTTCAGCTTTGCCCACGCGTTTTTTTCCTGTAAATGGCCCAAGGTGGTGACCGCCATCAAGCGCGCGCGCATGTTATTCTGTTCGAGCAATTGCTGTGCCACGTGTCCCATGCCGCACGCCCAAGCGAGCTGATTAAGCTTGTGCTTGGATTCGCCGCTCAACGATTCTTGGGAGTGATTCCACAACCTGAGGAAGGCATCCCAGTCCGATTTTGCGATCGGTGGCAAAAACTGCGGCACCGCGGTCATGCTTTGCGCAAACAGCGGCTGCCATTGTTCGGCCAATCGCTGCTCGCGGCGCTGGCGCACGATGAGTTGCATGCGCAGCAACATGGTTTGCACCAGCAGCAACAGAGTGACGCCGAATATGGCAAGGCCGACCCACAGCATGAACTTCAAAAGCGGATCAGAATAAGCGGCGAAGCCCAACGCTCACTCCCTTCCTGATATATCGATTTTTCAGTTAATTGGCCTGTACGTTTTCTTGCAGTCAGGCATAAGTGTAACCGAAACGGACATTATTTTGATTGTTTGTTACCAAGCGCGCGGCCATTGCTCCCGGAAGCGGGTTTGTTATAGACTGTACCTCTGTTTTCCCCGCTTGTTGACCGAGGAGTGATTAAAATGAAAAACCCGTTGGATTCGCTGTGGGGCACGATAATTAGCGGCCTTATCCTGACCCTGATTCTGTACAACTTCGTTGAGCATTTTCTGGGAGGCTAGACATGGAATACGTACCGGCACTTGCCCGCTGGCTGCATTTCCTGGCGGGCGTCATGTGGATCGGCCTGCTTTACTATTTTAACTTCGTGCAGGCGGACGCGATGAAAGCGGCACAAGCCGACGGCACTGCAGCGGGCATCAGCAAGCATGTCGCACCGCGTGCGCTCTTCTACTTCCGCTGGGCGGCGGTGGTAACTTGGCTCACTGGCGCGGCACTGCTCGGCGGCAACTTTTTCCAGGCGTTCGGACTGCGAGGAACTTATGCGGTGATCGGGACCGGCGCGTGGCTTGGCACCATCATGCTGTTCAACGTGTGGGTATTGATCTGGCCGAATCAAAAGAAAATCCTGGGCATCGTGCAGGCCACCGACGAAGAGAAAAACAAGGCGCGCCGCATGGCGTTCCTGGCTTCGCGCACCAACACCATGCTCTCCATCCCGATGCTGTTCTTCATGGCGGCGGGTGCGCACACCGCGATGTTCTTCAGATAGGCACCGATTGATCATAAAATCCGCCGCTCGCGGCGGGTTTTTTATTCTCCGCGCGGCGCTTGCGACAAGCCTTCGACTTTCGCGCCGGGCTTGATCTCCCGTTTGCTGAACCACCCGATGGACATTTCCAGCGCAAACTTGGCGGGCGCGGCGGCGTGATGCTGCTCGTCGCTGAAGGGAACCATGTCATCGATATTGATGATGACGCCCTGCTCGTCCAGAAAAGCGATGCTCAAGGGGACGGAAGTGTTTTTCATCCACATGCCGTGCACCCCGGACTCAGGAAAAACAAACAGCATGCCGTGGTTGCCGCGCAGATGCTTGCGGTACATCAATCCCTGCTCCCTGGCTTCGGGCGTGTTGGCCACCTCGGCAATCAAGGGATTGCCGCTTATTTCCAGGGGCAGGAGCGACGTGTCCGCGCGTGCGGCGGGGATACATAGCAGAACAAGAATAAAAACCAGAATTCGTTTCATATTAGGGCTCCCGTCAAAATCGGCTGCACCTCATTATTCAATCGTGTTCGCTGCAAATCCAGTTGGCAATCGCGCTTAAGATTCCTTCCACTTCGCCTATCGGCTGCGAAATTCTGAAAGAAATCGCGGGATGATGCTTGCGGATCTCTGCGAGCTTGAGCGGCAGGTCCTCTTTCAGGTGCCCGCCTTGCGCCATGAACAGAGGGATCACGCAAATATGTTGGATGCCGCGCGCTGCAAGATCGGCAATTACCTGATCGAGCGAGGGCTGCATTAATTCCAGAAAAGCCAGCTCCACCGGCACGCCGGGCTTTTTCGCGCGCACCATGTCCTGCATTTTGCGAAAAGGCTCGGCCCATTGTGCATCGCGCGCGCCGTGCGCGAAGAGTACGATTGCCGAATCGGTCATTGTCAGTGCTTGCCTGTGCTGCCGAAGCCGCCTGCTCCGCGGTGGCTCTCGCTGAAATTTTCAACCACATTGAAGGCGACTTGCGCTACTGGCACCACCACCAGTTGTGCGATGCGTTCCATTGGTTTGAGCACAAAATCCTTCTGCCCGCGGTTCCACACAGAGACAAAAATCTGCCCCTGGTAATCGGAGTCAATCAGCCCCACCAGATTGCCGAGCACGATGCCGTGCCTGTGGCCGAGCCCCGAGCGCGGCAGGATGATTGCGGCAAGACCCGGGTCGTCCAGATGGATGGCGATGCCGGAAGGAATCAGTTCAGCCTGTCCCGGCTTGAGGGTAAGAGCTGAGTCAATGCAGGCGCGCAGATCGAGACCGGCGGAGCCGGGAGTGGCGTAGTGGGGAAGCTGGTCTTTGATGCGCAGGTCGAGGATTTTGAAGTCAATCTTTTTCATTTTCCCGCTTGGTTTTTCTTGAACTGCGCGACCGTGCGCGACTTGGCGTAAAGCTCCGCGATGCGGCGAATCAGTTGCCGGGCAAGCGTGGTTTTAGGCGCGCGCGGCAGGGGATGGGCGCCGCTATCGTCGAACAACACCAGTTCGCTTTCATCCTTGCCCAGCGTGTCTTGCACCAGGTTCGCGGCGAGCAGCGGGATTTTTTTCTCGCGGCGCTTTTGTTCGGCATGTTGGTAGAAGTTTTCGCTCTCCGCGGCAAAGCCGACGCAGAACGGGCCGTCGGGTAGGCTTGCAACATATTCAAGAATGTCCGGATTGGGCGCAAGCTGAAGATTGAGGCTCTGGCTGCTTTTCTTGATTTTTCGTTTGCTGGGGTTGACTACGTGATAGTCTGCCACCGCCGCGACACCGATAAAAATGTCAGCGTCACCGACCGCCTGCCTGACTGCTGCAAACATTTCCTGCGCGCTGGTCACGGATATGAGTTTGACACGCGCAGGTGCGGCCAGGCTCACCGAACCGCTTACCAAAATCACTTCCGCTCCGGCTTCCAGCGCGGCGCGCGCCGTTGCATAGCCCATCTTGCCGGAACTCAGGTTGGTAATGCCGCGCACCGTATCAATCGCTTCAAACGTGGGGCCTGCGGTAATCAGCACACGCTTGCCTTGCAGCAGTTTGGGTTGGAAACTCGCGCGGATATCTTCCAGCAGCGTTTCGGGCTCGAGCATCCGACCCATCCCCGTTTCGCCGCAGGCCTGGTCGCCGCTCTCGGGCCCGAGTATCGTGACGCCATCCCGTTCCAGTTGTGCAATGTTGCGCTGGGTTGCGGGGTTTTCCCACATCTGCCGGTTCATTGCCGGCGCGACCAGCAGCGGGCACTCGCGTGCCAGGCACAGCGTGGAGAGCAAGTCATCGGCGCGCCCGTGCACAAGCTTGGCGATGAAGTCGGCACTCGCCGGCGCAACCAGCACCAGGTCGGCTTCGCGGCTCAAATCAATATGCGCCATGTTGTTGGCGATGCGCGCATCCCACAGGTCTGTATAGGCCGTATTGCCCGAAAGCGCCTGGAATGTGGCGGGGCCGACAAAGCGGCAGGCCGCTTCGGTCATTACCACTTGCACCTTGATGCCCTCCTGCACTAGTAGGCGGGTGAGTTCCGCCGCCTTGTAGGCGGCGATGCCGCCGGTGACGCCGAGCAGCAGGCGTTTCGTTTGGGTCATGTTAACCATCCGCAGGCTGTTACGTTACTATAGAGTGTAATATATTGATGCGAATTAAGAAACCACTAAAGTTATCCAATCATGGGGATAAGTGACTGGCCTGAAGGCGAGCGCCCGAGGGAAAAACTGTTAAGCAAGGGCGCGCAAAGCCTGTCGGAAGCCGAGCTGCTGGCGATTTTTCTGCGCACGGGCGTAGCTGGAAAAAGCGCGGTGGATGTGGCGCGCGGTTTAATCAAAAACTTCGGCAGCCTCACGCGCCTCTTTAGCGCCTCGCAAAAGGAGCTTTGCGAAGCGCCGGGCCTGGGGCCGGCCAAGTACGCGCAACTGCAAACCGTGCTGGAAATGGCGCGGCGCGCGCTTGACGAGAAAATCAAAACAGTCAATGTGCTCAATTCCCCCAAGGCAGTGCGCGACTACCTGCGTCTGACGCTTTCCGGGCGAGAGTATGAAGTGTTTGCGGGAATTTTCCTCGATGCGCAAAACCGCATGCTGGCGGTGGAGGAATTATTCCGCGGCACTCTCAGCCAGACCAGCGTTTTTCCCAGGGAGGTGGTGAAGCGCGCGCTCCATCACAACGCAGCGGGAGTAATTTTCGCGCATAACCATCCCTCCGGCTTGGCTGAGCCCAGCGGCGCTGATGAGGCGCTCACTGCAGCTCTCAAAAAGTCGCTGGCGCTGGTGGATGTAAAAGTGCTCGATCATTTTATCGTCGGCAGCGGCGCGATTATGTCCTTTGCTGAGCGTGGATTGTTGTAGGACACGGCTTTCCGAGGCGTAAATTATTTCCTTGAGAATTAACCGTTAAATGGGTAAAATGCGCACTCTTCCGAATTGAGGTAAAGCATCATGGCCAGAGTGTGCGAAGTAACCGGCAAGACGCCGATGTTGGGAAACCGCGTTTCCCACGCCAACAACAAAACTCGGCGCCGTTTTCTTCCCAACTTGCAATACCGCAAGTTATGGGTGGAAAGCGAAAAGCGCTGGGTGCACATGCGCTTGACCAACGCCGCCCTGCGCACCATTGACAGGAAGGGCATCGAGTCGGTACTCGCCGAGTTGCGCGGCAAGAAATAAGGAACGGCACCATGCGCGAAAAAATCAAACTCGAATCATCCGCAGGCACCGGACATTTTTATACCACCACGAAGAACAAACGCATCCAGACGGATAAATTGGAAATCAAGAAATTCGACCCGGTTGCCCGCAAGCATGTAATCTACAAAGAAGTTAAACTCAAATAAGAGCGGACCGGGAAACAAAAAACCCGCCAAGTGGCGGGTTTTTTATTGGTTGTAATTTTTTATGCGTAGTAGCGCAGCTTGCGCGAGAATTCCTGCAGCGAAGCGATGCCGCTTTTCTCGGCGCGGCGGCACCAGTCTTCGAGCTGTCTTACGAGTTGCTCCTTGGAAGCGGTGGAACGCTGCCACAGCGTGGTGAGTTCTTGGCGCATCGAATATATGGTTTCCAGCACTTGGCTTTTGTTCAGGACTTCGTTGAGCTTGGCGCGTTCCTGCGCTTTTAAGAATTTGGCATCCAGGTACAGCCAGTGCTTTTTGATGTTCTTCAGGGTTTGACTGTCGAATTGCGCGGCGCGCTCCCTGAGCTCGCGGATTTCCTCGGCACAGGTTTGTTTTACTGATTTGGCAAACTTGGCGAGCACATCGTAGCGGTGGGTGATAACCGCTTGCAGGGTTTCCAGATCGCACTGCGCCTTGTTTAAATTGAAGCGGATTTTCGGCGCGAGATTTTTCACCTGAGCAAAACCCAGGAATTCCAAAATACGGATGTACATCCAGCCAATGTCGAATTCGTACCATTTGTTGGAAAACCGGGCGGATGTGGCGTAAGCATGGTGATTGTTGTGCAGTTCTTCACCGGCGATCAGGATGCCCCATGGTACGATATTCTTGCTGGCATCGGCGCAAGCAAAATTGCGGTACCCCAAGTAGTGGCCCACGCCGTTGATCACACCGGCGGCGAAAAACGGAGTCCACACCATCTGCACTGCCCAAATAGTGATGCCGATAAATCCAAACAGGGCAAAGTCAATCACCGCCATGATGAAAATGCCGAGCGAACTGCGCTTGGTGTACAGGTTGAGTTCCAGCCAATCATTAGGCGTGTCGTGTCCGTATTTTTCAAGCGTTTCGAGCTTGCAGGTTTCCTGCTTGTAGACCTCATAACCTTGCCATAGCACTTTGCGCAGGCCTAACACTTGCGGGCTGTGCGGGTCTTCCTCGGTTTCGACCTTGGCGTGATGCTTGCGGTGAACCGCTACCCATTCCTTGGTCACCATTCCGGTAGTGAGCCACAGCCAGAAGCGGAAAAAATGGCTGGCAACCGGATGCAAATCCAAACCGTGGTGCGCCTGATAGCGGTGCAGGTATATAGTGATGGCACCATTAGTGATTGCGGTGAGGACCAGGGTGAGAACAATATAACCCCACCATGGCAGATCAATAAGTCCTGTGAAAAAATGCTCGGAAAAATAAGACATTCGATTTGTACCTTAAATGTAACGGGGCTATTCTACGCGCTATCGATGGGGAAGCAAAGCGCTTTAAATGTGCGGTATTCGGCATATTTAATCTGGCCGGCGGGCCGGGCTTGGGATACGCAAGTCGCGCTTGGGAAAGGGAATTTTGATGCCGTATTTTTTATCGGCGGTAGCGCGAGGCATGCGCCAGATGACGTTTCCAGTTTTCCAGATAGGCCGCGGTGATTTCAGGGTCGCCATGAAAGATAATCAGGTTTTCCGCGTTCTTGAATTGCGCGGCGTAGGTGAAATTAAACGAGCCGGTGATGACCGCCGAGTCGGCGGTTCCTGCGTCAATCACCATGATTTTGTTATGCGCGCTTTGGTGCTGGAAATCGAGATAGGTCGGAATGCCTGAAGTCGCAATCTCTGCAATCATGTTTGGTTGGGTTTTGTCGGTTTGCTCCGCATCTGCGATAAGCTGCACTTCAACCCCGCGTTTTTTGGCTTTTATCAGCGCTTTCGCGATATCGCTGTGAGTGAAGCTGAAAGCCTGTACCAGAATCTCCCGGCGTGCTCTGTTGATGGCGCTGATCACCATCTTGCCGGCAGCGTCTTCGGGAGTAAATGCAAGTTCCACCGTGCCGGTGGCAGCTATGGATTTACCGCGCGAAAAAAACGGGCCTTCAAACGCCGGCGCGGTAAGCGCCGTGAGCAATACCAGTCCAGCGACAAGTAGGTATTTCAGCGATTTATGCATTTGATTTCTCCATGACCACGGCAAAGAAACCGTCGGTATGATGAATGTGCGGCAAGATGCGCAAGGATGCGCCGGTATCCAGCGCAATGCTCTGCTGTGCCAGAATTCCGCCGCAATGGGTTTGCTTAAACTGCGGGTGTCCTCTTAAAAAACCATCCACGATTTCTTCGTTTTCGTCGGGCAAAATGCTGCAGGTGGCGTAAACGAGCCGCCCCCCGGATTTTAAGAGGCTTGCGGCGCGCTCAAGAATCAGCGCCTGCTTTTGCTTGAGCTCAACAATGCTTTGCGCAGACTGCCGCCATTTAAGGTCGGGATTGCGGCGCAGCGTCCCCAGCCCGCTGCACGGGACGTCCACCAGCACGCGATCTATTTTTCCCGCAAGGCGCTTGATCTTGGCATCGTTTTCGTGGGCAATGCGCTGAGGATGGATATTGCTCAAGCCCGAGCGTTTCAGGCGCGGCTTGAGATTAAGAAGCCGTTTATCCGACACATCAAAAGCGTAAACGCGCCCGTGGTTTTGCATCATAGCGCTAAGCAGCAGCGCCTTGCCGCCGGCGCCGGCGCAGAAATCTACAATCATTTCGTGGCGCCGCGGGGCGACCAGGTAACAGATCAACTGACTGCCTTCATCCTGCACTTCGACTTTGCCGGAGAGAAACAGCGCGTGACGGTTCAGCGATATTTTGTTCTTGAGCCGGATGCCCGTCGGCGAGTAGAGGGTAGGTTGTGCGGTGATGCCTTCGGATTCCAGACTGTGCAGCACTTCTTCGCGGCTGGTGCGGATGGTGTTGACGCGCAGATCAAGCGGTGCCGGGTTTTGCATGCCGCGGCCGAGCGCGAGAATTTCTGCATCTGGCATGAAGCTTTTAAGTTTTGCCATCAGCCAGTCGGGGAATTCCGATTGAATTGCGAGCGGCAAATCATCCGTGGACTGAGCTTTTATATCGCGCAGCCACTTCATTTCATCGCGGCTCAGAAGCGGCTCAAGCTCGCTCAGGCTGAGCCCGGAGAGCTTCGCGAGATAGGCAAGCACTAAACGGCGCTGAGAGGTGCTGCCCGCGAGATACTCGATAAAGCGCCTGTGCCGCAACATGCCGAATAGCGTGTCAGCGATGAAACTGCGGTCATTAATTCCGAGTTCGTGATGGTTGCGGAAATGGCGGCTGAGCAGATTGTCAGCCGGCTCGCTCAAAGGCGCGATCATGTGCCAGGCGGCAACCGCCATATCGAGACGTGCGGCGGTAAGAGACATTCTATTGGTAACTGATTTGCTTTGCGACCTGGTCGTAACGCCTGCCGCCCTTGTCGGTGAAGACGATGCGCACCGGCAGATAGTATTGTTCTGTCGCAAGCCAAAGATCGGCGCCACGGTCGGTTTCTTTTTCGCGTTGTTTGGTCCAGTGCACGGTTTGTATTTTACCCATCGGAGTATTCAGAATTTCCTTGCCGACCATCAAATAGCGGTAATCGGAGAGGCGCTTGCCGTCGGTCATGTAGAATTGAAAATCCTCGCCTTGCGGCTGATGGAAGACAAAGTTGTAGGCAATGCATAACCTGTCATAGGCTATGTTTGGCAGCGCTTCACTTTGCGCATTGCCTCCGCGCTCGAAAGTAATCAGCTTTTTCTCCCAATCGAATTTGGCGATGGCAGGCTCATCCTTGCCGAGCTGTTCCAGGAATTGCTGTGGGCGCAGACCTTGGGAGGTAATCATGCCGCGCGATTCGCGCCGCATTTTAGCCTTGGGAATGAGCGCCGCGATTCCGGTGGGGTGGGTTTGGCTAACTATGGAGTAGCTCCTGCCGTTGGTTTCCAGAACTTCCGTGCCGGTGCCGAGACTGAAGCTCTCCATCATTACATCATAAACGATGGTGACACTCTGCGGCATCTCATCCGCCGCAGCGTTAAGGCACAAGCACCAAAACAGAACAAACGCGAGCCTCATTCATCAACTCCAGGTGAAAACAAAGCAGTATGCCCGGCTTTGGCTCCTATAACGCGCACGCCGTGCTTTTCGATGACCAACCGGTCTTCGATGAACCAGCGGATGGCTTGCGGGTAAATGCGGTGTTCCTGCTTCAGCACTCGTGCTGCCAGAGTAGCTTCGCTGTCCGCCGCAAGCACTGGCACCGCAGCCTGGATGATGATGGGTCCATAGTCGAGCTTGGAAGTGACGAAGTGCACGGAGCAACCGTGGATTTTCACTCCCACCTGCAGCGCCCGGGCGTGGGTGTCGAGCCCAGGAAAAGCGGGCAGCAGCGATGGATGAATATTGATGATGCGGTTGGCGAAACGTTCCACAAACACATCGCCGAGGATGAGCATGAAACCCGCGAGCGCGATCAAATCGGGTTTGAACACCGCGATGCGCGAGGCAAGCTCGGCATCGAACGCTTCGCGGCTGGCGAACTGCTTGCGGTCGAGCGTCAGCGCTTCTATGCCGTGCGCACGGGCAATGGCCAATCCTTTGGCTTGCGGATTATTGCTGATGACGGCGGCTACTTTGACAGGAAGCCGCGCTTTCAATATCGCCTCAAGATTGCTGCCGCGACCGGAAATGAGAACGACAATGGATTTCATGACACCACGGTTTGCGGCCCGCCTTTGGCGCGCTCCTTGATTTCACCGATGCGCCACACCTGTTCTCCGCTTGCGCGCAAAAGTTTTTGCGCTTGTTGTGAATATTCCGGGCTTACCACTACAATCATTCCGATGCCGCAGTTGAAAGTGCGGTACATTTCGCGCTCCGCGATATTGCCTTGGGCTTGCAGCCATTTAAAGAGTGGTGGCATGTCCCATGCCGAGCGCTGCAATACTGCGCACAAGTTATCAGGGAGGATGCGCGGGATGTTTTCCAAAAGCCCACCGCCGGTAATGTGTGCCATGCCTTTCACCGGCAGGTGTTGTATCAGCTCCAGCAGCGGTTTCACGTAAATACGCGTCGGCGCAAGCAGGGCCTCACCCAAACTTTGTCCGTGGAAATCGGAAGAGAGAACCGCGCCACCCCCCTCGATAATTTTGCGGATCAGCGAATAGCCGTTGGAATGCGCGCCGCTGGATGCCAGCCCCAGCACCACGTCACCCGCGGTGATGGTGCGGCCGGTGATGATACGGTCTTTTTCCACCACGCCCACCGCGAAACCTGCGAGATCGTATTCGCTGGCTGCATAAAAACCCGGCATTTCAGCAGTCTCGCCGCCAATCAGCGCACAGCCTGCGAATTCACAGCCTTTGGCGATGCCCTGAATCACTTGGGTCGCGGTAGCCACATCGAGCTTGCCGCAGGCAAAGTAATCGAGAAAAAATAACGGCTCCGCACCTTGCACCAGAATATCATTGACGCTCATCGCCACCAGATCAATGCCCACCGTATCATGTTTATTGAGCTGGAAAGCGAGCTTGAGCTTGGTGCCCACGCCGTCGCTGCCGGAAACCAGAACCGGGTCGCGGTACTTTTTGGAAATTTCAAACAGCGCGCCGAAACCGCCGATGCCTGCCAGCACTTCCGGCCGCAGGGTTTTTAGGGCCAGTTGTTTGATGTTTTCCACCAGCCGGTCACCGGCGGCTATATCCACTCCGGCATCAAGATAGGAGAGCGACGATTTGGGAGCGTCAGTAGGGCTCAAGTTGAGTTATCGCCTTGTTCAAGATAAAGTGGAGCAGGCTTAAGAACGACAAATTTTACCTGAAATGGATGCCAAACGCTTCGACGATATTCGTTATCTTTAGATGGCTTGCGCTGGCGGCGGCCACCGCGCGAGCCGCCTTCTCCTTGGTGTGGCATAGAGTTGGCGATGGGCTATATACTGCTGTGACTGTTAAAAATTTGCAATGAATATGCAAAGCCAATTGGTACTGGATTTATCCTTGCAAGACCAGCCCACGCTGGATAATTTTGTTGTCGGCAGAAACACAGAGCTCATTCAGGTGCTGCGCGAAATGCTGGCCGCCAAACCGCAAGAACGCTTCGTTTATCTTTGGGGAAGTCCCGGCTCGGGGCGCAGCCATCTGCTCAAAGCCATGGTGGATGCGTTCAGGCAGCAGCATTTGAGCGCTTCTTACATCTGCTGCGGTCAGGACAGCGAAATCGCTTCCGGGTCTGACCCGCTGGATGCACTGGCGGTGGATGACGTGGAACGTTTGAGCGGCAATGCGCAAATCACCCTGTTCAATCTTTACAATCATATCCGCGAAGGGTCGGGTATGCTGTTGGTGAGCGGCGCTATGCCGCCGGCGCAGCTTAAGCTGCGCGAAGATTTAGTTACGCGGCTAAGCTGGGGCCTGGTATTTCAGGTGCATGGCCTCAAGGATGAAGAAAAAACGCAGGCGCTGAAAAACCATGCCAGAAACCGCGGTTTCGAGCTGCCGCAGGAAGCGGCGGATTATCTGTTGCGCCACGGGCGGCGCGACATGCCTTCGCTTTTGGCGATGCTCGATGCGCTGGATAACTACTCCTTGCGCACCAAGCGGCCGGTGACCCTGCCGCTATTGCGGGAAATCATGCAAGCGCAATTGTTCCCGGGGGGAGAGTGAGGCTAGCCCTTTTTGACCTCGATAACACGCTTCTTGCCGGTGACAGCGATTTTGAGTGGGCACAATTCCTGATTGACAAAAAGGTGCTGGACCGCGAAGTGTACGAAGCAAAGAACCGCGATTTCTACGGCCAATACCGCGCCGGTACCCTGGATATCCACGCGTTTCTTGACTTTCAGCTAAAGCCCTTGTCGCGCCACCCACGGCGCGAGCTCGAATCCTGGCGCGCTGCGTTCATGCAAAACCGGATACTGCCGATTATCAGCAGTAAAGCGCGTACTTTAGTGCATAGCCGTATCGAAGACGGCGATTTGACCGCGATCATTACCGCGACCAACCGTTTTGTCACCGCGCCGATTGCTAGAGAATTCGGAGTCGAGCATTTGATTGCGACCGAGCCGGAAGAGCACGATGGCGAGTTTACCGGCAAAGTCGCAGGCACTCCCTGTTTCCGCGCGGGCAAGGTCGCCTGTCTCGAGCACTGGTTGCGGGAGCAAGGAATACAATTAAAAAGCTTCGAAGAGAGCTGGTTTTTCAGCGATTCGCTGAACGATTTGCCCTTGCTTGAACGGGTGACTCATCCGGTCGCAGTGGACCCTGACGAGACGCTGCATGCGCATGCTCGGAAAAACAACTGGCAGGTCATCAGCCTGCGTTAGATTCCGGTACCCCAATCCATGCCCCGTTTTTTATTGCTCGCGGTTTTGCTGGTAGTTGCGCCATTGACCCTGTTTGTAAGCCTGCTTTACGGCAGCCTGGATTTGACAGCGGCGCAAGTGTTTAATGCATTGCTGGTCAATACGCCCGGCCTCGAACACGACGTGATCTGGCAATTGCGCATGCCGCGAAGTGCGGGGGCTTTCGTTTGCGGCGCGCTGCTCGCGCTATCCGGTACTTATCTTCAGGTTTTGCTGCGCAACCCCTTGGCTGATCCCTATATCCTGGGTATTTCCGGTGGCGCCGCGGTGGGCGCGCTTGCCGCGATACTTTTGGGCTTAAGCTGGGGCGTGGTGAATTTCTCAGCGCTGCTGGGAGCGCTTGCGGCAATCACGGCGGTGTTTGGCTTGAGCATTCGCGCAGGCAGTTGGAATGTGCACCGGCTGTTGTTGACAGGCGTGGTGCTCTCGGCGGGCTGCAGCGCGCTGATAAGCCTGCTTCTGGTGCTGGCGCCCGCTCCTGAGCTGCGCGGCATGCTGTTCTGGCTGATGGGCGATCTGTCGCACGCCGAGAACATTCTGCCCACTCTGGCACTGTTGCTGTTACTAGCGGCGCTGAGCCAGTGGCAGGCAGGAAGCCTCAATGTGTTAAGCCTGGGGCAACTCAAAGCCAAAACCCTGGGTGTTGCGGTATGGCCGCTGCAGACCGGGATTTATTTCTGCGCGGCGCTGGCAACGGTGTGCGCGGTGATGCTGGGCGGCACCATAGGCTTTGTCGGATTGATCATTCCGCATTTGGTTAGGCTGCTCGGGGTCGCCGACCACCGCTGGCTTCTGCCGCTGGCAATCCTGCTCGGCGGAAGTTTTCTCACCGCCGCGGACACGCTCTCGCGCACGCTGTGGGCGCCCAATCAATTGCCGGTGGGCGTGCTGACCGCGTTACTCGGCGTGCCGGCAATGTTGCTGCTGCTTTCAAGAAAACGCTGATGTTAAGTTGCGAAAACCTTTATCTTCGCTATCCCGGCAAACTGCTTTGCCGCAATTTGAGCCTGGAGCTCAAACCTGGTAAATGCTGGGGGATATTGGGCCAAAACGGGAGCGGCAAAACCACTTTGCTGCAAGCGTTCAGCGGTCTGCATGAACCTGCGGGTGGAAGCATTGTGCTTAACGGCCGTCTGCTCCAAAGCTATTCGCGCAGGCAGCTCGGGCAGAAGCTGGGCGTGCTGCTGCAAGAGGAAGACAGCTGGTTCTGGGGCAGCGTGCTCGAGTATGTGCTGCTGGGCAGGCATCCGCATGTTGCATCTCTATTCGGCTGGAGCGCAAAAGACGAGGAGCTGGCATGGCAGGCATTGCAAAAAATGGAACTGACGGAGTTCGCCCAACGTCAGATGAATTCGCTCTCCGGCGGCGAGCGCCAGCGCGCGCGCCTGGCGCAACTGTTGGCGCAAGATGCCGTGTATTTGCTGCTTGATGAACCGCTGCAGCATCTCGATTTACGGCATCAGCTGCAGACCATGAATCTGCTGCGCGAGCTTGCTGCAAATCAGGGTAAAGCAGTGCTGATGGTGTTGCACGATATGCTGTGGGTTGCCCGCTATTGCGACCAGGTGCTGCTGCTGCACGACCAAGGCCATACGGTGAACGGCGCAGCCGCGGCGGTGCTCACGCGCGAAAACCTGGAAGCGCTCTATCAATGCGGATTGCGGCAATATGGCGCAGGGCAAGATGCGCACTTTATTCCGGGGGCGGATTGAGCGCAGTGTATAATCCGACTTGGTTAAGCAAATCTTTATGATCCGCAGACTTCTGCGCCGCGTCTTCAACAAGCAAGCCTCGTTTCTCGGCACGCCGCTGGTTATTCCACGCCAGATCCACGGTATCAAAAAGCAGCAAATCAGCCCGGGTGCGCTGAAAACGATTATTACGCTCAAGGAAAAAGGTTTTGCAGCATATGTGGTGGGCGGCGCGGTGCGCGATTTGCTGCTCGGTCTTGCGCCCAAGGATTTTGACGTCGCCACTGATGCCAGACCCGAGCAGGTGCGCACCGCTTTTCGCCGCGCCCATATCATCGGGCGGCGCTTCCGCCTGGTGCATGTGATGCACGGGAACGAGACGGTTGAGGTTTCCACCTTTCGCGGACCGCAGTCCGAAACGCAAAATACGCAGCAAGATGCTCACGGCAGGATTCTGCGTGATAACGTGTTCGGCGATCAGCAGCAGGACGCGGAGCGGCGCGATTTCAGCATCAACGCGCTGTTCTACGATCCCGTAACCGAGGAAGTCGTAGATTACCAGGGGGGCTTTGCCGATCTCAAGGCGCGGCGGCTGCACATCATCGGCGATGCGGAGAGCCGCTACCGTGAAGACCCGGTGCGCATGCTGCGCGCGGTGCGCCTGGCTGCCAAGCTGGGCCTGAAAATTGAGCCGGCGACACTCACACCAATCCCTAAGCTTGCGCCGCTTTTGCAAAACGTGCCGGCGTCGCGGCTGTTCGAGGAGATGCTGAAACTCCTGCTTTCCGGGCACGCTGTCGAATCCGTCAAAGCATTGCACGCGAGCGGCCTGCATCACGGCCTCTTTCCCATGCTTGACATAATAGTCGAAGAGCCACTCGGTCAGGGCTTCGTGATGCTAGCGCTCAAAAACACCGACGAGCGCATCCGCGAGGATAAGCCGGTGTCGCCCGGCTTCCTGTTTGCGGCCTTGCTGTGGCATGAAGTGCTGGCGACGTGGAAAAACCTTGAAAGCCGGGGAGTACATTCCATGCAGGCGCTACATCAGGCGATGGATCAGGTGATACGCATGCAGGCGGAGAGGCTCGCCATTCCCAAACGTTTCAGCGCGATCATGAAGGAAATCTGGTCGCTGCAACCGCGTTTTTTAAACCGCTCGGGCAAGCGCCCGTTCCGGCTGCTTGAACATCCGCGCTTTCGCGCTGCATACGATTTCCTGCTGCTGCGTTGTGACAACGCTGAAGCGGAGGCAGAACTCGGAAACTGGTGGACAGCGTTTCAAAATGCCGATCATGAACAGCGCTACAGCATGCTGCTTGCCGACCAGATGCCAAGAAGACGCAGGCGCCGCGGTAGAAGAAAACCTGCCCTGAGCAACGTCGCAGGGGATCATGGCGGGGGAACCGCGTCATGAAGCGGCAAACCGTATTTATCGCTCTGGGTGCCAATCTTGAGGATCCGCTCACGCAAATACGCAACGCTTTTGCCGAGCTGGGCGAGCTGCCGAAGACCAGGCTGATTGCGCGTTCTTCACTTTACCGCAGCGCTCCGGTGGGCAATGTAAATCAACCGGATTTTATCAATGCCGTAGCCAAGCTTGAAACCACGCTTCCTCCGCGCGAGCTGCTCGCAGCGCTCCTGGAAATCGAGCGGCGCCACGGCCGGCTGCGCGAGTTTCCCAACGCACCGCGCACGCTGGATCTGGATTTGCTGTTATACGGTGATCTCATTCATTACGAGCACGGTTTGACCATTCCCCACCCGCGCATGCACCAGCGCGCTTTCGTATTGTCGCCGCTGCATGAGGTTGCGCCGGATTGCGTGATCCCCGGCATAGGGCTCGTGGACGACTTGCTCGCTGCCTGCACCGGCCAGCAATTGAAGAGGCTGTTGGAAGATTGAACCATGTTGCCCGAAAAATTCCGTTATATTGTCGTCGAGGGTCCGATTGGGGTAGGGAAAACCAGCCTGGCGCGACTTTTATCGGAGCGCTTCAACGGCCAGCCGCTACTCGAAAACCCGGACGCCAATCCTTTTCTGCCCAAGTTTTATCAGGATATCCCGCGCTATGCGCTTTCCACGCAGTTGTTTTTCCTGTTTCATCGCGTGACTCAGTTGCAGGGATTGGCGCAAATGGACATGTTCGACAGGCTGACCATTGCCGATTTCATTCTCGACAAGGACCCGTTGTTCGCCAGGCTTACTTTGAATGACGATGAATTCCGCCTGTATCATGAAATCTACCGGCATTTGCAGCTGCAGGCGCCGCGGCCGGACTTGGTGATTTATCTGCAGGCGTCGGTGGAAACGCTGATTGAGCGCGTGCGGCGGCGGGGCCAGGCTTACGAGAAAAACATTTCCGAACACTATCTGGCGCGGCTTGCCGAGGGTTACAGCCGGTTTTTCTACCATTACGATATGGCTCCGCTGCTGATTGTCAACAGCGACAACCTCAATTTTGTTGATGAGCCCGGGGATTTTGATTTATTGTTGCAGCGGGTTGAACAAATGCGCGGCGGGCGCGAATTTTTCAGTCTGGGAAACTAGATGCGAATCACTCTGAACACACTGCATAAGATGGCGCAGGACGGCGAGAAAATTACCGTGCTCACCTGTTACGATGCGAGCTTCGCGGGTCTTCTGGAAAACGCGGGGGTGGAGGTTTTGCTCGTCGGTGATTCGCTGGGCATGGTGCTGCAAGGGCACGAGTCCACCTTGCCGGTGACGCTTGCCGACATGGCATATCACACGCGTTGCGTGGCGCGCGGCTCGAAGCGTGCCTT
Source organism: Burkholderiales bacterium (assembly GCA_036522275.1). Classification (GTDB taxonomy): domain Bacteria; phylum Pseudomonadota; class Gammaproteobacteria; order Burkholderiales; family JAHFRG01; genus JAHFRG01. The sequence continues at coordinate 3,261 of DATDGC010000004.1, read as the reverse complement.
CATCGTCGCCGACATGCCGTTTGGGACTTTCCAGGTGAGCCCGCAGCAAACTTTCGACAACGCCGTACAACTCATGGCGGCGGGTGCGCACATGGTCAAGCTCGAAGGCGGTGAGGCGGTGGTGGAAAGCGTGGATTTTCTCACCGAACGCGGCATTCCGGTATGCGGGCACCTCGGGCTTACGCCGCAATCGGTGCATCAACTCGGCGGCTACCGCGTGCAGGGCAAAGGCGACCGCCAGGCAAAGCGGCTGATTCAGGAAGCGAAGATGCTGGAGCAGGCCGGGGCAGGGATGTTGGTTTTGGAAGCGGTGCCTGCCGTGCTGGCGAAACAAGTAACCGCGAAACTTGCGATTCCCACCATAGGCATTGGCGCGGGTGTGGATTGCTCAGGCCAGGTACTGGTGCTGCACGACATGCTGGATGTCTCACCCGGCAAGAAACTGAAATTTGTGAAAAACTTCCTGCAAGGCAGAAACAGCGTACAAGCTGCGATTGAAGCCTATGTGAAGGAAGTGAAAGCCAAATCTTTTCCCGGCCCGGAACATTCGTTTTAACTTATGGAAGTCGTTTCCACCATTGCAGCCTTGCGCGCCAGGCTGGGCAGCGAGCGCAAAATCGCTTTTGTCCCCACCATGGGTAATTTGCACGTGGGGCATCTCGCGCTGATTAAGCTTGCCCGCACGCATGCGCCTTGCGTGGTGACGAGCATTTTTGTGAACCGCCTGCAATTTGGCCCCACTGAAGATTTCGCGCAGTACCCGCGCACCCTTGAGGAAGACTGTGCCAAGCTGAAGAGCTGCAAGGTGGATATTACGTTCACTCCGGATGAAAATGTGCTTTATCCTGTCCCGCAACAGGTGATGGTGGATCTGCCACCGGTGGCAAACGAGTTGTGCGGCAAATTCCGCCTCGGGCACTTTCGCGGCGTCGCCACTGTGGTGCTCAAGCTGTTCAATATCGTGCAGCCGCAAACCGCGGTGTTCGGCAAAAAGGACTACCAGCAACTCTTCATCATCCGCGAAATGGTGCGCGAACTTAATTTGCCAATCGAAATTATCGCTGCAGAAACCGAGCGCGACGCCGACGGACTGGCTTTAAGCTCGAGAAACGGCTATTTGAGTGCGGCCGAACGTCTTGAGGCGGCGCGCCTCTACCGCACACTGGTATATATAAAGGAACGCATTGAAGCCGGGGAGCGGGACTTTGGCGGATTGCAGGAAAAGGCCGAAAAATCCCTTGACAGCCACGGCTGGCGAGTGGACTATGTTGCGGTGCGGAAAAGCTTCACTCTGAAGCCCGCCCAACCCACTGATAAAGATCTGGTTGTTTTGGGGGCGGCGTGGCTTGGAAAGATCAGGCTGATTGATAATCTCGAAGTTTGTATCACAGACTAGGTAGCGTTATACTGACCCACCCTTTTGTGCGGAGGGCGCTGTCATGCAAAGAACCATGCTCAAAGCCAAGTTGCACCGCGTGCGTGTGACGCACGCCGAATTGCATTACGAAGGGTCCTGCGCGATTGATCAGACGCTCATGGATGCGGCGGACATTCGCGAGTACCAGCAGATTGATATTTACAACATCACCAACGGCGAGCGCTTTACTACTTACGCCATCCCCGCCGAGCGCGATTCAGGGATTATTTCAATCAATGGTGCCGCAGCGCACAAAGCAAGCCTGGGTGACCTTCTGATTATCGCGACTTACGCCATTTATTCGGAACTGGAGCTGCAAAAATACCATCCCGAATTGATTTACGTGGACGAGCACAACCGCATTCTCGACCAGCGCCACGAAATTCCAATGCAGCGGGCTTGAGTTTCAGTGAAATATAAAAAGCGGCCACAAGCCGCTTTTTTTATTGGTGCCGGGAGCGAGAGTCGAACTCGCATGACCTTGCGGCCGCGGGATTTTGAGTCCCGTGCGTCTACCGATTCCGCCATCCCGGCTGATGGTCCTCTGAACAGATCCCCCAAGTAGGACTTGTTCAGAGCTTTCAAGGACTCGGGATTATCTACTAAAAAACATTTTTCCGGCAAGATTTAAGAATTCATCTCATCAACGGTCATGTGCGACGGCAATGCAAACCAAGGACTTTGATTATGATTTGCCGCAAGAACTGATTGCGCAGGTTCCCGTTGAGCAGCGCAGCTCGAGTCGTTTGCTTTATCTTGATGGCGCAAGCGGCAATTTACACGATTACCGGTTTGCAGATTTGCCGCAATTCCTGAAACCCGGCGATGTAATGGTGTTCAATGACACCCGCGTCATTAAAGCCCGTCTGTTCGGGGAGAAAGAAAGCGGCGGCAAAGTTGAGATACTGGTCGAACGAGTTCTCGATAACCACCATGCGCTGGCGCAGGTGCGCGCCAGCCATGCGTCCCGGCCGGGCACTAAGTTGTTTCTGGCAAAGCAGCTGCAGGCGATAGTGGAAGAACGCCAGGGCGAATTCTACAGGCTACGTTTTGAGAGCAAAATCACGGTAGGGGAGTTGCTGGAGCGTTTTGGCGCGATGCCGCTGCCGCCTTACATCTCACGCCCTGCTTCGGAGCTCGACGAGACGCGTTATCAGACGGTGTATGCGCGCGAACCGGGCGCGGTGGCAGCGCCCACCGCAGGTTTGCATTTTGACCCGGCGATGCTCGACAATCTGCGCGAGCAGGGGGTGAGGATAGCTTTTGTGACTTTGCATGTGGGCGCAGGAACCTTCCACCCGGTGTGTGTGGAACATATCGCCGAGCATAAAATGCACAGCGAGTGGTACAGCATTCCCGCTGAGACGTTGGCCATAATTGAAGCGGCGAAACGGGAGGGCGGGCGCGTCGTGGCGGTGGGAAGCACCAGCCTGCGCGCGCTGGAAGCGGCGGCAACAAAAGGAAAATTGCAGGCCGGCTGCGGCGAGACGGATATTTTTATCACTCCCGGATACCGGTTCAAAATTGTGGAACGGCTCCTTACCAATTTCCATTTGCCGTGCTCCACGCTCCTTATGCTGGTTTCGGCTTTTGGCGGAATGGAAAACATACGCCGTGCTTACCGCCACGCGGTGGATAGCCGCTACCGTTTTTTCAGCTATGGCGATGCCATGTTGATCGAGCGGCAGTCGTGAAAGAAGCGTGAATGAAATTCGCGATTCAACATACCTCGGGCGAAGCGCGTTGCGGGATACTCACGCTTGCTCATGGCACAGTAGCAACACCCGCGTTCATGCCGGTCGGCACTTACGGCACGGTGAAAGCTCTAAGTCCTGCCGAACTGA
>DATDGC010000003.1:0-69280 GCA_036522275.1 Burkholderiales bacterium | reverse complement strand
GTTAAACGGGGCGCTCATGTTGCCGCTCCCGCACCCCAAGCTTCGCTGACCGTGTCGCGGCAGCCGTCCCGACCGGGTTTCGGCGCAATGCGGCGCTTGCATCGTTGCGCTCCTCGTGCTTAAGCTACGGCTAGGCACCTTCGTCGCGCGCCTCGCAATCATCCGCATTGCGCCAGAAACGCGCTCCGCGGAGGACTTAATCAGGGGTTCCTTAGTCATTGGGCTGGTGCTTGAGCGCGCCGTTGTGGCGGTGGCCGGAGCCTTTTTCCTTGTGTTTGAGGATTTGCCGGTCGAGCTTGTCCTCCAGCATATCAATCGCCGCGTACATGTCGGCATCGTCGCACTCGACGAAGATGTCCCTGCCGCGCACGTGCACGCTGACCTCGATTTTCTGTTTCAGCTTTTCCACCGAAAGAATCACGTTGACGTCAATCACATGGTCAAAGTGGCGTGTGATTCGGTTCAACTTGGAAGTGATGTAATCACGGATTGCCGGGGTGATTTCCAGGTGATGTCCGCTGAGATTGAGGTTCATCTGATCTCCTTAGAGGCTCTTATCACAGAGCTTTACGCAGGCTGACGGGGGATATCTGCAAAGCTTCACGGTACTTGGCGATGGTGCGGCGGGCGACAACGATTCCTTGCTGCCCGAGGATTTCTGAAATCTGGCTGTCGGAAAGCGGTTTTCTCGGATTTTCTGCGGCTACCAGCTGCTTGATGAGCGCACGGATCGCGGTGGCGGAACAGGCACCTCCGGTATCGGTGGTGACATGGCTGCCGAAGAAGTATTTCAGCTCGTAAACGCCGCGTGGCGTGAGCATGTATTTTTGTGTGGTCACGCGGGATACGGTGGATTCGTGCAGGTCCAGCGTCTCAGCGATCTCGCGCAGCACTAAGGGACGCATAGCCACATCGCCGTGCTCGAAGAAATGGCGCTGGCGGTCAACAATCGCTTGCGACACGCGCAGGATGGTATCGAAGCGCTGCTGCACGTTTTTGATCATCCATTTCGCTTCCTGCAGCTGGCTGGCGAGCTGCTGGAAGCTGGAGTCGCGGTTGCGGTGCAAGATGTCCGCGTACATGCGGTTTACTCGAAGTTTGGGCATGGCTTCCGCATTGAGGCTCGCCACCCATACGCCTTTGACTTTCTTGACCACGACATCGGGCATGATATAACGCGTCTCAAGCACGGTGAAATCCGCGCCCGGACGGGGGTTGAGGCTGGTGATGAGGTGCTGCACCTGGCGCAGCGTGGGATCATCGCAATGCAGAAGTTTTTTGAGCTTACCGAAATCGCGCGCAGCCAGGCTGTCCAGATGTTGCGTGACGATTATGAGAGCTTCCGCCCGGAACGGAGTATCTTCGGGCAGGGCTTCCAGTTGCAGCGCCAGGCACTCGCCGAGATCGCGCGCGCCCACGCCCGGCGGCTCCAGTTTCTGCAGATGCTTCAACGCGATTTGCAGTTCTTCCGCGCTTACGCTGAGCTCTTCGGGCAGCAGCGCGGCGAGCTCCTCCAGTGGCTGTGTCAGGCAGCCGTCTTCATCGAGTGCGTCAATCAAAAGCGATATCAGTCTTTTGTCGCGCTCAGCGAAGTTGGTGAGATTGAGCTGCCAATTGAGATGCTCGCGCAAGGTGGGCTCAACCGCAGCAAGCTGCGGGTATTCGCTTTCCTCAGTTTCGTCGCGCGCGCTGTAGGAACCCGCGCCTTCAAGCCAGACGCCTTCTACCATGTCAGCGACGCCGGGCGCGGCTTCGGGAGAGTTTTTTTCTGTTGGCTCACTTGCAGTCGGCTCGTCATGGGGGCTGGTGTTGACGCTGCCTGAAAGCAGCGGTGCCGCTTCTTCGCCCACCTCATCATCGCGCTCGAGCAGGGGGTTTTCCTGGAGGAAGCGTTCCAATTCCTGGTTAAGCTCCAGGGTTGAGAGTTGCAATAGACGTATGGATAGTTGAAGTTGCGGCGTCAGCGTCAGATGCTGCGACAGCTTGAGCTGTAGGGTGTGCTTCATTCTCTTGAGATTTCGTGTTTTTTATTGTGGGCTGTGTTTTAAAGATGGCGTCATAACCCGCAACCGCTTGTTTATAACTGAAAATGTTCGCCTAAATACACTTTTCTCACACTTTCATTATAAACGATTTCTTCGGGTTTGCCGTAGGCGAGCACTGAGCCGTCGTTGATGATGTAGGCGCGGTCACAAATCCCCAGGGTTTCGCGTACGTTGTGGTCTGTGATCAGCACGCCGATGCCTTTTTCCTTCAGAAAGCCGATGATTTTCTGGATATCCAGCACTGCGATGGGGTCAATTCCGGCGAAAGGTTCGTCGAGCAGGATAAAGCGCGGCTGGGAAGCTAATGCCCGGGCGATTTCGACGCGCCGCCGTTCGCCGCCGGAGAGGGAGAGGGCGGGGTTGTTGCGTAAATGGCTGATATGCAGGTCGTGCAGCAAATCGTCAAGACGGTTCTGGATTTCGTCGTACTGGAAATTCTGCAATTCCAGCACCGCTTGAATATTTTCCGCCACCGTCATCCTGCGGAAAATCGAGGCTTCCTGCGGCAAGTAGCTCAAACCCAAACGAGCGCGACGGTGGATCGGCATATGGCTCAAATTGCGCTCATCGAGCATAATGCTGCCGCCATCCAGAGCCACCAGGCCCACCATCATGTAAAAGCAGGTGGTCTTGCCGGCGCCATTGGGGCCCAGCAAACCGATTACTTCGCCGTTGCTTACTTCCAGCGAGACATCGCGCACTACGGTGCGAGATTTATAGCGCTTTTTAAGTCCTTGTGCTTTAAGTTCACTCATTTCCAGTAGCCAATAGTCAACGCAAGGCCGGTTTTCACCACCGTCTTTGAGCCGTTTATTCCTTGGGTGGATTAGTAATGTTGGAAGAAGGTTTCAGCCTTGCCGAGGGAGCAGGCGAAGTGGATTTGGCGTTTTTTTCCTTGGGCTGGATCACTGCGTGCACCCGGCCGCCGTTGGCGGGCTGCTTGCCGCTTAACGCCTGGTAAAATTCGGTTACCGCATTATAGGAAATATAATTGCCGCGCAATTCATCCTGGCCGCGTTTAACGTGGGCGTTGGTGAACAGCTCCAGTTTCTCCTTCTTGCCGTCGTATTCAATGCGCTCCGCCTCGCCTTCGATGTACTCGTCAGCGCCCTCCATTTTTTGGCGGAAAGTCGCGAGATTGCCGTACGCGATGCCGGAATTGAAACCTTCCGCATCCTGGCGCACGATCATTTTGCTGGCGTGGATGACGATGGTGCCTTGGGTGAGCACCACGTTGCCTTCAAACACGCTCACCTTTTTGGTGTCATCCACGTTGACTTGATCTGCCTCGACATTGACCGGTTTGCCGCGGTCGGCGCGCTCAGCAAGCGCGGGCGTACAGACCAGCAAGGCGCTAAGTACCCATTGCAACAGGTGGCCGGCCTTACCTGGGGTTGTCATAATGTCCTTTAACATTGGATAGCAATTTAAGCACTCGCGTATCGTTGTTCAATTCTAAGCCAACTGCGGTGACGATGCTATGCGGGTCGGTCAATGTCACCGGCTTGTCGGTCTTCGCCAGGTCCTGATCGGGGATGACATGTAGAAAACTGGTAAAGGCCTTGAGTTCCGGATTATTGTCGCGCGCTTCGCGCACAACTTTGACATCTCCTGTGAAATAGGCATCCTCGCTCCCGCTGGTGAGCAGCCCGTGGTTTGCGGTAATGTTGATTTCCGGCTTGCCGCCTTCGATATGTCGGAACACCGGACTTTCCAGGTGCGTGGTGTCGTCATCCGGATAATGCACCATTTTTTTTGCGGTGAGGATGTAGCGTGGCATTCCATCCTCGCTCATGCGGGTGACGGTAAAGTTTTCCACGATGTAGTCGGGGTCGTGGCGGCTGCTGCCGTCGCGCTTCGGGGTGAGGGGCTGCACTTTGCTGTCGAGCCACCAGGTCAATGTCGCGAGCAGCAGCAACATCAGCAACGGCGCCCATATGAGCAGGCGGCTGTTCATTTCAGATAGCGCGACATTTGCGCCTCGAAAGTCCCTTGCGCCTGCATGATGAGCTCGCAGATTTCGCGCACCGCTCCGCATCCGCCCGGCAGTTGCGTGACGTAATGTGAGTGCTGCTTGACCAGCGCCGGCGAATCGGGCACGCATATGGCAAGACCACAGCGACGCATCACCGGCAGGTCCACTACGTCATCGCCGATGAAAGCCGTGGCTTCGGCGGCAAACCCAAATTTCGCGAGCAGGGAGAAGTAAACCTCAAGCTTGTCATCAACGCCCTGATAGAGTAGCCCGATGCCGAGATTTTGCGCGCGCATTTCCACGCAGCGCGAAGTCCTGCCGGTGACGATGACAAGCTCCACGCCGCTTTGCTTGAGCATGCGCATGCCATGGCCATCGAGCGTGTTGAAGGCCTTGTACTCTTCACCGCTGTCCGAGATATACAGGCTGCCGTCGGTGAGCACGCCATCCACGTCGAAAATCGCGAGGCGGATGCGTTTGGCTTTTTCAAACACGTCCTGCATGTTAAGAAATCGATGGTTTCTGATGGCCCGTCAAATGACTTTGGCGCGGAACAGGTCATGCATATTGAGCGCGCCGTTCAAGCTCTGCTCCGCGTCCACCACCAACAGCTGGTTTATCTTGTACTCTTCCATCATTTGCACTGCTTCCACGGCCAGACGGTCGGCGCTGATGGTGCGCGGGCCGCGCGTCATGACTTGTGCCACCATGGCCGCACGCAAATCCGTGATTTTGTCCAGAGCGCGGCGCAAATCGCCATCGGTAAAAATGCCGACCACTTGTTGCCGTGAATTGACTACCGCAGTCATGCCCATGCCTTTTTTCGATATTTCCAGAATCGCCTGCAACAGCGAAGCACTTTCAGGCACGACCGGCAAGGCCGCTCCGGTGCGCATCACATCGCCCACGTGGGTTAGCAGTTTTCTACCAAGCATCCCCCCGGGGTGCGAGCGTGCAAAATCATCGGCGCCGAACCCCCGTGCATCGAGGAGCGCCACCGCCAACGCATCGCCCAACGCCAAGGCGGCGGTGGTGCTGGCGGTAGGCGCAAGCCCCAGCGGGCAGGCTTCCTCGGCCACAGCGGCATCGAGGTGTACGTCGGCTTCGACCGCGAGCGTGGATTTGGAATTGCCGGTAACAGAAATAAGTTTCGCGCCCTGACGCTTGATGAGCGGCACGATGGTGAGAAGCTCGGCACTTTCTCCGGAATTGGAAAGCGCGATCATCACATCGTCGCGGGTGATCATTCCCAGGTCGCCGTGACTCGCTTCCGCGGGATGCACAAAAAACGCGGGTGTGCCCGTGCTTGCCAAGGTAGATGCGATTTTGCGCGCGATGTGGCCGGATTTGCCAATCCCGCTGACCACTACCCGTCCACGGCATTGCAGCATCAACTCCACTGCGCGCGCAAAATGGTGATCCAGCCGCTCGATTAAAGCAGTGATGCCGCGCGCTTCGATTTCCAGCACTTGCCGCGCCAGAGTGAGCGCTTTCGGCAGCGCAGGCTTGGTGGGATTTTTCATGGTGCTCATCGCCGCAAGTATAGCAGAAGGCGCCCCGGACACTGTTTGCGGCAGCCATAGCCGGACAGGAGGCGTTACTTATGCCGCCGCCACTTGCATTTCATGCGCATTGCGGCATCATTGGATCGGTCAATATGGAAAACCTGCGATGCACACTACGTTGCAACTGGTGTTGATTCTGCTTGCCGCTGCAGTTCTGGTGGTGGTGCTGTTCCGGCAGCTTAAGCTGCCGCCGCTGCTGGGTTATTTGCTGGTTGGCATCGTCATCGGCCCGCATGCGCTCTCTTGGATACACGAAGCGCAAGAGACGCGCTACCTTGCGGAATTCGGCGTGGTGTTCCTGATGTTCAGCATCGGCCTGGAATTCAGCCTGCCGAAGCTCATCACCATGCGCCGCATCGTGTTCGGCCTGGGCGCCGCGCAAGTGGTGTTCACCTTGCTGATTGTCTTGCTCAGCAGTCTCGCGCTGGGTTTGGAATGGCAAGCGGGCCTCGCGCTCGGCGGGGCGCTTGCCATGTCTTCCACTGCCATTGTCAGCAAAATGCTGGCGGAACGCCTCGAGCTTCCCACGCAACACGGCAGGCAAATAATCGGTGTGTTGCTGTTTCAGGATTTGGCGGTGGTGCCGTTCCTCATCATTGTGCCGGCATTGGCGGAAGGAAGCGGCATGACTTCCGCGCTGGGTATTGCCGCGCTGAAAGCCGTGGTGGCGCTGACCGTGCTGCTGTTTTTTGGGCAGCGGTTGATGCGTGCGTGGTTTCATCTGGTGGCAAGGCAAAAATCACCCGAGCTGTTCGTGCTCAACGTACTGCTGATTACCCTCGGCCTGGCTTTTCTCACCGACATGGCGGGCTTGTCGCTGGCACTGGGTGCCTTTCTCGCGGGGATGCTGATTTCGGAAACCGAATACCGCTATCAGGTGGAGGCCGACATCAAGCCGTTTCGCGACGTGCTGCTAGGGTTGTTCTTCGTTACCATCGGCATGTTGCTTGATATCAGGGTTGTGCTGCAGAACTGGCTTGCGGTGGGCGGCTTGCTCACGGCGCTGGTGTTGCTGAAGGTTCTCCTGATCGCGGGCTTGAGCCGCATGTTCGGCAGCCAGCCAGGGATTGCACTGCGCACCGCATTGTGCTTAGCGCAAGCCGGGGAATTTGGTTTCGTGTTGTTGTGGCAGGCGGCAGGCCTGCAACTGCTCGATCCTGCCGTCATACAAGTAGTTCTCGCCGCCATGCTGCTTTCGATGCTCGCTGCGCCGTTCATCATCGAGAGAAGCGAACACCTGGTGCTGCATTTCAGCGGCGCGGAGTGGATGAACCGCGCTATGCAATTGCATAACATCGCGGTGCAAACCATGGCAGAGGAGCAGCACGTGATCATCTGCGGTTATGGGCGCAGCGGGCAGAATCTGGCGCGTTTCCTGGAGCAGGAAAATATCCCTTTTGTGGCGCTGGATCTCGACCCGCAACGGATAAAAGAAGCGGCAGCGGCGGGTGAGAACGTGGTCTATGGCGATGCCGGCAGGTACGAAGTGCTGATCGCTGCGGGCTTGATGCGCGCCAAAGCGCTGGTCGTGGCGGAATCCAATGTGCAGCTGGCATTAAAAATCTTAAGCCATGTTCAAAAAATACGGCCCTATCTGCCGGTGCTGGTGCGCACTGTGGATGATGCTGATTTGGAGCGGCTCAAACAGGCGGGCGCCACGGAAGTGGTGGCGGAAATCATGGAAGGAAGCCTGATGCTCGCTTCGCACGCGCTGATGCTGCTGGGCGTGCCGTTAAATCGTGTACTGAGGCGCATACGGGAAACCCGCGAGCGGCGTTACGACCTGTTTCGCGGTTTTTTCCATGGCATTACTGACGAGACTGAGCCTGGCAGCGAAAAGCTGCAACCGCGATTGCAGTCCGTGGTGATTAGCCCGGGTGCGGCGGCGGTAGGCAAAACGCTCGGGGAAATCAATCTGGCAAATTATTCTGTTGAAGTAACCGCGATCAGGAAGGGTAATATCCGCGGACTTGCTCCTTCTTCGGACATGCGCATCGAAGCGGGCGATGTAATGGTGCTGTTGGGAACCGAAGACAACCTCGCGGCTGCAGAGATCAAATTAATGCAGGGATGAATCTTTTGGCGATAAAAAAGCCCGCAGCAAGCAGGCTTTTTTAATTTCGCAGATCTTGCTAGAACAGGCTGGCAGCGCCGCAATCGGTTTGGCCGCTGGTGGTAAGCCAGTTTGCGATAGTGGCGTCGGCGCAGGTTGCAGCAGTGGGTGCGGTGGTGCCTGGGCTGCCGTATACGCTGAAGCGGAACGAACCGCGCCCGGGATTGGCGTCGTCAATCTTGCGGTCCACTTCGGTCAAGATTTCAACCGGTACCTGGTTGCCCGTCTTCAGATTATGGCGGTTGCTCGGCCCCGGGTCGCCGGTAGTGATGCTGTAAACGTTGTCGTAGATGAGTTGCAGAAAAGCGTTGTAAGTATTGGCCGGAGTGTTGGCCGCGGAGACGGCATCGGTCGCGGTTGTCATATTGTAACTGCCGGTGAGAAAACCCGCGTGCGACAAGTGCGTCCAGGCCATCGTCTGTTCATTGTTGCCGCCAGCATTGAGTATCTGGCCGTCACCGTTGCCGCCGATGATCGCGGCCACGTTGGGAATGTTGGCGTTTGCCTGCACGCCAGGGTAATCACCGGGCAGGGCGCGGTAGCGGTCCTGGAACCCGAAGAAAGCCGCCTTGATGCCGTCCTGCTGGCTGATGACGTTCCTCACCCTGGCGCTGGTGATGAGTTCCTGTCCTTTCAGCACACCACCTAAAAGCAAGCCGATAATCACCAGCACGATGGCGATTTCAATCAGGGTAAAACCGCTTTGCTTGCGCATCATTTTAGCCATACCTTTCACCGTAAAAGTTCTTGAATACACAACATAGCAGCAAATTCCATGCCCGGCTTCGCGTTTTGCCCGGGCAAACACAACATTGGGGCGCAGTTTGGCGATATACAAGGGTGTTGTCAAGGCCATTTATGCCGGGTAGGCAGGCAAGCTAAGCTTGTGGTCGATTTCAAATGTCATTTTTTCGGCGTCTTCGACGACTTTTCCTCAGACTCGAGCCGTTGCAGACCTTCGGTGAGCAAATGAATCTCATGAGGGTCAGTGATGACCCCGCTTACCAGAAGCCCGCCCAGTAGAATTTTAGCGCTCTCCACTTCGCCCATGTCTTCGAGGAGGAAAATGCGCATCTGCGTTGCCCAGTGCGGCACCGCCGGCCCGGAGGCATGCGCGGTGATAGCTTGCGCGTATTTCAGGGCCAGCGGCAGATCGTGCAGCCGGTGCTTGGCCATGATTGCGGCGTGGGCCAGCCATGGCCAGCGCCGGTTGGGGTCGTGAAAAAATTGCGCATAAACGAATTGCAGCATTCTGCGCTGCTTTTGCTCATCCGGCACCTGGGCATAGAGATGGGAGGCCATGAGGAGCGGATACTGGCCGACGGGATCAAGCTCGAGGATGCGTGCAAGCCAGGTTTCAACGCGGTCATAATCGAGATCGAGAAACGGAATGCTGATGCCCGGTTGATTGTCGAACGCCTGCAGGTAAAGCGTCATAAGTTGTGACAAAGCGATAGGCTCGCCCAGACTGAGTGCTTGAAGTGTTCTACCGTCTGGAGGAAAAACCAGCGCCTCGGCGTACGCAGCGGGACGTGGCCGGCTGGACTGCCATGCAAGCTGCAGGCAGAGGCTCGCTATTAAAATCCATGCAACGGATTTTGGCGCCGTCCTTAATGCACGTTGTTGCATGCCTACAAGTTCTTGCGATAAAAATCAAATAACGCCGCACCCATCAGCAGTCCGATATAAATCGCGCTTTGTACTACGATTGGCAAAATCATGCGCCACTCAGCCTGGTTGACAAGCCATGCGGTCTGGGTAAAAACATTTAGGCTGGGCAGCAAAAGCCACACGCTGTCCACCAGGAACACTGTTACTTGATGCGACAGGCTGCTCTGATCAAGCAGTGTGGAACCGCTTATCAAGCGGATCGCAGTGATGGCGCGTGCAAGGATGTAAAATGCCAGTACGAAGCTTGTGGCGGGCATGATCTGGGTAAAGGTAATGGTGCAAAACAGGCTTAATGCGGCAACGATCCACAATTCCAGCGCCAGCGATACACCCCACAGCAACACTGCTGGCAGCGGCGCGAGGAAGAAAATCGGCAGGCAAATAAGGGCGGTCATCAGCAGGGCAATCAAGGAGAATCCCAAAAACTTACCGCTGGCATAGGCAGCGCGTGGCAAATCCAAGGAGAGCAAAAGCTCAAGTCCTTTGTCGTTAAATTCGCGTACCATGCTGCTGCTGATGTAAAGCCCGAGGATAAATACCGCGGCAAACCGCAAGCTGGCGGCGAGAAAAGCGGTTTGCTGCCGCGCGGTTTCTGTTATCGCGATTTGCTTGACGAACAGGCTGCCTAGAACCGCCAGCAGTATAGTTGCCAGCACCAGCCAAGGCAGGCGGGTTCGCAGCGCCTCAAGCAAGGTGAAGCGGGTAATAGTCAAGACTTGGTAGCGTGCAGAGCTCATGTGACAGTAGCATAAAACCAAGGAGTGAAGTATAAACTCAAATTAAGCGGATGAATTTGTAAATCATGCAAGTGCAAGCTACCCTAACAATTTTTATGCCGGGCCATAGCCTATGCCCCCTACTGGAATAATCGGCTTGAGCCAGAATTTCGTCGCTTCCCGCCAGCAATGGTTTCTTGGCCTGATGCTGCTGGCGCTGCACGCAGTGCTGTTATTAGAGATGGATAGCTGGCTTGCGCGCGGGTTTGTGCTGTCGCATTTCGGACTATTTCTGCTGTGGCAGCCAATATGGGGCGGCGAACGCAATTTGGATATCCGGCATGCCGTGCTGGTAATCGTTACCGGGGTGTTGTTTACCGTCTGGAACAGCTGGTGGCTGATGGCGGTATGGATCTCGGTTCTGTTTGCGCTAATTGGCGGCAATGTGCCCGGCAAGCGCCAGCGCGGGCAGCGCGCCATATCACTGCTAGCCGCGATCTATCTGCTCGCCGTGCTCTTGATGTGGGTAGTGCCGCATCTTTTTGCTGATCTCAAGTTTCCCGATGCAATGTCGCTGCTGGCCCGCTACGGACTGCTGCTGCCGATTGTGTCGATATTTTTTATCAAGACGGAAACCGAACCTGAGTCGGGACAGCGCGTAGTGGATTTGTTTTACAGCCTCTTGCTATTCCTGCTTACTGCCGCGCTGGTGCTTGGCGCATTCGTGGTGAAGCAGGTGAATCAGGGCGGCTACGCGCTGGCCCTTGTGCAAACCCTGGGAATGATATCAATTCTGTTGTTCGCATTAAGCTGGCTGTGGGACCCGCGTTCCGGCTTTGACGGAATGGGCCAGCTGGTGTCGCGCTATCTGCTCTCGGTTGGCCTGCCATTCGAGCGCTGGATGCACAGCCTTGCAAATCTTGCCGACCGTGAAGCCAATCCGGAAAAGTTCCTGATTATGGCGGTACACGAAATTACCGTGCTTCCCTGGGTCGCGGGAATAAGCTGGCGGGTACCGGGTAGTGAACGGAAACAGGGCGGCGTCTCCAAGTTTCCCGCCGAGTTTTCATATGGTGATCTCAACATGGTTTTGTATAGCAAGTGGGAGTTGAGTCCCGCACTGCTGCTCCATGTCAAGTTGCTGCTCCGCTTGCTGGCGGATTTTTATAGTGCCAAGCAGCGGGAAAAGCAGGAGCGGCAAAACGCCTATACCCAGGCGGTATATGAGACGGGCGCCAGATTGACCCATGACGTGAAAAATCTACTACAGTCTCTAAAATCGCTTTGCGTTGCCGCCGAAACCAGCAATGAAAACGACGCCGAAGCGCTGCGCGCCCTGATCCAACGCCAGTTGCCGCAAATCGTGCAGCGCCTGCAATGGACAATGGATAAATTGCAAGCACCGCAGAAGTCTGAAACCCGCGAGGTTCCGGCGCCAGATTGGTGGGGTAATTTCAAGCAGCGTAATATCAGCGAACCGGTTGAGTTTAAGGACCTGGATATTGCCACAAACACGCTGGTTCCGGCGGAGCTATTCGACAGCATCGCGGACAATCTGCTGCAAAATGCTTTGCAAAAAAGAAAGCTTGAGCCCGGCTTGCGCATCAGCGTAAGTTTTTCATGCGCTTTGAAACCCAAGCTCAGTATTTGCGATGATGGCGTTCCGCTCAGCGAATCCGTCGCCAGGCAGCTATTCAGCGGACCTGTGCCCTCGCAAACGGGGCTGGGGATAGGCTTATTCCAGGCATGGCGCCAAGCAGAGGAGCAGGGTTACCGTTTGCGCCTTGCCAGCAACCAGATCGGCAAGGTGTGCTTCGAGCTTTCTCCGGCGGCGTAACATCCTTTACGGCAGCTTGCCGGCGGCGACCATGCGGTTGAGCAGGATATTTGGAGTGATCCAGACGACGATGTCATCAAACGCTCCGCCGGTTGCGGCGGGATTGTCCGTATAAGTGCGGCTGACAAATGTGAGGCCGGCATTGGCATTTGTAATCTCGTCCGAGCCTGCGCCTGCTGTAGACAATTGAGTGCCCAAGCTCGTGTAAGCTCCGTAGCCGTTCTTGCCGTGCGAAACAATGACCGCCGGAATTTGGGTGGCAATGTTGCTCGAACCGTCGGTGACGGTGATGTCGCCCTGAGAGCAGAGCGCGAACGATGATTGCGTCGGGGGCGGGGTGGGGGCGCAACCACCTGGCGGCGTGAAGGTATTGGCGGGAATCGCATCCGCAAAGCTCGGCGTTACACGGTAAGTATAGCGCCTTCCCCAAGCGTCGGTTTCGTTGACGCCCAAAGTCGTCCAAGGTAATACTCCCTTTACATTGGCTCCCGTGCATATGGCCCTTTCCACCCCAGCGTTGGCCAGACCAGTTGCGATGGTTGGATCTGCAGGACAGGGCAGACGGCCGTTTGCCAGCGCGAACCCGATCAGGGCTTCCTTGATGTCATTGAGATTTTTTTGCGTGTCGCTGATGTTGCGTTGATCGACTTGTGTCGCGAGTGGCACCAGAAAGCCGGCTAACATCAGCGTGAGAATGAACAGAACGATAGCCAGCTCAATGAGGGTAAAGCCGATGGCGCGTTCAGGGAATTTTGAATAGGCGGTTACGATCATAAGCGGTCGAGGAAGGGGTGACGTAGTTGTCGTCATTGTTGGTGTTCTCGCTGTCTATGAAATACGCGGTGGTCCACGCACCGCGCGGGCTTGCACCCGCCGCGCCCGGTGTCAAAAGCACGAGGTCAGTACCGGCCACGCCGTCCACACTGAGCGTAGCGGCCGTGCAGGTTGAGCAACCCGCATCGAGCCGGTTTTGCGCGGCGGCGTAATAGATCACCTTCGACCAGCCGCTGAGTGGTGTTACCAGACAACCGTTCGTGAGCCAGTTGGGCAATGTCGGCATAGGGGGACCCCAGTTTTCGGGAGTGGCGGAATTGCAGGGAAACCGGCCGCGGTTTAGCCCGGTATTGCTGTTACCGTCGCTGATGTCCGCCCACGGATAGACCCCGGCCCCGCCGTTATACCCCAGCGCGGCGGTCGCCGTCTTGTAGCTTTGCAGGATTGAAATTATCTCACGCGCCACGCGCTGTTCAACCACCGGCATCAGGTCGGCAGTGGTGATGACCAGCAGGCGGTCGTTAAAGGTGGCACTGGCTGCGCCAGTCGTGAAAATGGTGTCGCCGTTCGCATTCTCGCCTTCGAGATAGTTCGCGACGTTGTTCTGGTTCGCCGGGTCCCGCACCTGCGTGTTGAGCACTTCCCCCGGGGAAAATACAATCGCGACAACGTTGGTGGCGGGCGCGCCTCCGGTGACAGTTAGCTGACCCATGGTATCGCTGGTCAGCGGCGGATTGGCGCCTGCATGAAAATTGTCTGACAACGTATACCACAATCTTTCGCCGCTGCCATCGCGCAGATCCGGAAGTCCTAATGTCTTCCACGGTAATCTCCCAACAAGATTACCACAGTTGCTACCCACGTAATCCAAGGGCGGCGTGCTCGCTCCATCGTTATCTACATCCGGGCAAGGCAGTTCGCCGGGGCGATTGGCATCGCTGGCCGCGTAGCCGATCAACGCTGTTTTTGCCAGCGCCAACGCGGCCGCAGTTTGCTTGTCATGCTCAATGGCGAGCGCGGTCGGCCTTGAATAATCAAATACGAATCCGATAGCTATTGCAATGATCAATACCAGAAGCACAAACAAGGTCTGACCGCTTTCCCGTCCGCCACGCATTGAGATGCCCGATGGCAAGAGAGACTTATCAGTAGTGAATTTGGAGGGATTACTTTGTTGATGGATTTGCGGATTGCTCATCGGTCTGTGGAGGCGGTTCCGAAACAACCTCGTCGTCTGCTTCCGTGGCGGAAATTCTGGATTTTGTTTTTTTAGACGTAGGTGCAAGGGTGGCATTCTGCTGTGCGCTTTGCGCTGATGGAGCGGTTATTTTCTCGTTTAGCGGAGGCATTGGCGATCTCTGATAACTTTCTTGGATTTGCCCGGTTACTGCGTCCAGGTTTTGTCCGACTTTCAAATCCACGTTATGGCTGGATTGCGGCAACTGCAGTGTAACGCTGGTATTGTCTGCGCTGCGGCCGATGATTTTTATGCCGCTCGGGGCGCGCTTCTCATTGAGCGGCCGGTTATTGATCCAGACCGTGGATTGGCCGTCACTGCGCTTGATAACGCCGTTGACACTGATGTTCTCCGGGGGGGTGGGCGTTTCGGTCTCGACCTCGACTTCAATCTTGATCTTCTGCCCTCTGGCGTTGTCGAGGGTGGAGCGTTGCTGCGGGGTAAAGAACAGCCGCCCCAGCGGCTCTGCCGCGGAGCTGACAAGCGGCAGCATCAATGTAATAAATGCCAGCCATCTCATTGCTTGCTCCTCGTGGGATCGGCAGGATTCAGGGTGATCCAGGTAAGATTGCATTCGGCGCGCAAGTTGGGCTGAAAGCGGACGGTGGTGGCATTGCTGTCCAGCCGCTCTAGTTTACACTGGTTGAGATGGAACAGCCCCACGCCTTTTGTAGAGAGGATGTTGAAGAAGCGCATCAAGTCTCCCTCGTGCAGCAGGCGGAAATTGAGCTTCATCAGCGACTGCTGTATGGCTAAATTGCCGGGATTGTACTCAGCGGCTAGCGCATACGGCTGCTGTGCGCCGATCTGATACTCTACTCCGAACAGCTCTGCTTGTTGGTTCGCGATACGCAATCCGTCGAGCCAGTTGATGCGCGGCTCGGTGCCGACGAAACCTTGTTTCTGCAAGCGCTGATAGTCATCCAGGTAACGGGTGATGATTCCCTTTTCATCGCCGGATTTCTGGTAACGGATACGTGCTTCACGCAACTGGTTTTGTTGCTGATCCAGTAGCTGAGATGAGGCATCGGCTAAATACTTGGAGTAAAATACCACCGCGCCGCCCGTCAGCAAGGCGATGAGCAGCACGGCGAGCGGCGCGCGCAGCGCGCGCAGTTCGGATGACCTCATGGTTCTTGCCTCAATGAGAGCGCGACTTTGAAAGGAGCGCTGGAAGATTGCTCGCGGCTGTCGGCAGTGTTGCCGCTTAAGCTGGTTCCCGGGTTGATGTTAAGCGGCAGCTGTATCACGTTTACTGAGGCGACATACTTATCCTGCCCGAGTTTTTCCGCGAAGTTATTGATGCTGGTCATCGCGGCGCGGTAATCGCCTTTGAAAGGTCTGATTTCTGCCTCAATCAGGCCGGTTTGCCTGTTTGCACCGGCTCCTTGCGGTTGCCTTGCCAGTTCTTCTGCTTCTCTTCCCTCTTTGCCGTATTTCCAGCTCACACTTTTCAGCATTACATTGGGACTCGCATCCAGCGCACGGCTGATTATGCTCAGCATAAGTTCGGGTGTGCGCTCCCCCTGCCTGATTTTTTCCGCGATTTCAACGGCGTTTCTTAAATTTTCCGCTGAAGTCGGCGCCGCAGGAAATTGTTTGGTGACTTCCAGATACTGCGCTTGCTGCCACTCGGTCTGCTGCACTGTTTCTAATGCTTGCGCCTTGAAGTCATATTGCCGATACAGATTGTTTCCGCACCACAAAACGGCCAGCAAAGCCGCTCCCGCACTGGCCGTGTAAATATTGCGGCGTGCCTGATATAGCCAGAAAAGGCGGGTTTTCTCCGCTGGTGCAATGTTGTTCGGCTGCTGCTCTCCCATCATATGCATATACACCACGTCGGGAGACACTTGCAGCAGCTCCGGCGCCAGCCCCAGCTTGGCCACGATCTCGCTGCGGCCAAAATGCTGGCACAGGATGTTGGATTGCTGTTTGACCAGCTCTCTGCTGAGACCGGTCAGTGTTTCACTCTGATCGAGGATGACGACGAGCAGCGGCTCTTCCAGGGGCATGACCTTGACTGCCGCGAGGTAGAGCTGGGTGTTGCCGATTTCCTCGGCATATTCAGTGATGCGCGATTCATCATATATATTTTCCAGCTGCGAAAGGCGGCTGATGCGCAGTCTCTGGTCTCGGAAAAAGGTCTGGCGTAGTCCGGCGCTATTTTGCGTTACCAGCAGCAGGCTGCCGGTGTTGCCAAGGCCGAATTTTTTGAGAAGATTATGGCTGGCCATCGGCAGCAGGAAGGCTCCTGCCAGTGGTGCCTGCTGTGCTTCGATGACATTGAGCCAGCCGGCGATCAGATCCGGGTTGGTAAACGCTGCAAACAGATAGCGGTCATCGCGCCGCTTGTCAGTCTCCCGCCCTTGCAGCCAGGCTCTGCAATAGGGGTTGTTGCGGTACAGTTGCCTGAGCTTGCGGGAGACCATTTCCTTGCGGTCACGGCCCATGCTATGGGGCAGGTTTTCAAAACGGTAATCCTCTTCAACCACATCCACCATGATGTGCACTGGTAATCCGGGGCTGCCCTGCAGGAATCCACTAAAGCCGGACCAGCCGCTCTGATCGTTGGAGAATACCTGGACTGCAACCAGCTTGCCCCCGTGCCAGCGGCCGGCGGTAGCCGAGGTGGCGCAAACGCACAATAAAAGTTTGTCGGCCATAGGGTTGATTAATATTTAAGTTTACCCAGGATATCGTACACCGGAAGCAACGTCGCCATCATGATGGATAACAAAATCGATGCCAGGATGACGGTGGTAAGCGGCCCCAGCAGTTTTAGCCCTTTATCCACGGCTTCCTTGACGTCGCGGTTGTAAAAATAGCTGATATTGAACAAGGCGGTATCCAGCGCACCGGTGGTCTCACCGACGCGCAGCATGCGCAGCACCAGCGGCGGGAACACACCCAGGCTGCGGAACGCTTCGGTAAGGCTTTCGCCCGAGGCGATTTGCTGCCCGGCGCGCTGCAGGCCGTTGACAATCACGCGGTTGACGACGATTTCCTCGCTGGTCTTGATGGCATCCAGTATGGTAATGCCGGATTGGTACATCAGTGCGAAGAAGTTGGCAAAGCGCGCCAAGATGATTTTTTGCAGAATCTCACCGGTGATAGGAAAGTGCAACTTCAAATAGTCCCACAAATAGCGGGCTTTCTGGCTTTGCCGCACCGCCATGCTAAAGGTAATGCCCACCACAACCGGCACGCCAAGCAGCAACGGCCAGTAGTAAACGATCGTTTCGGACAGGAAGATCAGCACACGGGTTTGCAGCGGCAATGCCAGGTTCATGCTTTTCAACAGCGAAACCACTTGCGGCACCAGCACCACCAACAGCACGACCACCACCCCTATGATGATGAACAGCACTAGGATGGGATAGAGCATCAAGCGCTGCGTCTGGCCGACTAGTTCATCCTGCCATTTCAGCGTCGTCGCAAGGTTTTCGAAAACTTCGGTGAGCTTGCCTGCCTGCTCCCCCGCTTTCACCAGGCTCACGAACACATGACTGAATACCGCAGAGTGCATCGCCAGCGCCTGTGACAGCAGTTTACCGCCTTCCATGTCCTCGAGCAACGAAGTGATGACCTCCTTGAAGCGCGGATTCTCGATGCTATCGCGCAGATCGCGCAGACCATCCATAAGTGGGATGCCGGAGCGCGAGATCTGCTCCATGTCGAGGCAGAAGGTGATGAGGTCGCGGCGCGTGATGTTGCCGCGCGCCAACGCGGATGCGCTTTTGTTGATCTGGCGGAAGGTAATGAGGTCAAGCCCCATGTGCTTTAGCCGCAACTCGAGATCGACTTCGTTGATCGCGTTGAGATCGCCGCGTGCCGGTCTGCCCTCTTTGTCTACCGCTTTGTACTGGAACGTGGACATGATTGGTTTGCCGCTCTGCCTTGGCCCCGACGGCTGTTAAGTCATACGTCCGATGAGATCCACCGAGTTCGACACCTCGGTAATACTGGTCAAGCCTTCTAGCACGCGCTGAATGCCGTCTTCAGCAAGCGTGCGGAAACTTTTTTGCAGCGCTGCGGTCTTGAGTTCTCTAGCGGTAGCGCGGCGCGACACCAGTTCATTCAGATCGCCGTCCATTTGCAAAATTTCCAGGAGTGCCAGGCGTCCTTTATAACCTTTGGATTGACAATGCTCGCAGCCTACCGATTTATAGATTTTGACCTTTGAATCTAGCGGCAGCCGCAGCAGTTGTATTTCCTCCTGATTCGGAAAATAAGCCTGTTTGCAGCGTGGGCAAAGCAGTCGCACTAAGCGTTGCGCAATCACGCCGATGACGTTGCCGGCGATGATGTCTGGCGGTATGCCGATGTCCATGAGGCGCGGGAATGCCCCCAGCGCCGAGTTGGTGTGCAGGGTAGTGAACACCTGGTGGCCGGTCATCGCTGCGCGGAAGGCCATTTCCGCGGTTTCCCGGTCGCGCACTTCGCCGACCAGGATGATGTCCGGGTCCTGGCGCATGATGGAACGGATGCCGTTGGCGAAATCTATTTTCGCCGCCTCGTTGACCGAAGTCTGGCGCATCATGGTCACCGGGTATTCCACCGGGTCTTCCAGCGTCATAATGTTCACCGCTTCGTTATTGAGCTTGGAGAGCAGTGAATACAACATGGTGGTCTTGCCGCTGCCGGTAGGGCCGGTGAGAATCAGTATCCCTTCCGGCCGTGCCAGCATTGCTTCCAGCGTCGCGACCATTTGTTTTTGCAGGTTCATGCGGTCCAGGCTGATGATGGATTTTTCGCGGTCGAGCACGCGCAGCACGATATTTTCGCCATAAATAGTAGGCTGGGTGGAAACGCGGAAGTCAATTGGCCGGCCGTTGAGATTGAGTGACAGGCGCCCGTCCTGTGGTGCGCGGGTTTCAGCAATGTTCATTCCGGAAATCACCTTGAGCCGCACCGCAATTCCCGGCCAGTAGGTCTTGTGCAGGCTGCGCACCTGCTCCAGCACGCCGTCAACGCGGTAGCGAATGCGCAAAAAAGCATATTCCGGCTCAAAGTGAATATCCGATGAGCCGCGTTTTACCGCGTCCACCAGCAAGGCACCAACCAGCCGCACGATAGGCTGAGTGTACTCGTCGCCGGCCATTTGCAGGCTCTGATAATCGATTTCTCCAGTTTCGATTTCCTCCAGTATGCCGTCCACCGAAAGCTCGAAGCCGTAGAAACGGTCTATGCTTTCTTCAAGCTGAGCCTCGCCGGCAAGCAGGGTCTTGATTTCAATCTGCGTGCCGAGGAAGGCGCGCAACTGGTCCAGCGCGACCACGTTGAAAATTTCGCTCACTGCTACCGTGAGAGACTTGCGTTCGGCATCGTAGGCAATTGGCAGCATGCGGTAGCGCCGGGAGAAATCCTGAGGAATCAGCTTGAGCGCTTCGCCGTCCGCAACTACTTGCAAGAGATCAATGCTTTCCTGGCCGATGGTGCGCGCCATCAGGTCGCGGATCACCGCTTCGGTGACAAACCCCAGCTTCACCAACTGCCTGCCGATGGGAATTTTTTCGTGCTTTTGCTGGGTCAGCGCGATGCGCAGCTGGTCGAGGGTGATCAAGCCTTGCTGAATCAGCAGCTCGCCGAGGCGCAGTTTTTTACGCTGCTCTGCCACGCTTACTCCAGGGAAGACAATTTACTGATGCGATTTTGCGCCAGGCTTAATTCAAAATTAGCGTGACCCTTGTCTTTGGCGAGCTGTAGCGCTTGCTGATAAAACTTCAGGGCAAGCTTGGGTTGATTTAGATGCTCCAGACCGACCGCAAGGTTGAAGGCGTAATCCGCGTTGTCCGGCTGCAAGTGGAAGGCTTGGAAGTACGCAGCTTGCGCCGCTGGCCACTGTGACTGCTCGGCATACAGGTTGCCCAACGTGAAATACACAAACGCTGAGGGTTCGCGCGCGAGCAACTGCTTGAGGCGCGCCTCGCTCGCTTGCAGATCAGTGTGTCCCACGATTCCGAGCAGCCCGGCTTGGGCGATGGCGTTTTTCGGATCCAGGCGGAGGACCTGCAGATAATACTGAGCCGCCTTGTCCGGTTGTTTCTGTTGTTCGGCGATGGCGGCAAGCCCTAGCAACGCCTCGGTGTTGTTAGGCTCGGTAAGCAGTATTTTTTGGTATGACTCCTGCGCCGCATCAAGGCGGTTTTGCTGCAATGCCTGGTAAGCGGCCACAAGCTGTGGCTCAACTACTGGCGTGGTCTTGGCGGGAGTGATACTGATGTTTTGTTGTGAAGCTGCACGCGACGGCCGCTGCTGCAGCCGCTGCTGCGTAGGAGATGGCGCGGCTAGTTGTCCCTGTTGCTCTTGTTTTTCAGGAAGATTCGCCACCAGCGGTTGCGGCTCGTTTGCCGCCAGCCGCTCTCCCTGTTTCCCTTGTATTTCAGGAGAGGCCGCCACTGGCGGTTGCGGCTCGGGTTTCGCCTGCCTTGCCGGCGCAGCGGCGACCGGGGCGGGAGCAGGCGGCTGGGCGGGAGTGACGAACATACCTGGTTTGCTGATCGCCAGATAAACATAGATTCCGCCGCCAATTAACAACAGTGCGGCAACCATGCCGAGCAGCACCACCGGATGTCCGCGAATGTAAATGCCGATGCCGCTTGGAATCTCACTGGCGCGCATCACGGTTGCAGCCAACTCAGGGCTCGGTGCGGCTTCAGGCTGAACTTTCCATGCCGCTGCTTCTGGCTCGGCTTGCAGCGGCTGCAGGGCAAGAGCAGGAGCGCTTGGCGGCGCAACTTGCCCGTGGCTTTTCTCGCCGGAACTTTCGCGGTTCTGGGCCGCGGTTTGCAAGGCTTTCATCAACAGGCTCATTGATTGGCGCCGGAAGTTTCAGGTTGGGGTAAAAAGCGCTTGAAGAATTTCAACTCGTTGCTGTCCAGCGACGGATTGGTGATCACCGTCGGGCGCAAGAAAACAATCAACTCGCTTTTGGTCACTTTGTCATCACGGAAGCTGAACAAGTCGCCGATCAGCGGAAGCTTTCCCAGGCCAGGTATCGAGTTGCGTTTGCGCGTTTCGGTATCCTGCATCAAGCCCCCCAGTACCACTATTTGTCCACTGCCTACTTGCAGCACCGATTCAATCTCCTGGGTCCTGACCTGTGGCACCAGGTTGGGGATGGCCTGAGTTTGGGTTGCTCCCAGAGCAGTTCTTGTCGTCACTATAAGACCGGGATTGGGGTCTTGGACTGAAGTGGGCGCGGTGGTAATGGTCGGGCGCACGATCAGGGTTACCATACCGTTTTCATTGATTTGCGGGGTGACGCTCATTACAAGACCCAACGGCACAGTCTGCGCCGTGGTGTTGAACGTCTGCTGCTGGACTGCCGCCGCCGTAGTGGTGCTGAGCACTGCAGGCACCGCGGTAACCGAAAAATAAACAACATTCTCCACCACCTTGAGCAGCGCAGTCTGGTTGTTGAGCGCTATCATTTTCGGGCTCGATAATACGCGTGTTTTGCCAAACGTCTCAAGCAGCGTAATGGTGGAGTTAATATTGGTGCTGCCGCCGACGTTGTAGGCTATTGTGGTGATGGGGGGGGCAACAGTACTCAGAGTGGTCAGGGTTTGGTTGATGGTCCAATTGCCGATTTTGCTGAAATCCACCCCCGCCTGATACTGGTCGCTGAGCGTGACTTCAACAATACTGGCCTCGATCAGCACTTGGCGCTGCGACGCTTCAGTCACGCCGTTGAGGTATTGTTGCACCAGCGAATGCTGTTTTTCCGTCGCCATCACGCTTACCGTGCCCGCAACCGGGTTGAGCACGATATCGTCTTTCACATCGCCAGCTACCGCTGGGCCGCCGCTGAAAGCGGTGGCATAGAGTTTGTCGGCACCGGCCCCGGCGCGCGCTACCGCTCCCGCCTGCTGCAGGCGTTCCTCGCGTGCCGCTAGGAAGGCTTCGGCGCGCGCAGCCTTGTCTTCAGCGCTTTGAGACTGGGCGCGGGTAGCATTCAAAATGCTACGGAGGTTCTCTTTGAGCACTTCCCAGAAATTGTTGTTGGAGGTGCTGGTGACATTAGTGCTGGAATAGTTAGCGCCGCCTGCTGCAGACTGTGTTCCTCCGCCCGTGCCACCAGTGGCACCAGAGGAGATTTGTCCGGAAACGCTGTCGTTAGAAGTGGTGTTGCGCGCAAGGTTGACGTAGTCGACATTATAACTCTTGAAATAAGGGGTATCGGGAGTCACCACCAGGGTATCGCCTTCCAGTTTGTAGCGTATGTTCACCTGCCGCGCGATGCGCTCCAAAATCGCGGGCAGGGTTTCATTCACCGCGTTAAGCGTTACCAACCCCTGGATGCCGGGGTGAATGTCTATGTTCTGCTTGGTGTCGCGCGCCAGGGCAAACAGCAATTCTTTTGCCGGTACTTCGTTTACCACAACGCTGTAGGTTTGCGGCTTTTCCGCCGCTTTGGGCGGAGGCATGAAAGCGGTGGTTTTGACAGGAGCCGGAATCCCGCCTGCTTCAGGCGCGAGAGTGGCGCTGATATGGCCTTCCGACTGCGGGATTTGCGGATAATTGGCAGCGCAGCCGCTGAAGAGCAAGGCCAGTGACATGGAAAAAAAGAATCGCAATAAACAGTGGTATTGCATTTTTGCCCGGTCCCTTATGTCAAGCAACACATGATATTCCCTATAAATCTTAACCCTAGCACGATTTTATTACAACTTATCTAAACATTCTAGGCAAACTATATAGAGCAACAAGCTTTATACCCGCACATTCAGGGGTTTATTCCAGACTTGCGTAATTTCCGTAAATCCGGAAGCTAGTTTTGAAATTCGCCTATTTTCAACAGCCTCAGATGGAACGATTCAGCGTATCTAGCGGGAAGTTGGCTCACTGCCACCCTGGCTTCCTGCTGCGAAGGATAGATTCCGTAAAACACTCTGAATCTCGCTTGTCCGCCTATCTTCACCGGGTACACGTAAATTTCTTCGAGATTCATCAGCTTCGCGGCGCGCGTAAGAAAGCGTTCGATACGTGGCGGGCGCACCTCGTCGGTGAGGAACAGTTGGATACTGAAATCATCCGCTGAGGCTTGGGCAAACGCGTTTTGCGCCGCTTCGATGCGCTGCTGCAGAATCGGATATTGTTCAAACGTGGCGTCGTACGCTTTGGGTTGGGCCGGCTTATCAGGTTTGACCTCTGCGCTTGCTCGGGCTAGCGTAACCGCAGAGGACAGCCGCAGCGGAAGGCCGAGTTCTCCGGTGCCGGTTTTTTGCGCGCTAACCTGCTCGGAAGCTTGGGAAGGGCTAGATGCAACTGCGGGAGGTTCCGCTGCGGGTGATTCTGCTACAGGTGGTTCCGCTACGGGTGGTTTTGCTAAGGGTGGTTCTGCGGGCGGTTCAGCTGTGTCCGGTCGGGCTCCTTCAGCTGCGACAGGCTTTACCAGTGCGCTTTGCGGAACTGGTGCGACACTGACAGCGGGCTGATTATCGGAAGGTATTTCGAGTATTGGCCAGACCGAGAGGTAAGCACCGTACAACAATGCCCCGAGTACGATTCCGGACACAAGCCATGCCAACCCGGGAAACGGCCTGCGGCGTTGCCCAATGTCGTTGCTAAATTCACTGTCCTGGATTGCTGCCTTGATATGCTTGGGCTTGATGGTGTGCGTACTGTCTGCAAATGCCGCGAGCAGCGCCTTGTCGGCAAGCAGGTTCACACGGCGCGTGAGTCCCTCTGAGGCTTTGGTGATCATGTGCACCACGCCCGGGGAAAACAGGTCCGGGCCGCGGTAGCCCGCGGCGCGCATGCGGAACATCAGATACTCTTTAATTTGTTGGGCATTCAGCGGAGTCAGCGAGAAGCTGTAAGTAATGCGTTCACGCAACTGACGGATTTGCGGCTGGCGCAGGATTTCGTCGAGCTCCGGTTGGCCGAAAAGCACGATCTGTAATAGCTTGTGGCTTCCGGTTTCCAGATTGGAGAGCAGGCGTATTTCCTCAAGCGTGGCGAGCGGCATGCTCTGCGATTCCTCGACAAAAATTACCACCTGGCGCTTTTGCACGTGCCGCTCCAGCAGATAGTTGAGCAGCTCCTGCATTACTTTGATGCGCGGCATATTGCCCCCGATCGGCAACTGCAACTCAAAGGCGATGGCGTGCACGATTTCGTCAGGGGAGACGCTGGGATTGGCGAGATAGACGGACTCGATTTGCTGTGGCAAGCACGTCTGCAGCATGCGGCACAACATGGTTTTGCCGCTGCCCACCTCGCCGCTCACCTTGATTATGCCTTCGCCATTCGAGATGGCGTAGAGCAGCGCGTCGAGAATCGCGCCGCGGTTACCCCCGGGAAAAAAGAATTCAGTGTTGGGGGTGATCTTAAATGGCGGTTGCGTCAGGCCGAAATGAGCGTAATACATCGGGATTAATCTTCCTTATTCTCCAGATTGCCATATTGTTGCATACGGCTGTACAAGGTGGTGCGGCGCACCCCCAGCAGCTTCGCGGCTTGCGAGAGGTTGCCGTGGGTGATGGAGAGCGCGGCTTCCACATAACTTTTTTCCCATTGTTGCAGCATCACATCCAGGCCGAAATTTTTTTGCGTCTGCAAATGCTTTCTCGCCGCGTCCAACAGGGCTTTAGAGTCCTGATCCATCATCGGCTCAGGCATTTTGGCATCCATACTTTCCATGTCCAGCTCGCCCTGCAATTGCGCGGTCCCGACGGCCTGTCCAGGATATTTAGTGGTGAGGCGAATCACGATATTGCGCAATTCCCGCACATTACCGGGAAAGCAATAATCCCGCCACAGGGCCAGCGATTTCTCATCCAGATTAAATGGCGCAACCCGGCTCTGGCGTGAATAAAAATCGCTGTAATGGTCGAGCAGCGTTAGTTTGTCTTCATCCAGCTCGCGTAGCGATGGCACGGTGATGCTGAATACGCTCAGGCGATGATACAGGTCGGCACGAAAGCGGCCGGCCTTGATTTCCTGGCGCAGGTCGCGGTTGGTGGCGGCAACCACGCGCGCGTTGCTGGTGCGGCTTGCAGTTTCACCGACGCGCTGGTATTCGCCATTTTCCAGCACTCGCAAAAGCTTCGCCTGCAATTCCTGTGGCAGTTCGCCGATTTCATCGAGGAACAGCGTGCCGTCCTTTGCATCTTCAAAATAGCCGGAATGCGGCGCCGTGGCGCCGGTGAAAGATCCTTTGCTGTAACCGAACAGCGTCGGTTCCACCAGGTTCGGGGAAATCGCTGCGCAATTAAGAGCCAGATACGGTTTTTGCCTGCGGCCGCTCAAGCTATGCAAGGAAATGGCGACGAGTTCCTTGCCGCTGCCGGACTCGCCTTCGATGAGCACCGGAAACGGCGCGTTGGCATATTGGCCGATTTGATTGCGCAGTTTTTCAATCACTAAACTTACGCCGATGATTCCCCCCTCTGCGGGCGCCACCACCAGTTCCACATCGCGGAATTGCAGCGCCTTGGCGAGCAGCGACTTAAGTTTTTCCGGGTCACACGGCTTAGGGATAAATTCAATAGCGCCTAGGGTGCGCGCATGTCGCGCATTGGCCTCATCGTTCTGGCCGGACAGCACCACGATTTTGATGCCTGGCGCGTAAGCCAGCAGTTCGCTGATCAGGCGGAAACCCTCGTCGGGGCGGTGCGGGGTGGGCGGTAGCCCAAGGTCAATCAGCGCAAGCTGCGGCGGTTTGTCGAGCTGACGCAGCAGGCTTTTTACCTGGTTGCGTGAATCAGCGGCATAGACAACATAATCCTTGCTCAACACAAAATTCAGCGTATCGGTGATGAGCGGGTCGTCGTCAACGATCAGCAAATCGGGTTTAGCTTGAGTTTCCACCGTTCTCCCTGCATTCATGCAAAACGATCGTGGTCATTTTGCCAGAATCCTGGAGTCTCTAACATAGTAAAGCACCTTTGCGTTGCTGTCCCAAAGATACGGATGCAAGGCGCGAGGGCGCAACGCTACTCCGTAGTAACGCTAGCCCGAGCAACACCGCAGACGCCGCATTTTGCCAGCAACGCAATCCGCGGAGGACTTAATCAGAGGTTCCCTAATTCCCCGTCATGGTCCCTGGCTCGCCTATGCAGGACAAGAATGCCTGTTCCAGGTTTGGCGCTGCGTGGAGGCGGCACAACTGTTGCGGGGTGCCCACAAACAGCAGGCGGCCGGCATGGATTACTGCCATGCGGTCGCAGATTTCCTCCACGTCGGCGAGCGTATGCGAAGTGAAGAACACGGTGCGTGCTTGATTGCGCAAATCCTTGAATTTCGCTTTCAGACGAGCACGCGCCTTGGGGTCGAGGCCGCTGGTAGGCTCATCCAGCACATAGAGTTCCTTGCTGGCGAGAAAGCACGCCGCAAGCCCCAGCTTCTGCGTCATGCCCTTGGAGTAGGCGCGCACTGGGAGCTGGAGCGCTGTCAAATCAAGATCAAGCGCAGCAAGCATGTCCTCAACCCGGGTTGTATCATATGGCAATCCCTGCAGCTTCAACATGTATTGCAGGAAGTCCGTTCCCGTTAAGTAAAACGGGGGTATAAAACGCTCGGGCAGGAAAGACAGGCGTTTGCGCGAAGCGGTCAGGCGGTGGGAAGTGCCGAAAATCTCAATCTTACCCGCATTCGGTTCACAAAAATCCAGCAGGCATTTTAAGAGCGTGGTTTTGCCGGCGCCGTTAATTCCGACCAGAGCAAAATATTCGCCGCTCTCGACGCTGAAGGCTACCTCTATGAGTGCAGGGTATGTTCCGAAATTCTTGCTGATATTAATAAATTGCAGGGCGTGTGTGTGCATGGCTGCCGGGGTCCGAAATCCCTCTGGTTTCGCCTCATGGTAACACGCTACGAGGAAGTGCCGTCTATTGCCAATGCGGCAAATTTTGTCCGATTTTTATATTTAGTATAACTAGTTTAAAATTCAGCTTTCCGGACCTGCGTACCATTCATAATCGTGCCCACGGAACATCTGGTTGAAATAAACAACGTCAATTTTGCCTACGACAAGCGCCCCATCCTCAAGGGAATGAATATGCGCGTTGCCAAGGGCCGGGTAGTTTCCATCATGGGAGGCAGCGGTTGCGGCAAGACTACGCTGCTGCGGCTCATTGGCGGCCAGTTGCAGCCCGCAACGGGCTCGGTCAGGGTGGCCGGCCAGACCATCCATGAATTGGGACATGACGACCTGTACCGCATGCGTCGGCGCATGGGGATGCTGTTTCAATTCGGTGCTTTGTTCACCGATTTATCGGTGTTTGATAATGTCGCATTTCCGCTGCGTGAGCACACCGATTTGCCTGAGCCGCTGATCCGCGACCTGGTGCTGATGAAGCTGCATGCTGTGGGCTTGCGTGGCGCGCGCCACCTCATGCCCTCCGCCATCTCCGGTGGCATGTCGCGACGCGTGGCACTTGCGCGCGCGATTGCGCTCGATCCCATGCTCATCATGTATGACGAGCCTTTCGCTGGCCTAGATCCGATTTCGCTCGGCGTTATCGCCAACCTCATCAGGCGCTTGAATGACGCGCTGGGCGCGACCTCGATCGTGGTGACGCACGATGTGCAGGAAACGTTGGCGATCGTGGATTATATCTATTTTGTTTCAGAGGGCGCGGTGGTGGCGCAGGGCACTCCCGATGAAATCCGTGCGTCTGCGCTGCCGTTCGTACACCAGTTTGTGCATGCGGAAATGGATGGTCCGGTACCGTTTCATTATTCGGGCAAGCCTTATGCCCAGGACATGGGGCTGGGTGAAATCGGTGGTTAAGGCGATCCCCGACGGGCTGCAAGCGCTGGGCGGCTGGGCAGTAAACAGCGTGTGGCGGCTCGGCCTTGAGAGCCGTTTTCTCTGGGCTACACTCATTCATTCCGGGACCAGTTTCCGGCGCTTCGGACTGATCACCCGCGAAATTTATTTCGTCGGTGTCTATTCGCTGATTATTATTATAGTATCGGGGCTGTTCGTCGGTTTCGTGCTGGGACTGCAAGGCTACAATACCCTGCAGAAATACGCGTCTGAACAAGCGCTGGGTCTGCTGGTTGCGCTCTCTTTGGTGCGCGAGCTGGGGCCGGTGGTGACCGCGTTGTTGTTTGCCGGGCGTGCCGGCACCGCGATTACCGCCGAAATCGGCCTGATGAAAGCCACCGAGCAGCTCTCCGCGATGGAAATGATGGCGGTGGATCCGATTGCCCGCGTGGTAGCGCCGCGCTTCTGGGCGGGTGTGATCTCGATGCCGCTGCTCGCTGCGATCTTCAGCATAGTCGGCGTGTTCGGCGGCTATATCGTGGGCGTGGTGCTGATCGGCGTGGATGAAGGCGCGTTCTGGGCACAAATGCAGGCTGGAGTGGATGTGTTTGATGATGTACTGAACGGCGCGATCAAAAGCCTGGTGTTTGGCGTGACGGTGACGCTGACCGCCTTGTTTGAAGGCTATGATTGCAACCCCACGGCGGAGGGCGTGTCGCGTGCCACCACGCGCACCGTGGTTATCTCGTCGCTAGCGGTTTTGGCGCTGGATTTTGTGTTGACAGCTTTTATGCTTGGAGGATGGTGATGGGATCTAAAACGCTCGATTTGTGGGCAGGCGTATTCGTCTTTGCCGGAATCGTCGCCTTGTTCATGCTGGCATTCAAAGTCGGCAACCTTAGCAGCTTTAGCTTGTCTAGTGATAATTACGTGCTGTATGCCAATTTTGAGAACATCGGGGGCTTAAAAGTGCGCGCGCCAGTGAAAAGCGCCGGAGTGGTGGTCGGACGCGTCGCTGAAATCCGCTTTGACAACAAGGACTACGTGGCGAGAGTAACTTTAAGTCTCGAGAATCGTTATCAGTTTCCCAAGGACACTTTCGCCAGCATCCTCACATCCGGTTTGCTCGGTGATCAGTATGTGGGGCTGGATGCGGGAGGCGACAGCGAAATTCTGCAGGCGGGGGAAACCATCAAGAAAACCCAGTCTGCGATAGTGCTGGAAAAGTTAATTGGCCAGTTTTTATTCAACAAAGCTGAAGGTGACAAGAAATGAAAATTATCCCGAAGTTGCTACTGGTGCTGGCGGCATTCGCGAGTGGCTTGACGCTGGCCGCGGACATTGTGCCACCGGATGTGCTGGTGCGGAACACCTCTAAAGAGGTGCTGGACATTATTAAAAAGGACAAGGAAATCCAGACCGGCGACCGCAAAAAACTTGTGGATCTGGTGGAAACGAAAATCCTGCCACATTTCAATTTCACCCGCATCACCCGGCTCGCGGTGGGTAAAAACTGGCGCACCGCCACGCCGGAACAACAGCAGGCGCTGGTAAAAGAATTTCGTACGTTACTGGTACGCACTTATTCCTCTGCGCTCACCAACTACAAGGACCAGACCTACGAAGTGAAGACCGCCGATGTCAAGGGCGATGATGCGACAGTTAAAGTGGAGATTAACCAGCCCGGCGGGCAGCCAATCGTGATCGATTACAGCTTGGAAAAGACACAGCAAGGCTGGAAAGTTTACGACGTGATTGTGGCCGGGATCAGCCTGGTGACGAATTACCGCAGTACGTTCAACAATGAAATCAACCGTTCAGGCATAGACGGGTTGATTAAGACGTTGATGGACAAGAATGAAAAACTCGAAAGCGGCGAGGAAAAACCGGCCAACCTGCAGGTACTGTCGGAAACAAAATGATTGTTCGTGACGGCAGCCGGTTACGGGTGCAAGGCCCGGTCACCATCGGTAACGTGATGTCGGTGCTCGAGGCAGGCCTGCAGCAGCTCAATCCCGAACTTAAGCAAATTGATTTCAGCGGGCTGGATGAGGTGGATTCTGCTGCCATCAGTATGGTACTTGAATGGCTGCGTGTTTCCAAAAGCCGCAACTTGCAACTGTGCGTAGTCAATATGCCGGATAATATGAAAAGCCTTGCCTCGGTCTACGGTGTACTGGAATTAATACCCTTTTGTGGCGAGGGGTAAGAACCGAAGGAGCAGGGCTATCGGTAAACGAATAATCAGGTTTCTTAGTTGTTTTCTCCCCGGTTTCACACCTCAGCACGATACATGACTCCCGCCATTCAAATTAGAGAAGTGCATAAAAACTTTGGTTTGGTTCAGGCGCTGAGGAATGTAAGCCTGGAAATTGCACAGGGCGAGTTCTTTGCGCTCTTGGGACCCAACGGCGCCGGCAAAACCACTCTCATCAATGTCCTCGCCGGGTTGTCGCGCGCCGATCACGGTAAGCTTGCGGTAATGGGCTTTGACGTCGTCGCTCAATACCGCGAAGCGCGGCGTGTGCTCGGCGTGGTGCCGCAGGAACTGGTGTTCGATCCTTTTTTCACGGTTCGAGAGACGCTCACTATCCAATCCGGTTATTTTGGGATTAAAAATAATCGCGGCTGGATTGATGAGGTGATTCACCATCTGGACCTTGCTGACAAGGCCGATACCAATATGCGTGCTTTATCCGGGGGCATGAAGCGGCGCGTGCTGGTGGCTCAGGCGCTGGTACACAAGCCGCCGGTCATCGTGCTTGACGAGCCGACTGCGGGAGTGGATGTGGAGCTGCGTCAGGGACTCTGGCAGTTCATCAGAAAACTTAACGCCGTCGGCCATACCATTGTGCTCACCACGCATTATCTGGAAGAGGCGGAAGCGCTATGCAGCCGCATCGCCATGATGAAACAGGGGAAAATCGTCGCGCTCGACACCACCAAAAATCTTCTGGAAAGTTTTTCCGGACACCGAATCAAGTTGCGTCTGTCGCCGGATCACCTGCCCGCCGATTTGCAGTCTTTGCTCACGCAGCGCAGTGAATCAAGCTATACGCTGGCTTTGCCCGATTATGCGGAACTGGAAAAAGTAATGTTGCGGCTGCGCGAAGCGGGCATCGCGGCGCAGGAAATCGAGTTACTACAGCCCGACCTGGAAGAAGTGTTTGTGAAAATAATGAGCAAGCACTGATGCGCGGGTTCTCGACCCTGTTCTACAAAGAACTGCTGCGCTTCTGGAAAGTAGGTTTCCAAACCATACTGGCGCCGATGGTGACCGCGCTGTTGTATTTGCTGATTTTTTCCCACGTTCTGGAAGAGCACGTGCAGGTTTATGAAAGTGTCAGCTATACCGCATTCCTGGTGCCAGGGCTGGTGATGATGACCGTACTGCAAAATGCTTTTGCCAACAGCTCCTCCAGCCTGATTCAATCGAAGATCACCGGAAACATCATCTTTATCCTTCTGCCACCGCTGTCGCACGGGGAGTTTTTCCTGGCTTACCTGCTGGCGGCCATGGTGCGCGGGTTGTTGGTGGGGTTGGGGGTGTTCGCAATCACGCTGTGGTTTGTCGCAGTGCCGTTAACATACCCGTTGTGGGTGTTGCTGTTCGCGTTTCTGGGAAGCGGAATCCTCGGCGCCATGGGGATCATCGCCGGCATCTGGGCCGACAAGTTCGACCAGCTTGCTGCGTTCCAGAATTTCATCATCATTCCACTGACCTTCCTGAGCGGGGTGTTTTATTCGATACATTCACTGCCGCAATTTTGGCAGGTGGCGTCGCATTTCAATCCTTTTTTCTACATGATTGACGGCTTCCGTTACGGCTTCTTCGGGCTTTCCGATGTTGCGCCAGGCTTGAGCATCGCCGTTGTCGCAAGCTGTTTCTTAGTCTTATCATTGCTTACCTTGTGGTTGCTCAAAATCGGTTACAAGTTACGCTATTAAACACCCTTATGATTAAGCCCGAAGACGTCAAAAGTTACATTCAAGACAATCTGCCGTGCGAGTTTGTCGAAGTACAGGGCGATGGTCAGCATTTCGAAGCGGTCATTGTGAGCGCCGCTTTTCGCGGCAAGAGCCGGGTGCAGCAGCACCAAATCGTATACCGCGCGTTAGGCGACAGGATGCGAGAGGAGATTCACGCGCTGTCAATGAAGACTTATAGTCCGGAAGAATGGACAAGCTAGTCATTCAGGGCGGTGCGCCGCTTTCAGGCGAGGTATGGATTTCCGGCGCCAAGAACGCCGCTCTGCCGATACTCTGTGCGAGCCTGCTTACCTACGAGCCGCTGAAAATCGAGAATGTGCCGCACTTGCACGATGTTACCACCATGCTCAATCTGCTCGGGCAAATGGGTGTCGCAGTGTCGCTCCATGAGAAAATGGAGGTTGAGCTCACTGCGGAGCGTTTGAACAATCCGGTTGCACCCTACGAGCTGGTGAAAACCATGCGTGCTTCCATCCTGGTGTTGGGACCGATGCTGGCGCGCGCCGGCGAGGCGCGGGTGAGTCTCCCTGGCGGTTGCGCGATCGGCGTGCGGCCGGTGGATTTGCACATCAAAGGCCTGCAGGCGATGGGCGCTGAAATCGTCATTGAGCACGGCTATATCCATGCGCGGGCGAAGCGCTTGAAGGGCGCGCGCATTTTCATGGATCTGGTATCGGTCACCGGAACAGAGAATCTGATGATGGCGGCGACTCTGGCGCAAGGATCCACAGTGATTGAAAACGCAGCGCGTGAGCCGGAAGTAGTGGATCTGGCAAATTGCCTCAACGCCATGGGGGCGCGCATTCGCGGCGCAGGCAGCGACATGATTACCATTGAAGGCGTGGGCAAGCTGCACGGCGCGCGTTATCGCATCATGCCTGACCGCATTGAAACCGGTACTTTTCTGGTTGCGGCAGCGGCCACCGGCGGGCGCATTCGCCTCAAGGATACCCGGTCGGATATTCTCGATGCGCTGCTGGAGAAGCTGCGCGAGGCCGGAGCGGATATCGAATCAGGGGATAACTGGGTGAGCCTCAAGATGAACGGGGAACTCAAAGCGGTCAACGTGCACACTGCGCCTTATCCGGGTTTCCCCACCGACATGCAGGCGCAGTTCATGGTGTTGAACAGCGTGGCGCACGGTGCTTCCACCGTCACTGAGACGATTTTTGAAAACCGTTTCATGCATGTCCAGGAGCTGCGGCGCATGGGAGCCAAGATCGAGGTCGAAGGCAATACCGCAATGGTGCAAGGCGTCGCGCAACTGGATGGCGCAAAAGTCATGGCCACCGATTTGCGCGCCTCGGCAAGCCTGGTGCTCGCGGGAATGGTCGCGCGCGGTGAAACCGTGGTGGACCGCGTCTATCATCTCGACCGCGGCTACGAATGTATAGAAGAGAAACTGTCGCAATTAGGCGCGTGCATCCGCCGCGCGCATTGATTTTCAAAGAAAACTTCTCCGCGCCGCCTGTTCTCTGCGGTAAAATGCGTTTTTTAGTTTATAGAGACCGCCGTGTCAGGCATTACCCTCGCCTTATCCAAAGGCCGTATTTTCGACGAGACCTTGCCGCTCTTGAAAGCGGCGGGCATCGTTGCGCTCGACAATCCGGAAATCTCGCGCAAGCTGATACTTGCCACTAACCGCGCTGACATCCGCATCATCATCGTGCGCGCTTCCGACGTGCCCACTTACGTTCAATACGGCGCTGCGGAACTGGGTATTGCCGGTAAGGACGTGCTGGACGAGCACGGCGGCGCCGGGCTGTACCAGCCGCTGGATTTGAACATCGCCCGCTGCCGCATGGTGGTGGCAGTGCCCGCGGGTTTTGATTATGCAAGCGCGGTGCGGGAGGGCGCGCGGCTGCGCGTCGCCACCAAATACCTGCAAACCGCGCGCGAACATTTCGCGGCGAAAGGCGTGCATGTTGATCTCGTCAAGCTCTACGGCTCGATGGAACTTGCCCCGCTCACCGGGCTGGCCGATGCTATCGTGGATCTGGTGAGCACCGGCAACACGCTAAAAGCCAACAACCTGCAGGCAGTGGAAGAAATCGCGCCGGTTTCCGCCAGGCTCATCGTTAACCAAGCGGCGCTGAAACTGAAACGCGAGGCCATCAGGCCGCTCATTGACGCATTTGAAAAGGCGGTGAGCCATGGCTAAGCTCAGGCGTCTTTCGACCACCCAGCGCGATTTCGAACGCAGGCTTAAGGCGCTGCTTACCTTTGAAGCGGCACTCAATACCAAGGTGGATACTGCCGTGGCCAAAATTCTCGCGGAGGTAAAAAAGCGCGGCGATGCAGCGCTTCTTGAATACACCTGGCGTTTTGATCGGCTCAAAGCGAAAACGGTGCGCGAGTTGGAACTTCCGCAGGCGAGCCTCGCCGCCGCTTTGCTTATGCTGCCCACACCGCAGCGGGATGCTCTGGAAGCCGCGGCGGCGCGCATTCGCGCCTATCACGAAAAGCAGCTTGTCCAATCCTGGAGCTATCGTGATACTGAAGGCACATTGCTTGGCCAGCAAGTGACGCCTCTCGAGCGCGTGGGCATGTATGTTCCCGGCGGCAAAGCGGCTTATCCTTCCACCGTGCTGATGAATGCGATTCCCGCCAAATTAGGGGGAGTGCGCGAGCTCATCATGACAGTTCCCACGCCCAACGGCGAGCAGAACGATTTGGTGCTTGCTGCCGCCGCAATCACCGGAGTGGATCGTGTGTTTACCATTGGCGGCGCGCAGGCTATAGGTGCGCTGGCTTATGGCACTAAGACCATCCCGCAGGTAGACAAAATCGTCGGCCCGGGCAACGCTTATGTCGCCGCGGCTAAGCGGCGCGTGTTCGGCGTGGTGGGCCTGGACATGGTGGCCGGGCCTTCTGAGATTCTGGTGATTTGCGACGGGCAGACTAATCCCGACTGGGTGGCGATGGATTTATTCTCTCAATCCGAGCACGACGAAATGGCGCAGGCCATCTTGCTTTCTCCTGACGCAAACTTCATAGACGCGGTTGCAGCGAGCATCAAACGCCTGCTGCCCTCGCTGCCGCGCCGGGAAGTTATCCGTGCTTCCCTCGAAAAACGCGGCGCGCTGATTAAGGTGAAAGACCTCGATGAAGCATGCGCTATTGCCAACCGCATCGCGCCTGAGCATGTCGAGCTCTCTGTGGAAAACGCAGAAAGCTGGGCGGCCAAAATCAAGAACGCCGGTGCGATTTTCATCGGCCGTTACAGCTCGCAGGCTTTGGGTGATTACTGCGCCGGGCCGAATCACGTGCTGCCGACTTCGCGCAGCGCGCGCTTTTCCTCGCCGTTGGGCGTGTACGATTTCCAGAAACGCTCCAGCGTGATTAGCGTATCCAAGGAAGGCGCGGTAAAACTCGGCAAAGTGGCGGTGGAACTCGCCATGGGAGAGGGTTTGCAGGCACACGCCAGGTCCGCCCAATACCGCATGAAATAGCGGTGCAGCGAATTTCGATCATGGCCAAATCTCCTGAACAGCTCATACGCGATGATATTCATGCGTTGAGCGTTTACCACGTGCCGGAGAGCACGGGATTGGTAAAGCTCGATGCGATGGAGAACCCGCATGCCTTGCCTGCGCCATTGCAGGCTGAGATTGCGCAATTGGTGAGCCGCGTTGCCATCAACCGCTATCCCGATCCGCAGGCAAGCCGGCTGAAAGCGCGGCTGCGCGAAGCAATGGAAATTCCTTCGAGCATGGAAATCATGCTCGGCAACGGTTCCGACGAGCTGATTCAAATAATCGCTTCGGCGGTCGCCAAGCCGGGCGCGAGCTTGTTGAGCGTGGAACCCGCCTTCGTGCTGTTCCGCATGATCGCAATCTGCGCCGGGCTGCGTTACGCAGGCGTGCAGCTCAATCCCGACTTCACACTCGATGTCGAAGCGGTCATCACGGCGATCAATCAGCACCAGCCAGCAGTGATTTTTATTGCCTATCCCAATAACCCGACAGGTAATCTGTTTGACCGTGAAGGGCTGTTGCGTATTATTAAGGCGGCGCCGTGCCTGGTGGTGGTGGATGAAGCGTATCATGTGTTTGCTGAAGAAAGTTTCATGCCGCGCATCACCGACCACCCTAATCTGCTGGTTATGCGCACGCTTTCCAAACTGGGGATGGCGGGACTGCGGCTGGGTTTTCTGGCAGGGCGCAGAGAGTGGCTCACGCAACTGGAAAAGCTGCGTTTGCCGTATAATGTGAATGTGCTGACACAAACCGTTGCCGAGATGCTTTTGCAGCGCATGGATGTGTTGCTTGAGCAGGCGCGGGAAATCAAATCGCAGCGCGCAGAATTGTATGCGGAATTGTCGGAGCTTCCTGGGGTGCTGGCGTATCGGAGCGATGCGAATTTCATTCTGTTCCGGGTATCCCGGGCAGACGAGGTGTTTAAAGGCTTAATTCAACGCGGAGTCCTTATTAAGAATCTGAATCGCAGCCATGCACTGCTGGAAGACTGCTTGCGGGTGACGGTTGGCACGGCACAACAAAACCAGCAATTCATCCAGGCGCTCAAACAAAGCCTCATCCCCTAAGACCCCCACTTTTTTCAATAAATCACCCATGCGCAAGGCACAGGTTACCCGCAATACACTGGAAACAAAAATCGGCGTGAAACTTAATCTCGACGGCAGCGGCAAGACGAAACTCTCCACCGGTGTGACGTTTCTTGACCATATGCTGGATCAGGTAGCGCGGCACGGCATGATGGATTTGGAAATTTCCGCGAAGGGTGATTTGCATATTGATGCGCACCACACCGTGGAAGACATCGGCATTACTTTCGGCCAGGCTTTCCTGAAGGCGCTCGGCGGGAAAAAAGGCGTGCGCCGTTTTGGCCATGCCTACGTGCCGCTGGATGAGGCCCTGTCGCGCGTGGTGGTGGACTTGTCGGGAAGGCCGGAGCTGGAATTCAACCTGAAATTCACCCGCGCCCGCATCGGCGAGTTTGATGTGGACCTGGTGCACGAGTTTTTCCAGGGCTTTGTCAATCACGCCCTGGTGACGCTGCACATTGACAACCTGCGTGGCAAGAATGCGCATCACCAGTGTGAAACCGTATTCAAAGCTTTTGGGCGCGCGTTGCGCATGGCTTCCGAAATCGATCCGCGCAATTCTGGCAGGCTACCTTCGACCAAGGGAAGCTTGTAAGCTAACGCAATATCAATGATTGACATCGCAGTAGTGGATTACGGCATGGGCAACCTGCGCTCGGTGGCGAAAGCGCTCGAGCACGTTGCTCCTGATGCAAAAATCAGTGTTACTGATTCCGCACAGCAGATTCGCGAAGCTAAACGTGTGGTATTCCCTGGTCAGGGTGCGATGCCGGATTGCATGCGCGAAATGGATGCGCGCGGCTTGCGCAAGCCGCTGCTCGAAGCTGCCGGGACTAAGCCGTTTCTTGGCATTTGCATCGGATTGCAGATGCTCTTCGAGTGGAGCGACGAGGGCGGCGTCGAAGGCCTGGGTGTGCTCCCCGGCAAAGTGCGGCGCTTTCCAAAGGATGCGATGGTGGATGGTAATGGCGTGAAGCTGAAGGTGCCGCACATGGGGTGGAACCGGGTTGAGCCTCAAGGGACACATGCGCTGTGGGCGGGAATTTCACCGGGCAGCCGTTTTTATTTTGTCCACAGTTATTTCATCGAAGCCGGCGACGCGCAACAGGTGGCCGCTGTGAGCCGTTATCCTTTTGCCTTTACCTGCGCGGTGGCGTGCGATAATATTTTCGCGGTGCAATTCCACCCGGAGAAAAGCCAGTCTGACGGCTTGCGTTTGCTTGCCAACTTTGTAAACTGGAACGGGACGGCTCACGCGGGGGCTTGATGCGTGTCTTCCACAAAGTGCCGGTTTATGTTGTATTATTTAATCGTGAATTCAAAATCCGCTAGGCGGGCAAACCGCATCTGATTGCTTTACTCCCGAATTCGAAGCGATGTTAATCATTCCTGCGATTGATTTGAAAGACGGGCAGTGCGTGCGTTTGAAGCAAGGCTCGATGAAAGACGTCACGGTATTTTCCGACGTTCCCGGAAAGCAGGCGAGAAAATGGCTGGAGCAGGGCGCGCGACGTCTGCATTTGGTGGACTTGAACGGGGCTTTTGCCGGCAAGCCCAGGAACGAAGCGGCGATCAAGGAAATCGTCGCTGCCGTGAACAATGAAATCCCTATGCAGCTGGGCGGGGGCATTCGCGACCTGGAAACCATCGAGCACTATCTGGACGACGGTATCGCTTACGTCATCATCGGCAGCGCCGCAGTGAAGACGCCGGGCTTCCTGCGCGAGGCGTGCTACGCTTTCCCCGGCCATATCGTGGTCGGGCTCGATGCCAGGGGCGGCAAAGTAGCGGTGGACGGCTGGTCTAAAATCACCGGCCACGACGTGGTGGATCTTGCCAAGAAATTCGAGGATTACGGCGTGGAGGCGGTGATTTATACCGATATCAGCAGGGATGGCATGTTGAACGGTGTCAACATTGAAGCCACGGTGGAACTCTCGCGTGCGCTCACCGTCCCGGTTATCGCAAGCGGCGGCCTCGCCAGTCTGGACGATGTGAAGGCACTGTGCAAAGTGGAGTCTGAAGGCATCATGGGCGCCATCACTGGCCGCGCAATCTACCAAGGCACTCTGAATTTCAAAGCCGCCCAGGCGCTTGCAGATAAACTTGGCTCGAAAGCCAAGTCTTGAACCGCAGGGATGCAGAGGCGCTGAGAATTTTAAACAAAAGATTTGTCCTGATTTATTTGCGTCCCTGCGCCTCCGCGTTGGAAAACTGATTTATGGGCCTAGCCAAACGCATCATCCCCTGCCTGGATGTCACCGGCGGGCGCGTGGTCAAAGGCGTTAATTTCGTGGGCTTACGCGATGCCGGGGATCCGGTGGAAATCGCCCACCGCTACGACCAGCAGGGCGCGGATGAACTCGCTTTTCTCGATATTACCGCCAGCTCCGATTCGCGCGGCCTGATTCTCTCCGCCATCGAAGAGGTGGCGGCGCAGGTGTTTATCCCCCTGACAGTGGGCGGCGGCGTGCGCTCGGTGGCGGACGTGCGCAGTCTCCTTAATGCCGGGGCCGACAAGGTCAGCATCAACACTTCCGCGGTACAAAACCCGCAACTGGTGGCGGACGCGAGCAGCCGCTTCGGCGCGCAATGCATTGTGGTGGCGATAGACGCGAAACAAGCGGGCGATGGCGCAGAGCCGCGTTGGGAGGTGTTTACTCACGGCGGGCGCAAAGCCAGCGGCCGTGATGCGGTAGAATGGGCGAAGCAGATGCAGGCGCTGGGCGCCGGTGAAATCCTGCTTACCAGCATGGACCGCGATGGCACGAAGAACGGTTTTGATCTGGCGCTCACCCGGGCGATTTGCGACGCAGTGGACATCCCGGTGATAGCCAGCGGCGGCGCGGGTAATTTGCAGCATTTGGTGGAAGCAGTGCTGCAGGGCAGGGCAGACGCGGTGCTGGCAGCGAGCATTTTCCACTATGGCGAATACACCGTGCTGGAGGCCAAGCAATACATGGCGCAGCACGATATCGAAGTCAGGTTGTGATGAGATAGGTTCATGGCTGATAGTTGGTTAAACAAAGTAAACTGGACGCATGACGGCTTGGTGCCGGTGGTGGTTCAGGAGGCGGGCGGCGGCAAGGTGCTGATGTTCGCCTGGATGAACCGCGAGGCGCTGAAGAGCACCGTGAGCAGCGGCGAGGCGGTGTACTGGTCGCGCTCGCGCAAAAAATTATGGCGCAAGGGCGAAGAATCCGGGCATGTGCAAAAAGTAAAGGAAATCCGCCTCGATTGCGATCAGGACGTACTGCTGCTTACGGTGGAACAAATCGGGGGGATAGCCTGCCATACCGGAAGGCATAGTTGTTTCTTTCAGAAATTGCAGAGCGGAAAATGGGTGATCACTAATCCAGTCATCAAGGAATCTAAAGAGATTTACCAGAAATGAGTGACGCCAATATATTGCAACGCCTCGCCAAGACCCTGGAGAGCCGCAAAGGCGCGAGTCCGGAAGATTCTTATGTTGCCAGGCTTTACGCGGGCGGGCCGGAGGCGATACTGAAAAAGGTCGGTGAAGAAGCTTCGGAGACCCTGCTCGCGGCGAAAGAGGGTGATAAACTACAGATTGTGAAGGAAACCGCCGACCTATGGTTTCACTGCCTGGTCATGCTTTCATATTACGGGTTGACGCCGGATGACGTGCTTCAGGAATTGCAGCGGCGCGAGGGTGTTTCGGGATTGGCGGAGAAA
The DNA here is from genome assembly GCA_036522275.1 of Burkholderiales bacterium. GTDB lineage: Bacteria > Pseudomonadota > Gammaproteobacteria > Burkholderiales > JAHFRG01 > JAHFRG01. The sequence goes on along the minus strand of DATDGC010000003.1, from coordinate 29,371 downwards.
GCGGCACGCAAAAAAGGCAAGCCCTAGGAATGCGCAGACGGAGAATAAATGGAGAACTGCATTTTTTGCAAGATCGTGAGAGGGGAAATCCCGAGCAAGAAGGTCTATGAAGACGACGAGGTCCTCGCTTTTCACGATATCAACCCGCTAGCGCCGGTGCACTTCATGGTGATACCGAAGCAGCATGTTGATTCGCTTGCGCATGTCAGCGGGGCGCACAACGATGTATTGGGAAAAATCATGGTGCTGGCGCCGAAAATTGCTAAAGAACAAGGGTGCAAGGATGGTTTCCGCACCATCATCAATACCGGAAGAGTGGCGCGGCAGGATGTGTTTCATTTGCACATTCACATCATCGGCGGACCTGAGGTGCTGCCGCCCATGCTGTACCGCTCCAAGACGGCGTAAACACTAGGGAACCTCTGGTTAAGTCCCACGTGGTTGCGACGGAGGCTTTCCGGGATGGGATGCGCGAAGCGAGGCGCAGCCAATGGCCAGACCCCTTGGCAAGCTGAGCGACAATGCAGACCGCCCGGAAAGCCCCCGTCCCTCCGGGTTGCGGTAAAATACGTTATCTGCGTCGTTGCGCTCCTCGGCTTCGTAGGCTTAACTACGACCTTCGTCGCGCGCCTCGCATCCCTCCGCATTTTGCCGGCAACGCAATTCGCGGAGGACTTAATCAGAGGTTCCTTAGGAGTTGAACATGGGTTCTCTTAGCATTTGGCATTGGTTGGTTGTTCTGCTTATCGTGCTCTTGATTTTCGGCACCAAGAAGCTGCGCAACATAGGCACCGATCTCGGCAACGCGGTGAAGGGATTCAAGGACGGCATGCGCGGCAACGCGGAAGAGGATAAGACCGAGCAGCAGATCCAGCCCCCGGCGACTGGCAAGACCATAGAAGGCGAAGTAAAGGACAAAACCCAAACTAAGGCGTGAGGTGTAAAGAGTGAGGAGTAGGCCGTTCTGAACCCCTTTCACTACTAACGCCTCACCCCTCACTTGCCATGTTTGACGTTGGCTTTTCTGAAATACTGGTGATCGCCGTGGTGGCGCTCATCGTGATCGGCCCGGAGCGGTTGCCGAAGGTGGCGCGTACCTTGGGATATTTGTTCGGGCGGCTGCAGCGATACGTTGCCGAGGTGAAGGCTGATATTGACCGCGAGATGCAGATGGAGGAACTGAAGAAGCTCCAGTCCAGCATGCAGGAAGCGGCGCGCTCCGTTGAAAAAACGGTGAGCGAAAGCGCGCGTGATACTGAAACACAGATCAAGACAGTCGCCGATGATGTGGAAAAGACAGTCGAGAACGCAGTGCCATCATCCTCGGTCTCCAATCTGGAGACGCCATCCATCAACCCGCACAAACAAGCTTAAACCCACCGCCGGCCTCGACGCATTGCGCTGACTAATGGCCACCCCGGATACATTCATTTCTCACTTAATCGAGCTGCGCGACCGGCTGCTGCGCTCTATTCTTGCGGTAGCAGTGGTATTCCTGTGTCTGTTTCCGTGGGCGGGTGATATTTATGCGCTGCTCGCGCTGCCGATGCTTAAGGCGCTGCCCCAGGGCGGGCAGATGATCGCGACCGAAGTGACCACGCCGTTTTTAGTGCCGATGAAGGTGACGATGATGGCCGCAATCGTCATCGCGCTTCCTTTTATTCTATACCAATTTTGGGCTTTTGTCGCGCCGGGGCTGTACGCCAATGAGAAGCGCCTCGTTGGCCCGCTGATCATCGCCAGCACGTTTTTGTTTCTGTGCGGCATGGCATTCGCCTACTTACTGGTATTTCCGGTGGTGTTCAGCTTCATTATCGGCATCGCGCCGCAGGGTGTGGCGGTGATGACTGATATCGGCAAGTACATGGATTTCGTGCTCACTATGTTTGTTGCGTTCGGGATTACTTTCCAAGTGCCGGTGGCGGTGGTACTGCTGGTGAAAATAGGCGTGGTAAGCGTCGCACAGCTCAAGCAAGTGCGGCCCTATGCCATCGTCGGCGCGTTTATCATCGGCGCCATATTCACCCCGCCCGACGTGGTTTCCCAAATCATGCTCGCGGTGCCGCTGTGGCTGCTGTATGAACTGGGGATTGTGGTTGCCGGGCTTGTCAGCAAACCGGCCGGTGCAGTGGAAGACTATCGGCCGCTCACCGAGCCGGAGGCGGAAAATATCGAAGCGAGCCAAAAGAAGCGCAGCGAGTAACCGTTAGCCGGCTCTGCTATTCCTCATCCTCGTCGTCCAGCTCCTGGGCCGCTGGTTTCGGTCTTTTGCCAACGGTAATTTTAAGCTGCACTTCGGTCTGGTTGCGCATCATGGTAAACGCAACTGGTTTCCCCGGCGGGAGTGCGGCAATCAGGTTGAGCATGTTTAAGGAATCGGTGACCGGTCTACCTTCCACAGCCAGCAGGATGTCACCTGGCTTCACCCCCGCCTTGTCAGCCGGGCTGCTTTTCAGCACGCCAGCAATCAAGGCCCCGCTGGAATTGGGGAGCTTGAATGACTCCGCCAATTCCTTGGACATGTCCTGCGCTTCAACGCCAATCCAGCCGCGGGTGACGCTGCCGTTCTTGATGATCTGTTCCATCACCTGCTTCGCGACACTGGTGGGAATCGCGAAACCGATGCCGGACGAGCTGCCGGTTCTGGAATAAATAACACTATTGATCCCAATCAGATTGCCCGAAACATCCACCAGCGCGCCACCCGAGTTCCCGGGATTAATCGCAGCGTCGGTCTGGATGAAGTTTTCAAAGGTGTTGATGCCGAGATGGCTGCGGCCGAGCGCGCTGATGATGCCCATGGTCACGGTTTGCCCGACACCGAAGGGATTGCCGATGGCCAGCACCACGTCGCCGACGCTCGCTTCTTCGGAATGCCCGAAAGTAATGGCTGGCAGGTTTTTCATGTCCACTTTCAATACAGCAAGATCGGTATCGGGATCGTCGCCGACGACGCGCGGGGTAGCCTTGCGCCCGTCAGCGAGTAACACTTCGATTTCGTCGGCCGCTTTCACCACATGGTAGTTGGTGAGGATGTAGCCCTGCGGGCTTACAATCACACCGGAGCCAAGACTGTTGGTGCGGCGCTTTTCATCGAGGCGGTCGCCGAAGAAATGCCGTAACAACGGGTCGTCCATCAGCGGATGGCGCGGCACGCGCACTTCCTTGCTGGTGGAAACATTGACCACCGCAGGCATGGCCTTTTTCGAAGCATCGCTGTAGGAATTGATTTTTTTCGGCGTAACGTCCTGCGCCGCTTCCTTGAAAGAAACGACGTTGCCGCCGCGCCAGCCGGCGGGCAGCAGTTCCGGTTTCAGAGTGGTGACCACAAACACCACCGCGAGGCAGATGGTCGCGGTCTGGGCAAAAATCAGCCAAAACTTGCGCATATACAGGGTTACCATAAGGTTAAGTTGAACGCATAATTATCGCGCAAAAGGCTTTCTCATAAAAGGGAATACTTGGCAAGTTTTGCTTTTGCCTGAAAAAGCTGCGGGCGCAGCGTGCGGACACGGTCTCCCGCTATGCTTGAAGCTGTTGAAATTGCTTCCTGAACTCTATCGGATTCGCAATGTGGGTGAATGGCTCATTCGTTCCGCCGGTGCCGATGACTGTAATGGAGCCATCCCTAGGAAATGCCCCCAGATGCCTTGATCCACCGGACTCGACTTTTAAAAGGTTCATCTCAAGAGTGTGCCGGTACATGAGCCCCACTTTGATGATGATGCGATTGTTGGTGATGGCGAACACGCTGGTGGCGCGGGCAATGAGTGGATCTATGAAGAGCGTCAGCAGAGCCTTCAGCGAAACGTAGACTATCCAATGCAGCCTTGTTTCATACGACTGTGGGTTAGATTCTGTGCGTAAGAGCATAAACAGCATAAATAGGGTCAGAGTCAATTAACTTATTAACACGAAACAATTTTTGCCTCGCATATTAACATTTGCCGTGTCCAGAGGCGGCTTGCGTTTTTGCGCGCAAACTCTCTCTAAATATCTCGAGAGTAGTTGTTGTAACTCTCTAATTCAAAGTATTTTTTGGCGGCTCCCTCATCCTATTTTAGCGTCAAAGAATTTAAGTTTCCTTTTCGATTCAGGTAAAATGATCAGATTTTTAGTCTCCGCAACTAGGGAATCGTTGAATGACCGACAGCAATCAGGTGAATCGCGGCAAACGGCGGTTTCTCATCGCCACCACCACGGCGGTGGGCGGAGTGGCGACCGTTGCTTCTGCCCTGCCATTTGTCGTTTCCATGATGCCCAGCCAGCGGGCGCTCGCCGGCGGCGCGCCAGTGGAAGTGGACATCGGCAAAGTCGAGTTGGGGATGAAGCTCGATGTGGAGTGGCAAGGCAAGGTGGTGTGGATCGTTAACCGCACCAAGGAAATGCTCGACACGCTCCCGACTCTCAGCGACAGGCTGATCGATCCCGACTCTGATGTGCCCCAACAGCCGACATACTGCAAAAATCTCACGCGCTCAATCAAGCCGGAGTACTTCATAGTGGTCGGGATTTGTACCCATCTGGGCTGCTCGCCGACTTTCCGCAAGGAAGAGGGAGTGGCTGACCTCGGCGCCGACTGGCCGGGTGGCTTTTTCTGCCCCTGTCACGGCTCACGCTTCGATCTCGCCGGTAGAGTGTTCAAAGGCTTTCCCGCGCCGACTAATTTGGTGGTTCCACCACACAAGTATCTCAGCGACAGCAAGATTTTGATCGGCGAGGACTCCAAGGTAGCCTGATAATGAATAATAAAATGACCGCACTCCTCAACTGGGTGGACGAGCGCTTTCCGCTGACGACCACATGGAAGACGCATCTTTCCGAATATTACGCACCGAAAAATTTCAACTTTTGGTATTTTTTCGGCTCGCTCGCGCTCCTGGTGCTGGTAATGCAAATCGTCACCGGGATTTTTATGACCATGAATTACAAGCCGGATGCGAATCTCGCATTTGCCTCGGTGGAATACATCATGCGTGATGTGTCTTGGGGCTGGCTGATCCGCTACATGCATTCCACCGGCTCATCGATGTTTTTCGTGGTGGTGTATCTGCACATGTTCAGGGGCATTCTCTATGGCTCCTACCGCAAGCCGCGCGAGCTCCTCTGGATTTTCGGCATGCTGATTTATTTGTGCCTGATGGCGGAGGCGTTCTTCGGCTACCTGCTGCCGTGGGGACAGATGTCATACTGGGGCGCGCAGGTGATCATCAACCTGTTCGACGCAATCCCCTTGGTCGGCCCCGATCTTGCGCTGTGGATACGCGGCGACTATGCAGTTTCCGACGCCACGCTCAACCGCTTCTTTGCGTATCACGTCATCGCAGTGCCGTTGGTGTTGCTGGGATTGGTAGCGGCGCACCTAATTGCGCTGCACGAAGTAGGCTCGAATAATCCGGACGGCATCGAGATCAAGAAGCACAAGGACCCGAAAACCGGCATCCCCCTCGATGGCATCCCTTTCCACCCGTATTACACAGTGAAAGACATGGTGGGGGTCGTGATTTTTCTTATCGTATTCTCGGTCATCGTGTTCTTCATTCCGGATATGGGCGGTTATTTCCTGGAGTACAATAATTTTATCCCGGCAGATTTTTTGAAAACCCCTGAGCATATTGCGCCGCTCTGGTACTTCACGTCTTATTATTCCATCCTGCGCGCTAATACCTTCAATTTCTTGTGGGTACCCGCTAAACTTTGGGGCGTAATGTTCATGGGTCTAGCGGTCATCATCTTTTTCTTCCTGCCATGGCTTGACCGCAGCCCGGTCAAATCAATCCGCTACCGCGGTCCGATCTACAAGACGGCGTTGACGTTGTTCACTATCAGCTTCATCGTCCTCGGCTATCTCGGCACGCAGCCGGTGAACGAGATACGGACGCTAGTAGCGCAAATAAGTACCGTTATTTACTTCCTGTTCTTTATCCTGATGCCGTGGTACACCAAAATAGACAGGACCAAACCGGTACCGGATAGGGTGAGATAATGAAGAACATTCTGCCGGTTCTGCTGCTTGCCCCTTTTGTGGCGTTTGCCTCAAGCGATATCAAGCTTGACCCGGCACCGGTGGATTTGCACGACACGATTTCGCTGCAGCGCGGCGCGCACATTTTTATTAACTATTGTCTGACCTGTCACAACGCCGCCTACATGCGCTATAACCGCTTGCAGGATTTGGGACTTAGCGAACAGCAGATCAAGGATAACCTGATGTTCGCCGTCGCTAAGCGCGTGGGGGACACCATGACGGTGGCGATGGACAAGAACGACGCCAAGGACTGGTTCGGTGCCACGCCGCCCGATCTTTCCCTCATCGCCCGCTCGCGCGGTGCAGATTGGCTTTACACCTATCTGCGCGGTTTTTACCGTGACAACACCACGCATACCGGCTGGAACAACACGGTGTTTTCCAGAGTGGGCATGCCGCATGTGTTGCACGAGTTGCAGGGAGTACAGGCGCTGAGAACAGAAGTGCAGACTGATGCGCACGGCCACAAGCGTGAAGTGCAAAATTTAGTGCTGGAGAAACCGGGGATGCTGACCCCGGCCCAGTACGACATGCTGGTTGCCGACCTGGTGAATTACCTGGTGTTCATGGCGGAGCCGGCCAAGACTTTCCGCTTGCAATTGGGAATTTTTGTTGTGTTTTTCCTGGCTATCGCGTTTGTCGTGACTTATATGCTGAAAAAAGAATTCTGGAAGGACGTTCATTAGAAACATCTTTAACGTGGGGAGCAGTTCCACTCAACAATACCGTGGGCGGTAACAGCTATGATGACCTTATATTCCGGGACGACCTGCCTTTTCAGTCACCGCTGCCGTATCGTGCTCTACGAAAAAGGCATGGATTTTCAGATCGTGGATGTTGACCTCTACAACATGCCGGAGGATTTGGCGGTGATGAATCCGTACAACCGTGTGCCGGTACTGGTGGAGCGGGATTTGATACTCTACGAGGCCAATATCATCAACGAATATATTGACGATCGCTATCCACATCCGCAGTTGATTCCAGCCGACCCGGTGATGCGCGCGCGGGCAAGATTATTCCTATTCCGCTTTGAGCTGGAATTGTTCTCGCAGATAGACGCGATCGAGCAGGGCAACCAGAAAACGGCAGACAAGGCGCGTGCGGTGATTCGCGACAACCTGACGCAAATCGCGCCAGTGTTCGCCAAGCAGAGGTATATGCTGGGCGAGGAATTTTCCATGCTGGACGTGGCAATCGCGCCGCTACTGTGGCGGCTTGACCATTACGGCATACAGCTCGGCAAGCAGGCCGCACCGTTCATGAAATACGCGGAGCGCCTGTTCAGCCGGCCGGCTTTCATCGAGGCGCTGACAGCACCGGAAAGAGTGATGCGCAAATGAGCAAAACAGCGTCTTTGGTCCCGATACTGCGTTGCTTGCTTTGCTCGAATGCTCATGTATTTCTAACATACACTCCGCATCGATCAAAGCTTGCGACTTGTCTCGGAACCAAATACTTGTTTTGCTCGACTTGCCAGACTAATTTGCGTAGATAACGAATGAAAAATATATCAAACAAGCCGTATTTGGTTCGGGCGCTCTATGAATGGTGCGCCGACAGCGGGCTTACACCCTATCTCGCGGTACGCGTAAACGAGCGCACGCGCGTGCCGATGGAATACGTGAAAAACGGCGAGATCATTATCAACATCAGCCCGGATGCAACGCGCAATCTTACCTTGGGCAACGACCTTATCCAGTTTTCCGCGCGCTTTAACGGTGTCTCGCGCGAGCTGTCCGTTCCCATGGAGACGGTGAACGGTATTTTCGCCAAGGAAAACGGCCAAGGCCTGTTTTTCAACGATGTGCCAAGTGCGACCGAACAAACTGCTGGCGATGACAACTCATCGCCTTCCACTCCCAATGGAAAACCGCGCCTGCAAATCGTCAAATAAAAGCGGTCTTTCGTGGTCAACCCACTTTCGTTCCACTATAATCAAACCCACGCCGGCATAGCTCAGTTGGTAGAGCAGCTGATTTGTAATCAGTTGGTCGAGGGTTCGATTCCTTTTGCCGGCACCATTTTTCTCTATCATATAGAAAATGCCTGACAAGTTAACCGAAGACGCGCTGCATTACCACCGCTTCCCCACCCCCGGAAAAACCGAAGTCGTCGCTACCAAGCCGCTTGCCACCCAGGCCGATCTGGCGCTCGCCTATACACCCGGTGTGGCCGTGCCCTGCCTCGAAATCGCCGAAAACCCGAACGCGGCATTTTACTACACCGGCCGCGGCAACCTGGTTGCGGTCATTACCAATGGCACGGCAGTGCTGGGGCTCGGGGCCATCGGGCCGCTTGCGGCTAAACCGGTGATGGAAGGAAAAGGGGTTCTCTTCAAGAAATTCTCCGGCATCAACGTCTTCGACATCGAAATCAACGAGCGCGACCCGGACAAGCTGGTGGACATCATCGCCAGCCTGGAACCTACTTTCGGCGGCATCAATCTCGAAGACATCAAAGCGCCGGAGTGTTTTGAAGTCGAGCGCAAGCTGAGAAGCCGCCTCAAAATCCCGGTGTTTCACGACGATCAGCACGGCACCGCGATCATCGTCGGCGCGGCGGTGCTGAATGGCTTGCGCGTGGTGGGTAAGGACATCGCCAAGGTCAAGTTCGTTTGTTCCGGCGCAGGCGCGGCGGCGATTGCCTGCCTGGATCTCCTGGTGAGCCTGGGCCTGCGCAAGGAAAACGTCATCATCGCCGACACCAAAGGCGTGGTGTACGAGGGGCGCACCGAGGCAACTGACCCCAGCAAAGCACGCTACGCGGCAAAGACCAAGGCGCGCACCTTGGGCGAGGCGATAGTCGGTGCCGACATTTTCCTCGGGCTTTCCGGCCCGGGCGTGCTGAAACCGGAAATGGTGAATCAAATGGCGAAGCAACCGCTGATTCTGGCGCTCGCCAATCCCGAGCCCGAAATCCGGCCGGAAGTCGCCAAGGAAGCTCGCCCCGACGTGGTGATCGCCACCGGCCGATCGGATTATCCAAACCAGGTCAACAACGTGTTGTGCTTTCCTTTTATTTTCCGAGGCGCACTGGATGTCGGCGCCACTACCATCAACGAGGATATGAAACTCGCTGCAGTGTGTGCACTTGCCGACCTTGCGCATGCGGAGCAGTCCGACATCGTGGCGATGGCTTACGGTGAGCAGAACTTAAGTTTCGGACCGGAATATCTCATTCCCAAACCATTTGATCCCCGGCTCATTCTCAAGATTGCGCCAGCGGTGGCCAAGGCGGCGATGGACAGCGGTGTGGCCACGCGGCCGATTACCGATTTCAATGCCTATCGCGATCGGCTCATGCAGTTCATCCATCGCTCGGGCCTCACCATGAAGCCGGTGTTCGAGGCGGCGAAGCAATCACCGAAGCGGCTGGTGTACTGCGAGGGCGAGGATGATCGCGTGCTGCACGCCGTGCAACAGGTGGTGGACGAAGGTTTGGCGCAACCTATCGTTATCGGTCGTCCTGCAGTAGTTAACGAGCGTATTCAAAAACTGGGCCTGCGTATCCAGCCCAAGGTGGATTTCGAGCTCATCAACCCGGAGAACCTGCCGCGCTACCAGGAATACTGGAATACCTATTACAGCATGATGCAGCGGCGTGGCGTGTCCATCGAATACGCGCGCCGCGAAGTGCGCCGGCGCACCACGCTGATTGGCGCGCTGATGCTGCACATGGGAGAGGCAGAAGCCATGTTGTGCGGCACTTTCGGTCACTACCAATTGCATCTTGATTTCGTGATGGACGCGCTGGGACTGCGCCCGGGCGTGCACAACGCAGCGGCGATGAACATGCTGCTTCACCCCAAAGGCACGTTTTTCATTTGCGATACTTACGTCACCCCCGACCCGAGCGCGGAGCAAATTGCGGAGATGACCATGCTTGCGGCGGAAGAAGTGCAGCGCTTTGGCATGACACCGAAAGTAGCGCTGCTATCCCACTCCAGTTTCGGCAGCGTGGACACGCCCTCTTCGCGCAAGATGCGCGAAGCACTCAGGCTTTTGGAGAAGCTTGCGCCCAATCTCGAAGTCGATGGAGAAATGCACGGCGATGCTGCGTTGTCGGAAGAGATTCGCAACCAAGTGTTTCTCAATTCGCGGCTGCAGGGACGCGCCAATCTGCTCATCATGCCAACGCTGGACGCTGCCAATATTTCGTTCAACCTGATCAAGATGCTGGGTGAAGGCATCACTGTAGGCCCGATTCTGCTTGGTTGCGCCAAGCCGGTTCATATACTCACGCCTACTGCCACGGTGCGCCGCATCGTCAACATGTCCGCGTTGGCGGTGGTGGATGCCAACGCCGAGCACTTCGTGCAGGCCAGTCTGAAAATTTAGCCTGTTTGACGCGTTTCCGTTGGGACGGAAGCGGGATTCCGTACAGAGGCGACGATGAAGGTGCACGAATATCAGGCAAAGGAAATTCTGAGAAAGTACGGCGTAGCCGCGCCGCACGGCATGGCCTGCTTTTCGGTTGACGAGGCGGTAAAGGCGGCGCAGCAACTCAGTGGCAAAGTCTGGGTGGTGAAAGCGCAAATTCATGCCGGCGGACGCGGCAAGGGCGGCGGCGTGAAAGTCGCGAAGTCGCTGGATGAAGTCAAACAGTTTGCCAGCCGGATTCTTGGCGCGAAGCTGGTGACGCACCAAACCGGACCCGAAGGGAGAATAGTCAAGCGCCTGCTGATCGAGGAGGGCGCCGATATTAAAAAGGAACTCTATATTGGCATGGTGGTGGACCGCACGACACAACGTGTGGTGCTGATGGCAAGCTCGGAAGGCGGCACTGAAATCGAGGAAGTCGCGGCGAAGTCGCCGGAAAAAATCCATAAAGTGTTCATCGACCCGAAGTCGGGGTTGACCGACAAAGATGCTGAAGGGGTGGCGCGCAAAATCGGTATTCCCGAAGCTGCCGTTGCGCAGGCGCGCGATTTTCTCAAGGGGCTATACAAGGCGTTTGTCGAAACTGATGCTTCTCTTGCGGAAATCAACCCGCTGATTGTGACCGGCGACAACCGCGTGCTGGCGCTGGATGCAAAAATGAATTTCGATGAAAACGCGCTCTACCGACACCCCGAGATCGTGGCAATGCGTGATCTCGATGAAGAAGATCCAATGGAAATCGAAGCGTCAACGCACGACTTATCCTACATTTCTCTGGATGGTAACATCGGCTGTCTGGTGAACGGCGCGGGCCTCGCTATGGCGACAATGGATATCACCAAGCTCTACGGCGGCTCGCCTGCCAACTTTCTCGACGTCGGCGGCGGTGCCTCCGCCGAGAAAGTGACCGAAGCGTTCAAGATTATGCTGAAAAATTCCAAAGTGAAAGCGATTCTCGTCAACATTTTCGGCGGCATCATGAAATGCGACGTGATCGCAGAAGGCATTGTCGCCGCTGTGAAACAGGTGCATCTTAACGTGCCGCTGGTGGTGCGGCTGGAAGGCACCAATGTGAGTGTGGGAAAGAAAATCCTTGCCGAATCGGGATTGCCCATCATTTCCGCAAGCAATATGGCGGATGCTGCGCAAAAAGTTGTTGCCGCCGCTAATAGAGAGTGAAAGAGTGAATTGAGTGAGGAAATGGGAAAAGGACTCATAGTTAATGGCGATTTTAATAAACAAAAATACGCGGGTAATGACCCAGGGCATTACCGGCAAAACCGGGCAGTTCCATACCCGTATATGCCGCGATTATGCGAACGGCAGGGACTGCTTCGTCGCCGGCGTGACCCCCGGTAAAGGCGGGCAGGATTTCGAGGGAATCCCGATTTTCAACACGGTGCGCGAAGCCAGGGAAAAAACCGGCGCCACCGTTTCGGTGATTTATGTTCCCGCGCCATTTGCCGCGGCAGCGATAGATGAAGCGGTGGAAGCCGACCTCGATTTGGTGATTTGCATCACCGAAGGCATACCGGTGCGCGACATGATTGGCACCCGCTACAAGATGCGCAGCACAAAAACTGTTTTAATCGGCCCCAACTGCCCGGGTGTGATTACTCCGGATGAAATCAAGATTGGCATCATGCCGGGGCATATTCACGAGAAAGGCCGTATCGGCGTGGTCTCGCGCTCCGGCACGCTGACCTATGAGGCGGTGGGACAGTTGATGGAGCAAGGACTGGGGCAATCCACCTGCGTCGGCATCGGCGGCGATCCGGTAAACGGACTCAAGCACATTGATGTCATGAAAATGTTCAATGAAGATCCTGATACCGACGCGGTGGTCATGGTGGGCGAAATCGGCGGCACCGACGAGGAAGACTGCGCACGCTGGATCAAGACCAATATGCAAAAACCGGTGGTTGGCTTTATCGCCGGCGTTACCGCCCCGCCCGGGAAAAGAATGGGGCACGCAGGCGCCATCATTTCCGGAGGCAAAGGAACCGCGCAGGCAAAGTTGGCCGTAATGGAGGAGTGCGGGATAAAAGTTACCCGCAATCCTGCCGAGATGGGAAAGTTGCTGAAGTCAGTGCTCTTAAGTTTGCAACAGTTTTCTTGACAGTTTCTGCTTGCTGCTCCCGCAAGCTGCCGCAAGTCGTAAAAAAATTCGTATAATTCGACAGTGTAGCTTGAACTAGTGCGTTGGCATGAAAACTGGGTGCGGAATCAAAGTTTTGCATAGAGAGGAGTGTTGATGGCCGGAGATAAGCCCTTTGGCAGTCGCTCGAAACAGCGGAGCGTGCGCGCCACTCCCAAGGGCCGTATCGTCGATTCTGCCGCGCTGGCGGAAGTACAGGCGCTGCTCGGCAACGAATCGCGTAGCTGCGACCTACTGATAGAGCATTTGCACAAAATCCAGGACCGCTACGGCCATATCTCGTCCCGTCACATCGTTGCGCTGGCTTCAGAAATGAGGCTTGCCACTGCTGAAGTTTTTGAGGTCGCGACGTTCTATCATCATTTCGATGTCATCAAGGAAGGAGAAAATACGCCGCCGGCGATGACCATTCGCGTGTGCGATTCGCTTTCCTGTGAATTGGCCGGCGCGCAGCAGCTGATCTCCGAACTCAAGCGCGCCCTTGGTTCCGCAGTAAGAGTAATACCCGCGCCCTGCGTTGGGCGTTGTGAGCAGGCGCCGGTGGCGGTGGTAGGGCAAAATCCGCTGGCGCACGCCACCATTAGCCAGGTGCAATCCGCGGTTAACGCCAAGGCAAGCAAATGCCCGGTCTCTTCCTACATCGGCTACGAAGAATACCGCAAACATACCGGCTATCAGTTGCTGGTGGATTGCGTAAAAGGTGATCACGAAGCCGAATCGGTGATCAAGATCATGGAAGACTCAGACTTGCGCGGCTTGGGCGGCGCAGGCTTTCCCGCTGGCCGCAAGTGGCGCATCGTGAGGTGCGAGCCCGCACCGCGTCTCATGGCGGTGAACATAGACGAAGGCGAGCCCGGCACGTTTAAAGACCGCTATTACCTGGAGCGCGATCCGCATCGTTTCCTTGAAGGCATGCTGATTGCGGCGTGGGCGGTGGAGATTCACGAAATCTATATTTATCTGCGCGATGAATACGCCGGCTGCCGCGAGATCCTCACCAAAGAGCTCGCCAGCTTGACTGCTAATTCTCCGTGCCGACTGCCGAAAATGCATTTGCGGCGCGGCGCCGGTGCCTACATCTGCGGTGAAGAGTCGGCGATGATTGAATCCATAGAAGGCAAGCGCGGCATGCCGCGGCTGCGCCCGCCTTATGTCGCCCAAGTGGGCTTATTTGACAGGCCAACGCTTGAGCACAACATGGAAACGCTTTATTGGGTGCGCGACATTCTGGAAAAGGGCGCCGAGTGGTTTTCCTCGCACGGCCGCCACGGACGCAAGGGTTTGCGCTCGTTCTCGGTATCCGGACGCGTGCAAAAACCCGGTGTACATCTCGCACCTGCCGGCATCACCGTGCGCGAGCTGATAGACGAATTCTGCGGCGGAATTCTGCCCGGACACGAATTTTATGCTTATCTTCCCGGCGGCGCATCGGGCGGCATTCTGCCAGCGTCCATGGGCAATATTCCGATGGATTTCGATACTTTTAACGAGTATGGTTGCTTTATCGGCTCGGCGGCGGTGATTATTTTGTCAGACCGGGACAGTGCTGCGGTGGCGGCGCGCAACCTTATGAAATTCTTTTCCGAAGAATCGTGCGGACAATGCACACCCTGCCGTGTCGGCACCGTCAAGGCGCTGAAGCTCATGGACGCGCCGAAATGGAACCAGGAACTGCTCGAAGAACTCTCAGTAGCAATGGCCGATGCTTCAATTTGCGGGCTGGGACAGGCAGCGCCCAATCCGCTGCGCTGCGTGATGAAGTACTTTCCGCACGAAATTCAGTGAAGTAAGATGTGTCCAGAGTGCGGTGAGTGCGCCGCACTTACAGCGAGGTAAACGATGAACGCTCCAGAGGGATTGTCTTTGAAATCGGAAGTGATCGAGTTCAGGCTGAACGGCAAAACCGTCACCGGTTTCAGCAACGAGAGCATTATCGAAACAGCCGAGCGTCACGGCGTGGAAATTCCGCGTCTCTGCTACATGCCCGGACTGCGTCCGGACGGAAACTGCCGTGTCTGCATGGTGGAAATCAAGGGCGAGCGAATATTGGCGCCTTCCTGCTGCCGCACTCCCAAGAAGGGTATGGAAGTATTTTCCGACAATACGCGGGCCCAGGCGTCACAGAAAATGGTGCTGGAGTTGCTTCTCTCCGACATGCCGCGGCAATCCTATACCCTCGACTCCGAGCTCGGCCTGTGGGCGAAAAAACTCAAGCTCGGAAAACCACGCTTCAGCCCGCGCCACCAACCGGCAGCCGATGTTTCGCACCCCGCCATTGCAGTGAATCTCGACGCCTGCATCCAATGCACGCGCTGCCTGCGCGCCTGCCGCGAAGAACAGGTCAACGACGTCATCGGCTATGCCTTCCGCGGTGAGCATTCCAAGATCGTGTTCGACCTCGACGACCCAATGGGCGAGTCAACCTGCGTCGCGTGCGGCGAATGCGTGCAGGCCTGTCCTACCGGCGCGCTCATGCCTGCCCGGAGTGTGGGCTTGCTAAAACCGGACAAGACCGTGGATTCGGTTTGCCCCTATTGCGGTGTCGGTTGCCAGCTCACATACCATGTCAAGGACAATAAGATTCTTTACGTGCAAGGACGAGACGGCCCGGCGAATCATAGCCGGCTGTGTGTGAAAGGCCGTTACGGTTTTGATTACGTAAGTCATAAACAGCGGCTCACCAAGCCGCTAATTCGCCAGCCAGGCTTTCCCAAGTCCGCCGATTTCGTGATGGATCCGGAAGACGTGCTGAAAGTGTTCCGCGAAGCGAGTTGGGAGGAGGCGCTGGAGTTCGCAACAGGCAATTTGAAAAAAATCCGCGATGCCCAAGGCCCGCAGGCACTTGCCGGCTTCGGTTCGGCCAAAGGCTCGAACGAAGAAGCATATCTGTTCCAGAAACTGGTGCGCACTGGCTTCGGCAGCAATAATGTGGACCACTGTACACGCCTGTGCCACGCCTCGAGCGTGGCGGCGCTGCTCGAGGGCATCGGCTCGGGCGCGGTGTCGAACCAGGTCAGCGACGTGCTGAAAGCGGAAGTGGTGTTTGTAATCGGGGCCAACCCGACGGTGAATCATCCCGTAGCGGCCACCTGGATCAAGAATGCTGTGAAAAAGGGCGTGAAGCTCATCGTTGCCGATCCGCGCCGCTCGGAGCTCGCGCGTCATGCGGCTTACTTCCTGCAGTTCAAACCCGACACTGATGTCGCGCTGCTGAATGCCATGATGCACACCATAGTGCGTGAAGGGCTGGTGAACGAGGAGTTCATCAAGAACCGTACCAGCGGTTATGAAGAACTGAAGAAAAACGTTGAAGACTACAGCCCTGAAGCCATGGCGCCGATTTGCGGCGTTCCCACAGAAACGATCAAAGAGGTGGCGAGGCTTTATGCCACCTCGAAGGGGTCCATGATTTTCTGGGGAATGGGCATTTCGCAGCATGTGCACGGCACCGACAATGCGCGCTGCCTGATCGCGCTCTCGCTGCTCACCGGCCAGGTGGGGCGTCCGGGCACCGGGCTGCATCCCTTGCGTGGCCAGAACAACGTGCAGGGTGCGTCCGACTCAGGGCTGATTCCGATGATGTATCCCGATTATCAGAGTGTGGACAACGCAAGCGTGCACAGCGCATTCGAGAAGCTGTGGGGCACCAAACTCGATCCCAAGCCGGGCCTCACGGTGGTGGAAATCATGAACGCGGTGCATGCCAGGCAAATCCGCGGTATGTATATCATGGGTGAGAACCCCGCCATGTCCGATCCGGATCTCAGGCATGCGCGCGAAGCGCTGGCTAAACTCGAATGGCTGGTGGTGCAGGACCTTTTCCTCACCGAAACTGCGTACCTCGCCGACGTCATCCTGCCGGCTTCAGCGTGGCCTGAGAAAATCGGCACGGTGACCAATACCGACCGCATGGTGCAGCTTGGCCGGCAGGCTTTGGATCTTCCGGGCGAGGCAAGACACGATCTATGGATCATCCAGGAAATCGCGCGGCGCATGGGGCTCAACTGGAATTACTCGGGGCCGAAGGACGTGTTCAATGAAATGCGCGAGGCCATGCCTTCCATCGCCGGCATTACCTGGGAGCGGCTTGAGCGCGAGTCCTCTGTAACTTATCCCTGCGAGCACGAAGGCGATCCCGGAGAGCCGGTAGTGTTTACCGACCACTTCCCGACTGCAAATGGCCGAGGACGATTTGTGCCGGCAGACATCATTCCAGCCAACGAACGGCCGGATCACGATTTTCCGCTGGTGCTGATTACTGGCCGGCAGCTTGAGCACTGGCACACCGGCAGCATGACCCGCCGCGCCGGCGTGCTTGATGCGATTGAGCCCGAACCGGTGGCTTCACTCCATCCTTTAGATTTGGAAGCCATCGGCGTGCAGGCGGGGGAAGTGATTACCGTGGAATCCCGACGCGGGAAAATTTCGCTCTACGCGCGCGCCGATGATGGCACGCCGCACGGCACGGTGTTTATTCCCTTCTGCTTTTACGAGGCGGCGGCGAATCTGCTGACCAATCCGGCGCTCGACCCGGTCGGCAAAATACCCGAATTCAAGTACTGTGCGGTCAGAGTGAAACGCGGTGGGCGAAAGCCCGAGCACGCAAGTTTTGGCGGCGGACAGGTGCTCGCCATATAATTCGCAAACAATTCGATCCGGGTTGAGCCATTCCCGCCATTGCAACCCGGCTTACCGGATAAACCAGAACATGCCCTGCAAGCCGTCTCAATTGCAAGCGGATTAGAGGGAAACCGTTTTTCAAAGAAAGGGTGCATTCATGTTGACGGACATCGAAATCGCGCAAAAAGCCAGGATGCAGCGCATTACTCAACTGGCGAAGGAAAAGCTCGGGATAGACGAAGAACATCTCGAGCCTTATGGCCACTACAAGGCCAAGCTTTCCCTGGATTTTGTTGACAGTCTCGCCAATAAGCCTGACGGCAAGCTGATTCTGGTGACCGCCATTACTCCCACTCCCGCGGGCGAAGGCAAAACCACCACCACCGTTGGGCTGGGCGACGCCTTGAATCGACTCGGCAAAAAAGCGGTGATTTGCCTGCGTGAGCCTTCTCTCGGCCCGGTATTTGGCATGAAAGGCGGCGCTGCGGGCGGTGGCTACGCGCAAGTAGTGCCGATGGAGGATATCAATCTGCATTTCACCGGCGACTTCAACGCGATTGGCCTGGCCAACAATCTGCTTGCGGCGATGGTGGACAACCACATCCACCACGGCAACGCGCTGGGCTTGGATGTGCGGCGCATCGCCTGGCGGCGGGTGGTGGACATGAATGACCGCGCGCTGCGTGAAATCGTGATTTCACTGGGAGGTACAGGCAACGGTTACCCGCGCCAGGACGGATTTGACATCGTGGTGGCTTCCGAAGTGATGGCGATATTCTGCCTCGCCACTTCGCTTAAAGACTTAAAGAACCGCCTTGGCAACATCGTGGTCGGCTATACGCGCGAGCAGAAACCGGTGAGGGCGCGTGATTTAAACGCGCATGGCGCGATGACGGTGCTGTTGAAGGATGCGCTGAAACCCAATCTCGCACAGACGCTGGAGAACAACCCGGCTTTTATCCACGGCGGACCGTTTGCCAACATCGCCCACGGCTGCAACTCGGTGATCGCCACCCAAACCGCGTTGAAGCTTGCAGACTACTGCGTTACCGAAGCCGGGTTCGGCGCCGACCTCGGAGCGGAAAAGTTCATCGACATCAAATGCCGCAAGGCTGGATTGCGACCCTCCGCGGTGGTGCTGGTCGCCACCATCCGCGCGCTCAAGTACCACGGCGGGGTAGATCGCGCTGACTTCAACAAGGAAAACCTGGCGGCGCTGGAGAAGGGCATCGCCAACCTCGAGCGACACGTCAACAACGTGCGTAACCACTTTGGTCTGCCGTGCGTGGTCTCGATCAACCGCTTCAACTTCGATACGCCGGCCGAGATCGAGCTGCTCAAAAAGAAGATGGCGCACCACGAGGCACCGGTGATCCTTGCCACACACTGGGCGGATGGCGGCAAGGGGGCCGAGGAGCTGGCGCGCACCATGGTGAGCATTGTTGACAAGGCGCCCGCGGGCTGCAAATTTGTTTACGAAGAATCGGCTTCACTGTGGGACAAGATGAAGGCGATCGCCACCAAGATTTACGGCGCTGCGGACATTGCGGCGGACGCCAAGGTGCGCGCGCAGATCAAGAAGCTGCAGGAGGATGGCTACGGGCACTACCCGATCTGCGTGGCGAAGACACAGTACTCGTTCTCTGCGGACGCCAGCCTGCGCGGCGCGCCGACCGGGTACACCGTCAATGTCCGGGAAGTCCGTCTCGCCGCGGGTGCTGAATTCATCGTCATGATCTGCGGCGACATCATGACCATGCCGGGGCTGCCCAAGGTGCCTTCGGCGGAGAAAATAGATCTTGATGATGATGGCAAAGTGGTCGGGTTGTTTTAAGGCGGGACACTGATCCGTGATCGCGATGTTGAGCGGCCCGGAATTCTGGATCGGGCTCCTTCAAATCATCGGCGTCAATATCGTGCTCTCCGGTGACAATGCGGTAGTGATTGCGCTCGCTGCGCGCTCGCTGCATGGCAGGAGGCAAAAACAGGCGATCATCTGGGGCAGCGCTGCCGCCATCGTGATGCGCGTGATCCTCACCGTTTTTGCGGTGAAGCTCCTCACACTGCCTTCGCTCAAAATCATCGGCAGTCTGCTCCTGTTCTGGATTGCGGTGAAGCTGCTGCTGCCGGAAGAGGGGGATGGAGACGGCATTCAAGGCAGCGAGCGTCTGTTTTCCGCGATCAAGACCATCATGGTCGCTGACTTGGTGATGAGTCTGGATAATGTGATCGGCGTCGCTGCGGCGGCCAAAGGCAACATCACACTGCTGATACTCGGGCTTGCCATCAGCATCCCGCTGATAGTTTTTGGCAGCACGCTGGTTCTCAAGCTGATGCAGCGCTTACCGGTCATCATCACGCTGGGCGCTGCGCTGCTCGGCTACATCGCAGGAGATATGCTGGTGAGCGACCCTTTGCTGAGCGACTGGATAGACATCCATGCGCATATCCTGATATTGCTTGCGCCGGTTGGCGGCGCGCTTTTCGTTGTCGCAACCGGCGCATGGCTTAAAGCAACTCACGGCAGAGCTTGATTGCCTGCTGGATTAATGTTTTATTTCTTTGAATTTTATCGTTTAACAGAATTATTCAAGGAGTATTTGCTGTAAACCTCTGTATGCCGAAACCGATTTGCCGGCATTCGGACGCGCTTTACGATGCAAAAAAACGTATACTTTACAAATGAATATCGTAAAATGTGTAAACTAAAACTCAACAGCTCACCTACAAAAAAATAAAAAGGAGTTCAGGGATGAAAAGGCGCGCATTCTGGATAGCCGACTGGTTTCTCGTGCTGATCGTCGCCATCGTGCTATTTTTCGCGGGCGGCGGGGATTTGATTCAAAGCCTGGAGCGCAAAGCCTATGACCTCGGGGTCAAGGCATCGTCGTCGCGCAATCCGAGCGAGAAAGTCGCAGTAATCGCGATTGATGATCAGAGCATTGCCAACATCGGGCGCTGGCCGTGGTCGCGCGAAGTGCATGCGAAGATGATTGACCTCCTTGCCGGCGCCAAGGCCAAGGTCATCGGCAACACCGTGTTTTTTTCCGAGCCCCAGGTTGACCCTGGGCTCAATTACATCAACAAGCTTACACAGCTGTATGCGGATTCAAGTTTAAAGGACCTCGCGGATCCGGCGGCACAGCAGGTTCTTTCGCAGATTGACGCGCAGCTCAAGGAAGCCGAGCAGAACCTCAATACCGACCGCAAGCTCGCAGAGAGTATACAAAAGGCAAACAACGTATTGCTTGCCATATTGTTCGAGCTCGGCGAACCTCTGGGCAAGCCGGACCAACCTTTGCCGGAGTTCGTGGTAAAAAACCAGCTTTCCAAGGTCGAGGATAATATCTCCGCGGTATCCAACGACCAGCTTCCTAATCCCACGATGAACGCACTTATCCCGCTGGCCGAATTCGGCCAGAATGCGGTGGGTATGGGGCATTTGAACGCCAATCCGGACGTGGACGGTGGTATCCGCACCGAGGCGCTGGTGCTGCGCTATTACGATCAGTTTTTCCCATCCCTGTCTTTGATGCTGGCAGCGAAAAGCCTCAACCTCCAGCCGAGCGACATCATGTTGCGCCTGGGTGAAGGGATCAAACTTGGCAACCTGAACATCCCCACCGATCCCTTCCTGCAGATGCACACATATTTTTACAAGGACCGGGATAACCGGCCTGCCTTCCCAGTGGATTCGTTTTATGACGTTTACACTGGCAAGATTCCCGCCGACAAGTACCGTGACAAAATCGTGCTGATTGGCGCCACCGCCGCCGGGGTCGGAGCAATGCAGGTTACGCCCATCTCGCCGGCGATGGCGCCGGTGCTGACGCTTGCGCATTCGGTCTCGAGCATCCTCAAGGAAGATTTCTTTGTCGTGCCGACCTGGGCTCCCTGGGTGGAGAGGCTGGTGTTCCTGATTATCGCGCTCTATCTAATCTTGCTGCTTCCCAGGCTCAAGGCAGGAATGGCGGCAATCATTACCTTTGCCTTGCTTACCGCCCTGCTTGGCACGCATTTCGCGTTGATGGTCGGCAAGACGACATGGCTGCAGCTGATGTTGCCGGCGACGTTGCTTTTAGTTGGCCATTTGCTGCTTACCACCAAGCGCTTCCTGGTGACCGAAAGAGGCAAGGAGAAATCCGAAGCGGAATCGGCGGAGTCGAACCGCATGCTGGGGCTGGCGTTTCAGGGGCAGGGCCAGCTTGACATTGCTTTCGACAAGTTCCGCAAACTCCCCAGGGATGACAGCATCATGGACCTGCTGTATAACCTGGCGCTGGATTTCGAGCGCAAGCGCCAGTTCAACAAAGCGGAATCGGTGTACCGCCACATGAGCGAGTACAACCCCAAGTACAAGGACCTGGGACAGAAGCTTACTCGCGCCAAGCAGATGTCTGAGACCGTGATTCTCGGCGGTGCCGGCGCCAGCCACCCCGGCGGCACCCTCATTCTTGAAGGCGGGCAGGTGGAAAAACCGATGCTCGGTCGCTATCAGGTGGAAAAAGAGCTGGGCAAGGGCGCGATGGGTGTGGTGTATTTGGGCAAGGACCCCAAAATCAGCCGCGTGGTGGCGATCAAGACATTGGCGCTTTCCCAGGAGTTTGATGCCGACGAACTGGAAGACGTGAAAGCGCGTTTCTTCCGCGAGGCGGAAACCGCCGGGCGCCTCAACCATCCCAATATTGTGACCATTTTCGATGCCGGGGAAGAGCATGATCTGGCGTATATCGCGATGGAGTTTTTGAAAGGCAAAGATCTGGTGCCTTATACCAAGCCGGACAACCTGCTCCCGCTTCCCAAGGTGATGAGCATTGTCGCCAGGGTTGCCGATGCTCTGGCTTATGCGCAAACTCAGAACGTAGTCCACCGTGACATCAAGCCGGCGAACGTGATGTACGAGCCGGGAAGCGACATGCTCAAGGTGACCGACTTCGGCATTGCGCGCATTACCGACTCTAGCAAAACCAAGACCGGCATGGTGCTCGGCACCCCTTCTTACATGTCTCCGGAGCAATTGGCTGGGAAAAAGATAGACGGCCGCTCAGATCTGTTCTCGCTGGGGGTGAGCCTGTACCAGTTGGCGTGCGGGAAATTGCCGTTTGAGGGGGATTCCATGGCGCAACTCATGTTCAAGATCGCTAACGAGCCGCCTACCGATATTCTAAGCATCAATCCGGATTTGCCGGAGTGCCTGGTCATCATCATCAACAAGGCCCTGGCCAAGCAAGTCGAAGAACGCTATCAAACGGGTGCGGAAATGGCGCAAGCGCTCAAGCAATGCATGGCAAACCAGGAAATGGTGGATATCAGCGTTTGAAAGGGGCTCATGGACTTGAGCAAGGCTCTGGAAGTTGCTACCGCTACCGACTCGGGCATGGTGCGTACGCACAACGAGGACAGTATCACGGTAGATGCCGCAAGCGGATTTGTTGTCCTCGCCGACGGCATGGGCGGGTATAATGCCGGTGAAGTGGCGAGCGGCATCGCTACCGCCATGCTGGGCACCAGTTTGAAGCAGGTCCTGGACGGCGCCGAGCCCGGCAGGATCGAGCCGGAGAGTGGTGAAACGCTGGCAGTGAAAATACTGAGGGAGCAGATTGCCGGCGCCAATACTTCGATTTACCAGGCGGCGAAAAGCCAGCCGCAATATGCTGGAATGGGCACCACCCTGGTGGTTGGTTTGTTTTATGATAACTACTTAAGCGTCGCGCATATCGGCGACTCGCGTTTGTACCGCTTGCGCCAGGACGAATTTAAGCAGATTACACGGGATCATTCGCTGTTGCAGGAACAAATTGACTCCGGCATGATTACTGAGGAAATGGCGAGGCTCTCCCAGAACAAAAATTTGGTGACACGCGCCTTGGGAATAGATCCCGAAGTCGAGCCCGAAATTCATACCTATGAGGTAGAAGCGGGGGATGTCTACCTGTTGTGCTCGGACGGGTTGAGCGATATGGTGGAGGATGACGAAATTCATCTTATAGTGTCGAGCCTGCAAGCCAATGTGCAGCTCGCATCCCAGCAGTTGGTGCAAATGGCCAACGATAATGGCGGGCGCGACAACGTATCGGTGATTCTGGTACGGGTATTGCGCAATTTTCCTGCTAGTATGGACTGGATAAGCCAGTTATCATCATGGTTCAGGTTAGCGAAAGTGTGAGGAATTTATGGCGAAGTTAATTCTCAGCATGGACAACCTAGTGTTGAAGGAGATTACCCTCAACAAGGAGCGCACCACAATTGGCCGCAAGCCGGGCAACGATATCCAGATAGACAATCTTGCTGTGAGCGGCGAGCATGCGGTCATCTTCACCATACTTAACGATTCGTTCCTGGAAGATCTGGGCAGCACCAACGGTACCCTGGTGAACGGCAACATGGTGAAAAAGCATTTCCTGCAAAACAATGATGTTATTGAACTCGGCAAATACAAGCTCAAGTACATAAACGAACAACCAAGCCAGGCCACCGGCGGCGATTATGAAAAGACCATGGTGATACACCCCAAACCCACGCCCAAGGCGGCGGAGGGGGTGGCGCAGAATTTACAGGCTACTCAGCCGATGCGAGCGCAACCGCTGGACACCATTCCGGGCTCGGCATTCGCAGCCAAACCTGCCGCAGAGCCGAAACCCGTTGAGCACAAACCAGTGGTGGCCGAAGCAAAACCAGCAGCCGAAGCCAAAACGGCTGCAGAAGTCAAACCGTCAGCTGAAATGAAGCCAGCAGCCGAAACCAAACCGGCTGCAGAAGTCAAACCGTCAGCTGAAATGAAACCAACAGCAGAAGCCAAATCGGAAGCAGAAATGAAATTAGCAGGAGAAGTCAAACTGGCAGCTGAAGCGAAATCAGCTGAAGCGAAACCATCAGCAGATGCTAAACCCAAGTCCAAGCCTGCCGAGACTAAACCCCAGGCGGCAACAACAGAGCACAAACCCTCTTCTGCGGCCGCTGCCAAACCCGGCCTGCTTGCCGCGATCCAGATACTCACTGGCCCCAGCGTGGGCAAGGAATTGGATTTGACCAAAAGCCTCACTACCCTGGGCAAACCAGGCGTGCAGGTGGTGGTAATTACGCGCCGTCCGCAAGGCTACTTCATGACCCATGTAGAAGGCGCGACTTTTCCGCTGCTGAACGGCAAGACTCTCGATGCCCAGGCGCACGCCCTGAACGACCACGACATTATCGAGCTCGGGGGAATCAAAATGGAGTTCTTCTATAAAGTTGCTTGAGCTGCCGCAAGCTGAAACGAGAGGGGCAGATGAGCGCAGCGCAGTGGGATACTGCAGCGTTAAGTGAAAACGCAGCAGCCGAAACCCACGCACGACGGCGGCATGGCTCCCGGCGTCAGGTGCTTAGCTGTGCAGCTTGCCCTCTGAACGCTAACCCTTTGCTTCTTCTAGCCCGCGTCATGCAAGCCTTCCTTTTCCTGCGCCGAAAGAAGGGGGCCGCTTGTTGGATCTGAAAAAGCACTCGTTGCGCATCGTCTTGGGGTTGGCAATTACGCTGGTGTTTCTCGGCCATGCGGCGAAGATTTACGAGTTCACCTTTTTCCACCAGTTGGATGCAATCATTTATGACGCACGGCTGCGGTTTACCATGCCGCGCACCGCGGATGATCGCATCGTGATCGTGGACATAGATGAAAAAAGCCTGGCCGAGGAGGGCCGCTGGCCGTGGCGCCGCGACCGCCTGGCGCTGATGGTGGACAAGCTGTTTGATCGATATGGCGCGGCGGTGGCTGGCTTTGACGTTGTGTTCGCGGAAAAAGACGAAAGTTCGGGCCTCGCGGTATTACAGGATTTGTCGCAAAAGCAGTTTAGGGACGATCCGCAGTTTCAAAACGCGCTGGCTCAGGTGCGGCCGCAGCTTGAATACGACAAAATCTTTGCCGCGAGCCTGAAAAAGCACCCGGTGATACTCGGTTACTACTTTTCAAACGATGAAGTTGCCGGGAAATATGCAGCGGTAAATTCGCTGCCGCAGCCGGTGTTGCCTGCGGGCACCTTCGCCGGCAAGAAGATAGATTTTATTTCATGGAACGGCTATGGCGCCAATCTCTCAGAACTCCAGCAAGCTGCGGCAGGTGCGGGTCATTTCAATCCGATTCCCGATTCTACCGATGGTGTCAACAGACGTGTACCCATGCTTGCCAAGTACAAAGGCGCATACTATGAGCCGCTGTCGCTCGCCATCATGCGTACTCTGTTGGATTTTCCCAAGGTCGAACCGGATTATGCATCCGACCAGTTTTTGCATGTCGGCCTTGGGACACAGGATTTTTCCAGGCTTGAATACTTGAAGGTGGGGCCGCTTCGAATCCCGGTGGATCAGAATGTTTCAGCCCTGGTGCCATACCGCGGAGCGCAGGGCAGTTTCAAGTACATTTCGGCTACCGATGTGCTGAATGACAGGCTCAATCCCGGCGAACTAAAAGATAAGGTTGTGCTGGTCGGCACCACTGCGCCCGGGCTCAAGGATTTGCGCTCGACCCCGGTCGGCGTGGATTATCCCGGGGTGGAGATCCACGCCAACTTGATCGCCGGCATGCTCGACGGGAACATCAAGCAGAAGCCGCCGTACGTGTTGGCCGTTGAAGTAGTGCTGTTGCTCTTCACCGGGTTTGCGCTGACGCTGCTGATGCCTTTGCTCAATCCAATAAGGGCGACGATTTTTACTGTGATCGTCTTGCTGCTTGTGCTCACTACCAATATCATGGTCTGGCATTACGGTAACCTGGTGCTGCCGTTGGCAAGCGGGTTGTTGCTGATCCTCGCGCTATTCGCTCTCAACATGTCTTACGGCTACTTTACAGAATCGCGTATCAAGCGGCAGTTCACCGATCTGTTCGGACAATACGTCCCGCCGGAACTGGTGGACAAAATGAGCGAGGACCCGAAGCGCTACAGCATGGAGGGCAAGAGCCAGGAGCTGACGGTTTTGTTTTCCGATATACGCAACTTCACCTCGATTTCCGAAGGATTGGAGCCAAAAGAGCTGACGGCATTCATCAACGAGTATCTTACCGCGATGACCCGTGTCATCCGCTCGCACCACGGCACGCTGGACAAATATATCGGCGATGCCATCATGGCGTTCTGGGGTGCGCCGGTGAACGATCCCGATCACCCGCGTAAAGCAGTGATCAGCGCCCTGGAAATGCAGGCCACCGCGCAACAGCTGCGCGAGCAGTTCAAGGTCCGCGGCTGGCCGGAAATCAGGATCGGTGTGGGCATCAATACCGGCGTCATGGTGGTGGGCGACATGGGTTCGGCGGTGCGCAAGGCTTACACAGTAATGGGCGACTCGGTGAACCTGGCCTCGCGGCTGGAGGGGCTTTGCAAAGTATACGGCGCGGGCATCATCTTGGGCGAAATGACCAAGAACGTGGTTTCGGGCATGGTATACCGGGAACTCGACCGGGTGAGGGTAAAGGGCAAGGACGAGCCGGTGCTAATTTACGAGCCGCTCGGGTTTGAAGAGCAGGTAGACAAGGCAGAGTTGGATGAATTAAAGCTGTTCCAGCGGGTGCTGAAACTTTACCGGACGCAGAACTGGGACATGGCGGAGCTGCAGCTCATCAATTTGCAGAAAATGGCGCCGGCTGTCCAGTTGTATCAGCTGTTTCTGGATCGCATCAAACATTTTCGCGCCAATTCTCCGCAGGCTGGTTGGGACGGCGTTTGGGTGTTTGAAAGCAAATGATGGAACTTCTAATTGAGCCGCACGCGTGCGGTTCAATTAGAAGTTCCTAGAGTGGATTAGTTGGATTGACAGGGCTAAAATCAGCAGAAAGCAATCTTGCGTGGTACGGGAACGAAAAAGACGGCCTATGAAACTCAGAATACTTGGATGCAGTGGCGGAATCGGCGGGTACTTGCGTACCACCTCGATGCTACTGGATAATGATATTTTGATTGACGCAGGCACCGGGGTGGGCGATCTCAGCCTCAAGCAGCTCACCCGGATCAATCATGTCTTCGTTACTCATTCGCATCTTGACTGTGTCAGCCATACTCCTTTTTGGGTGGCTATCGTGCAGACGACGCGGGCAACGCAAAAAATCTTGAAGCAGCGTAGTTTCAACTGGAAAATCCGGCCTGATTTCACCCATATTTCCGGCCCGCGGGAAGTTGAAGAGTACGTAGCTGATCACAAGCAGGAAATGCTGCGACACAGCCAGATTTTTATATTTTAGGCGGGTATATTGCGCCGTGTGGAGATGAGGTTTTAGCCATGAGTACCGTATTTCAAGCACAACCGATAACCAAGGATGTTCTCACTGAAAAACTGAATTTCACTCGAAAACTGCAGGCGGTCACCAACAAGATTCATGCCGCTTACAATATTGATGAAATCATGCTGGAGGTGAGCCAGGACATTTGTTCCTTGTTCAATGCAGATCGTCTTACCATCTACACGTTGGCCGAAGACAACACCTCGATTATCTCCAAGGTGAAAACGGGGCTCAATTCGTTCAAGGATTTGAAACTCCCGATTAATGAACAAAGCATAGCCGGTTTCGTGGCAATGAACAGGAAACTCGTCAACATCAAGGATGTTTACAACGACAATGAGTTGAAAGCACTGAGCCCGCAATTGAGTTTCCTCAAGGAAGTAGACAAGCGCACGGGGTACAGAACCAAACAGATGCTGGTGGCACCAGTGGTGGATTCGAGCAACAACGATCTCAGCGGCGTGGTTCAGATCATCAACAATAAGGGGGGTGTGCCGTTTGCGCAGATGATGGAAGAGGGTGTGACGTTTATTTGTGAGACGCTTGCCATTGCCCTCAAGCAGCGCCAGCAGCCGCAGCATATGGTTCGCACCAAGTACGATTACCTGGTCGCGGATGCGGTGATTTCGGCGGAAGAATTCGAACTTGCAACCCGTTCAGCGCGCAGGAAGAACGTAGACATTGAAGACGTGTTGATTGACGAATTCCAAGTCAAGCTCCCTTCGCTGGGGCAATCGTTGTCGAAGTTCTTTCAGGTACCGTATGAGCCGTTCCGCGCCGACCGGATAAAGCCTCTGGATTTGCTGAAAAACCTGAAGCGCGATTTTGTCCAGAGCAGCCTATGGGTGCCAATCGAGGATAACAAGGAGGGGCTGACAATCCTCACCACCGATCCTGAGCGGGTCAAAGGCTCACGGGTGGCCAATAACGTGTTCCCCAAGAACAAACTAGTCTACAAGGTATGTACCAACCGCGAGTTTGTCAGCACGCTGGATTCGTTATTTGGAGCTGGCGGAATGGATACCGCATCGGTGGGCGAACTCCTGTCAGGGTTGGATGAGGAAATCGAGGGAGAAGGCGCGGGGACGGACGACGTTTCCGCGGCTGCGGACAACGAACTGGTCAAGCTGGTCAACAAGATCATCGTGGAAGCCTACCAACAAGGCGCGTCGGACATTCACATCGAGCCTTATCCGGGGAAAGGCAAGACCGAAATCCGTTTCCGCAAGGACGGCACGCTGGTGCCATACATCGAAGTTCCGGCGAGTTACCGTAATGCCTTGGTGACGCGGATCAAGATCATGTGCGATCTCGACATCTCGGAAAAAAGAAAACCGCAGGACGGCAAAATCAAATTCAGGAAATACGGTCCGCTGGATATCGAATTGCGGGTTGCCACCATGCCCTCGCAGGGATCGGTGGAAGACGTGGTGATGCGTATTCTTGGGGCCGGCGAGCCAATCCCGATGGAGAAGCTGGGTTTAAGCGCGCACAACCTAAATACCCTGAAAGAGGTGATTGCCAAGCCTTACGGGCTGTTCTTTGTGTGCGGCCCGACCGGTTCAGGTAAAACCACCACCCTGCACTCGGTGCTGGGCTATATCAACACCCCGGAAACCAAGATCTGGACCGCGGAAGATCCGGTGGAAATTACCCAGAAAGGCCTGCGCCAGGTACAAATGAACCCGAAAGCCGGGCTCACTTTCGCCGTAGCGATGCGATCGTTCCTGCGCTGTGACCCGGACGTTATCATGGTAGGTGAGATGCGCGACAAGGAAACCGTCTCCATCGGCATCGAGGCTTCGCTCACCGGTCACCTGGTGTTTGCCACTTTGCACACCAACAGCGCGCCTGAGTCCATCATCCGTCTGCTGGACATGGGCATGGACCCGTTCAATTTCTCGGATGCGCTGCTGGGGGTGCTGGCGCAACGCCTGGCC
>DATDGC010000002.1:0-3508 GCA_036522275.1 Burkholderiales bacterium | reverse complement strand
GACTTCGGGCTGGATATCGCAGAACGATTACGGCAAGCGGGCTTTAGCCGTGCACGGATAATGAACGTCGACGATTCAGAGTGGTGGGGATTGGGCCCGTCGGTCGTGGTCGCAGAGAAATAGTGCATTCAGACAGCATGTAAATGGCTGTACTCTGCCAGGCAGTGTTGCAAAGACGATTGCCAGGATGGCAGCTCGAATCCGAAGCACGTCCTGAATTTGGTGTTATCAAGTACTGAATTTGCAGGGCGGGCAACGAATCACGCGTTAAGCTTTTACCACGTTTTCTGCGGATTTGAGATAAACACCGCGCGTGTCAACGATTAGTTTTGCGTGGCGCTTGATGAGGTCGTAATCGAACGCGTCGTGATTGGTGATGAGAACGACGCAATCATAGCTGGCAAGCGTCTCCGGCGTCAGGGGCACGCTGCTCAGGGCAAAATCATGCTTGCGTATTTTGGGAAATACCGGTACATGCGGGTCCGAATAAGCTATTTCTGCGCCCCGGGCCTTGAGCAATTCCATCAGCTCGACCGCGGGGGATTCGCGCATGTCTTCCACGTTCTTTTTGTAGGCGATTCCGAGGACCAGAATACGGCTGCCCTTGATTGCCTTGTCCCGATGATTTAATGCTTCGGAGATTTTCCCCAGGACCCATGCCGGCATGCTGCTGTTGATCTCCCCGGCCAATTCGATAAATCGCGTGTACACGCCGTATTGGCGGGCTTTCCAGGTGAGGTAGAACGGGTCAATCGGGATGCAGTGGCCGCCCAAACCGGGGCCGGGATAGTAAGGGACGAAACCAAACGGCTTGGTCGCGGCAGCGCGGACGACTTCGTGAATATCAATCCCCATTTTATCCGCGACGATTTTCATTTCATTCACCAAGCCGATGTTGACCGCGCGGTGGATGTTTTCCAGCAGCTTGGCCATTTCCGCCGTTCGCGCCGAACTCACCGGCACAACCTTGTCGATCACCTGCCGGTAAAGCGCGACTCCCGCTTTAAGACAGGATTCAGTCGTGCCGCCGCAAATTTTGGGTATGGATTTGATGACGTAATCGGGATTGGCCGGATCCACCCGTTCAGGAGAAAACACCAGAAATATATCTTTGCCGACTTCAAGCCCCGCTGATTCGATTCGCGGCTTGAGCTCCTCGTCTGTAGTCCCTGGATAGGTGGTGCTCTCCAGGGAAATAACCTGCCCCGCCCGCAGGAAGGGCAGCATTGAATTCAGGGTGCCGAGGACGAAGCTGAGATCCGGCTCCCGGTTGGGATTGAGCGGCGTCGGAACGCAGATAATCAGCGCGTCCGCCTCGGAACATTTCTTGAACTCGCCGGAGACGACCAGCCCTTTTTTCAGAGCGGCGGCGATGGAATGGCTGGGAATATAACTGATGTAGCTCTCGCCTTTATTCAGGCGGCTGACCTTGTCCGGATCGATATCGATTCCCAGCACGCGATAGCCGACTTCGCTGAATCGCAGCATCAAGGGCAATCCCACATAGCCCAGGCCGATAATGCCGATGAGGGCGGACCGGTTCTCCAGTTTTTCGATGAGTTTATCGAGAGACATAACCGCCGGAGCCTGAAAAATCAGCCAATTATACACCAACACCCCGCGTATCCCGGCTCCGCCGGAGTACGCCTCTTCTCTTTGAGCACAATTCGTTTCAGTGTAGGCTAATGACTCGCGGATCCACCAAAACTAAGGAACCTCTGATTAAGTCCCACGCGGTTGCGACGGTGTGCAATCCGGGTGCAGGGCGAGGCGTGAGGAGCGCCGTTTGGTGGAGGCCAAACAAGCGACGAACAACAAAACCATGTGCACGGATTGCCCCGTCCCTCCGGGTTGCGGCAAAATGCGACGTCTGCGTCGTTGCGCTCCTCGGCTTCGTAGTCCAAGCTACGACCTTCGTCGCGCGCCTTGCATCCGTCCGCATTTTGCCAGCAATGCAATCCGCGGAGGACTTAATCAGAGGTTCCTAACATGCCCAAAATTCTGCTGGTGAAAACCTCCTCAATGGGGGATGTGATCCACAATCTTCCGATGGTGAGCGATATCCGCAGGCATTTTCCCGATGCGCAAATTCACTGGGTGGTGGAGGAAACATATCAGGCGATTCCTGCAATGCACCCAGGAGTAAGCAAAATCATAACGGTTGCATTGCGGCGCTGGCGCAAAACGCTGTGGAAAGCGCAGACGTGGAAAGAACTCGTTAATTTCTTCAAGCGGCTGCGCAGCGAGCACTACGATTTTATTCTCGACTCGCAGGGTCTTATCAAAAGCGCTCTGATTGCGCGCCTTGCCAAAGGCAGGCGCCGCTGCGGCCTGGGACGCGGCAGCGCGCGCGAATTCATGCCGCTTTTCTACGACCAGGCATTCGATATTCCCCGGATGCTGCACGCAGTGCAAAGAACCCGCTCGCTTGCCGCTCAGGTCTTGGGTTATGCGTCGGAAGGCAAGGCGGATTACGGAATTCATGCGAAGCCGGCAAATTTTTCCTGGCTGCCGCGCCGGGATTATGCGGTGCTGCTGCACGCAACCAGTGACCGGCAAAAGCTCTGGCCTGAAGCGCAGTGGGTTGAGCTTGGGGCCCGCTTGAACCAATCTGCGGTCACCTGCGTTCTGCCCTGGGGCAGCACGGATGAGCGTGCACGCAGTGAACTGCTCGCGCAGCGGATGCAGCATGCGGTGGTACCCCCGCAGCTTGGCCTCAATGATGCAGCGTCGCTGTTGGCCGGCGCAAAGGCGGTGATCGGCATGGACACCGGGCTTACCCATCTCGCTGCGGCGCTCAACGTCCCGGTGGTCGGGATTTATTGTGCAAGCCGTCCCGAGAAAACCGGGATTCATTCCGAAAGCGCGCTCAACCTCGGGGGAATAAATCAGCCACCGACAGTCGCGAGCGTCAGCGCCTCGCTGGAAAGGATGATGGCGAAATGAGCCTGGCGCGCTGCGCATACACGCTGCTCAGCTACGCGATGCTGCCTTTTGCGCTACTGCATCTGCTGTGGCGCAGCCGCAAGCAGCCCGCTTACCTCAAACACATTCCCGAGCGTTTTGGTTTTTACCCGGAAGCACCCGCAAGACCGGTAATCTGGCTGCATGCAGTTTCGGTGGGCGAGACGCGTGCCGCAGAGCCGCTGGTAAAAGCTTTGCGCGAGACTTATCCCGGACATCAGATTCTGCTCACGCACATGACGCCCACCGGACGCGAAACCGGCGAGCGGTTTTTCGGCGGCAACGTTATGCGCTGTTATCTTCCCTATGATTTCCCGCATGCGGTCAAGCGCTTCCTGGCGCACTTCAAGCCCGTCGCCGGATTACTTCTGGAAACCGAAATCTGGTTCAACCTGATTCATATTTGCAAACAGGCAAACATACCGCTTTACCTGGTGAACGCGCGCCTGTCGGAAAAATCCGCTGTAAGTTACGCGCGCTTTCCCGTACTGGTGCGCACTGGCCTGAATGAGCTAACCGCCATTGCGGCGCAGGCGCAGCAGGA
>DATDGC010000001.1:0-14465 GCA_036522275.1 Burkholderiales bacterium | reverse complement strand
ATTGCCTGGATTGCGCGCATTTGGCGCTCTTGTTTCTCGCGGTGATCCCTTTCAGCAGGTGAGTTCCCGCTGCCGTTGCCAATAGCAAAAGTGACGGGTATACGCTCACCAAAATAATCGTAAAGCGCGAGTTTTAATTTTTCCTGGTACGATTTTTCCAGCAGGTGTTTATGCGGCTCAGGGATGCGCAGCTCGAGGCCACCGCTGCTGTAACTTGCCAACTCGCAATGTTGCGCCAGCATCTTAGCCATGCCACCCAGCTTTAATTGAGCTACCAGGGCTGGCCAGTCTTCGTCAAAGCTGTTTTTTTTTAATCTGCTATCGGTTGTGGTCTTGGCCGGCACGCTCTTACCGCCTGCCTCAAGCAGCGAGGGCTGTTGCGGCATTGACTTAGCGGATTTGTTTTCATCAGAGTCTGGAGCCGTGCTATCTGCCGGCATAAACGCCAGCATGCGCAATAGAGTCATGCTGAAACCGGCTTGCTCATCAGGCGCAAGATCAATCTCGTTGCGCCCGCGCAGCGCAATATCGTAAAACAACTGCACATCTTGCGGATTAAAAGCATGGGCCAATTCAAGAATCAGCAGCCGCTCCGGCATATCCACGCCGATGGCCTCAGGCACGGTTTGCGCCAGGGCGATGCGTTGCAACAGCGTAGCCAAATCCTGCAAGGCCGCTTCCAACGAAAGGCTGCGGCTTGCCATTTGTTCCGCTTGTGCGATAAGCGCAACACCATCGTGTTTCAGCAGCGCCCGTAAAATCTCGAACAGGTACGTCTGGTCAATTACGCCTAGCATCTCGCGCACGCCGGCTTCGGTTACCTTGCCTGCATCGTGTGCGATCGCCTGGTCAAGCAAGCTTAAAGCGTCGCGCATGCTGCCTTGCGCGGCACGCGCCAGGAGCTGCAGCGCCGAAGATTCGCCGGTGATTTTCTCTTTTTCCAGTACCTGATGCAGATACCCGGTAATCACCGGGGAGGGTATCTGTTTTAAATTAAACTGCAGGCAACGCGAGAGCACCGTGACCGGTATTTTTTGCGGATCGGTGGTGGCAAGGATAAATTTGACATGCTCGGGCGGCTCTTCCAGGGTTTTCAGCATGGAATTGAATGCCTTGGCCGAAAGCATGTGCACTTCGTCAATGATGTAGATCTTGAAGCGCCCCCGGGTCGGCGCATATTGCGCGTTGTCCAGAACCTCACGCATGTTGTCTATGCCGGTATTGGAAGCGGCATCGAGCTCCAGCAAATCAATAAAACGCCCTGAATCAATCTCGCGGCATGCTGAGCATTGCCCGCATGGCACCGGGGTGATTCCGTTTTCGCAGTTAAGCGACTTGGCTAGAATACGCGCCAGTGTGGTTTTGCCGACGCCGCGCGTTCCCGTGAAAAGATAGGCATGATGGAGACGCTGCTGACTTAAGGCATTCGTTAAGGCCTTGACGACATGCTCCTGCCCGACTAACTCAGTGAAAGTTTTGGGGCGCCACTTGCGAGCGAGAACGTGGTTTACAGACACTGCTGCTAATTGAAGTGGATTTGAAAACGGACCAGCTGGAGGTCTATCCCCGTATTTGGCGTTTTAATGTTCGCATTGGACATGTGCTGAAAACGGTAACTAAGGTCATATATGCCACGATTCCCGAACCGGACACCAACTCCCACATGTTCGCCAAACTGGAAAGCGGTGCCTGATCTTATGTTCTCTGTGATGGTGGTGCGCGACCACAGGTGCGCCCCACCAACCCCCGCATCAATGTAAGGCGCAATAGTCGTAAGGTCGGTTTGCTGGTAACGAAAAGTCGGGGTCACACTGAAATCCGCAACATCGTTGTTGACTGGCCCCCCGCTGCGCCCATGTAAAACTCCGGCCGAAGCATCCCAGTATCCGCCAAGATGCCAGCCGTGCGCGGCGAACCATTGTTTATTCCAGTCCCATTGCAGCCCAACACGTGCCACATCCACCCCTTCGCCATGGCCCCCTTCTATAGACACACTGTCAACCGCGCTTGCATTAAAACTCGCGCCCGCGAGAGCTATCAAAATAAAGGTTTTGACTTTTTTAACTCTGCGTTGATCCTCAGGATTGAGTAATTCTGTGGGCATCATAAAGCAAAAGCATTAGGGAGGCGAGCCTTGCCCCCGGCACTTGCAGAAAATAGCTGTGGCTGCTTCCTTCCGGACCTGACCAGGTTGACTATCATGCAATGCGGGGAGGCCCGCCGTAACCGTTGAAAACCACACCTCAGCATCTCCAGCTGCGTTAATAACCGCTCGCACATGCTTTTATGTACTGCCTTAGTAAAACTGTGCTTTACTTGCGATCTTTTGCCTTGCTGGAGCCGCTTATATGCGGTTATCTGAATCTGTCATCGTGAAGAGCCTTATGGCTGCGGTGGCGCGGTCACCAACGGCCTTAAGCCGAGATATGGCATTTTAACAAATCCTCTCTACTCGCGCCGGAAATGATCGAGTTGCGAGATTACACCGTAAAGCCGGTACTGTTTTTTTGTTCGGTCAAGATCTGTGTCATGGTCACGACAAACCGCGTTTACAAACTTTTGACTGTGAGCGAAGGCTCTTTACAACTTGCAGCGCAAAGCTTAGGCGCCGCTCGTGTTCATACTTTTAATGCAATGGAACATACCCGGCAATGTTATTCAATCGGTATTTTACAGCTGATGTGTTACTGGAAGATAATAACATAACTCACTGATATAAAGTGTTAACATCGAAACTAACTCGACGACATGGTATCTCTGGGTCTTATGCTGATGTTAGAATTTCAAAATGAAACCATACGTTATCTATTCTAAAATAACCCTTGGAATGGGGTTTTGCGATTGACTTATAAAATTCGGATAATGCTCTACAATTAAGAATAAATAACATTTCCATCAAAAATCGCGTGTCCAGCTTTTAAATTCCAAATTAATTTTGCCCTGACCCCAGTTATACGGAGGAGTACCCATGTCAACGATTGAATCGGTCCTGGTTGAAACACGCGTATTTCCACCATCCCCCGCTTTTGTCAAACAAGCCAATGTTTCAGGCATGGAAGCTTATCACAAGCTTTGCGCCGAGGCCGAGCGCGATTTCGAAGGATTTTGGAGCCGGCTCGCTAAAGAGCACGTGCTCTGGCACAAGCCTTTTACCAAGGTCTTGAATGAAAGCAATGCCCCCTTCTTTAAATGGTATGAGGACGGCGAGCTCAACATATCCTATAACTGCCTCGACCGGCATTTAAAGACCCAGCCTGATAAAGTCGCGATTATTTTCGAAGCCGACGACGGCAAGATCACCAAAATCACTTACCAGCAGCTTTACCACAAAGTCTGCCAATTCGCCAACAGCCTGAAGTCGCTCGGCATCAAGAAAGGCGAGCGCGTCATCATTTACATGCCGATGAGCATTGAAGTGGTGATGGCGATGCAAGCTTGTGCGCGCATTGGCGCGACCCATTCGGTGGTATTTGGCGGCTTTTCCGCGAAGAGCCTGCAGGAGCGGATTATTGACGCCGGCGCAGTTGCGGTGATTACCGCCGACGGCCAGATGCGCGGCGGGAAGGAAATTCCGTTAAAACCCACTGTGGACGAAGCCCTCGGCATGAGCGGCTGCGACAAGATTAAAAACGTCGTTGTGTACCGGCGCAGCGGCAGCAAAATCAACATGCAGGCGCCGCGCGACAAGTGGTGGGACGAGGTCATCAAAGGACAGGCCGACACCTGCGAGCCGACCTGGGTAAACGCCGAGCACCCCTTGTTCATCCTTTACACTTCGGGCTCCACCGGCAAACCCAAGGGTGTACAGCATTGCACCGGCGGATACCTCCTGTTCGCGATGCTGACCATGAAATGGGTATTCGACTACAAGCCCACGGATGTTTTTTGGTGCACGGCGGATGTGGGCTGGGTAACCGGCCATACGTATATCACCTACGGACCGCTGGCAGTTGGCGCAACCGAGATCATGTTCGAAGGTGTGCCGACTTATCCGGATGCCGGACGTTTCTGGAAAATCATCCAGGATCACAAAGTCACGGTGTTCTACACTGCGCCCACCGCCATCCGCTCCCTGATTAAGGCAGGCGGTGATCTGCCGAAGAAATATAACCTTGCCAGCTTGCGCATCCTTGGTACCGTGGGGGAACCAATCAACCCTGAAGCGTGGATGTGGTATTACGAAACCGTGGGACAGAAACGCTGTCCCATCGTGGATACCTGGTGGCAGACCGAGACCGGCGGACATCTGATTACACCGCTCCCAGGGGCAACACCGCTCAAGCCCGGTTCCTGCACCTTTCCTTTGCCGGGCATCATGGCTGACATCGTGGATGAAGCCGGACACTCCGTGGAGAAAGGCAAAGGCGGGATTCTAGTCATCAAGCGGCCCTGGCCTGCTATGATCCGCACCATCTGGGGCGATCCCGACCGCTATAAAAAATCCTATTATCCTGAAGACTTCAAGGGTAAATATTATCTTGCAGGTGACGGCGCGAGCCGCGACGAGGAAGGTTATTTTCGGATCATAGGCCGGATTGACGACGTGCTGAACGTATCAGGCCATCGTCTTGGCACCATGGAAATCGAATCGGCGTTGGTAGCGAACACCAAATTGGTGGCAGAGGCTGCGGTCGTCGGGCGTCCAGATGAAATGACCGGCGAGGCGGTTGTTGCATTCGTGGTGCTGAAAGGCGCGCGCCCGAGTGGCGAAGAAGCCAAGAGAATCGCAAAAGAATTGCGTGATTGGGTGGGCAAAGAGATCGGGCCGATCGCCAAACCTAAGGACATCCGTTTTGGCGACAACCTGCCCAAGACCCGTTCCGGGAAAATTATGCGGCGCTTGCTGCGCTCGATCGCCAAGGGCGAGGAAATCACCCAGGATATTTCGACTCTGGAAAACCCGGCCATCCTGCAACAACTGAAAGAGGGTATATAAATAAACTTCGGCGTCCGACACTATGAGTTTGGCTGTATTTCAGCTTTGACTTAAATGCGCAGCATATTTTGTCTGAGCCAAAACCCTGCGATATTACGGACAGCTGAAAGAAGCTGTTAAATAATAACGAGCAGGTAGTAATCCCAAAAAAGGGCGCGTGATTGCGCCCTTTTCGTTTTTTAAGCCCCGCTCACCGCTATAATGCTTTTATAGCTTGTTTATTTGAGCGAGGTTGCCATGATTTCTTCGTTGATTAGGGGACAACGCTTGGTGGCGCTGTTCCTACTGGGGTGTCTGCTGTTCAACTATCCTTTGCTTTATCTCTTTAACAGCAAGAGCCAGATTTTCGGCATCCCCCTGCTCTACGCTTATATCTTTGCCGCTTGGGCACTGCTGATTGGATTGATGGCCTGGGTTGTGGAGCGGGCAGGCCGCAAGGGCCCCAAAGACTGACCAGGACGCGGAGGCAAAAGTGCTGCCAGGCTGGGTCATCATCGTTACCTCTTTCGCCTATCTCGGCATTCTTTTCGCCATCGCTTATTACGGCGACAAACGCGCAGATGCCGGGCGCAGCATCATCGCCAATCCGTATGTGTATTCCCTGTCGCTTGGCGTTTACGCCACCGCCTGGACTTTCTACGGCAGCGTAGGCCGTGCAGCAAGCAACGGCGTAGGCTTTTTGCCGATTTATCTCGGCCCTACTCTGATGATCGCCTTATGGTGGCTGGTGATGCGGAAAATCATACGTATCAGCAAGGTCAACCGCATTACATCGCTGGCCGATTTCATCGGCTCACGCTATGGTAAAAGTGCGTTGCTTGCGGGGCTTGCTTCGGTTATCGCAGTTGTCGGTATCGTTCCTTACATTTCATTGCAACTTAAAGCGGTATCCACCAGTTTCACCATTCTTTTGCAGTACCCCCAAATTATCATGCCGATTAAACTGGGTGCAGTGCCGGTATTGAGTGATACCGCTCTTTATGTGGCTTTACTGCTGGCTGCGTTTACCATTCTGTTTGGCACTCGGCATCTGGATGCATCGGAACGCCATGAAGGCATGGTAGCGGCGATTGCCTTTGAATCGCTGGTGAAGCTTCTGGCTTTTCTGGCAGTAGGATTTTTCGTCACCTTTGGTATTTATAACGGCTTCGCTGATATTTTCACGCGCGCCGCCGCCAACCCGAAATTGCAACC
Source organism: Burkholderiales bacterium (assembly GCA_036522275.1). GTDB lineage: Bacteria > Pseudomonadota > Gammaproteobacteria > Burkholderiales > JAHFRG01 > JAHFRG01. The sequence goes on along the minus strand of DATDGC010000001.1, from coordinate 8,335 downwards.
CCTTCTTACCCCATTGGACGGTGTTGCCGGAAGCTACGGCAGCTGGGTTTGGCTGACGATACTGTCAATGTTCGCGATCATGTTTCTGCCACGGCAATTCCAGGTATCTGTCGTGGAAAACGTAGACGAAAATCACCTGAACAAGGCAATCTGGCTGTTTCCCCTCTACATGCTGGCCATCAATATTTTCGTGTTGCCCATGGCTTTCGGGGGATTGATGCATTTTCCAAAAGGTATCGTGGATGCCGATACCTTCGTGCTCACGGTACCGATGGCGGAACGGCAGCAAGGTCTGGCGTTATTGGTTTTTATCGGCGGCCTGTCTGCCGCCACCGGCATGGTGATCGTTGAAACCATTGCGCTTAGCACTATGTTGTGCAACGACTTGGTGATGCCGGTGCTGTTGCGAATGAAGATGCTGCGCTTGACTGAGCGCAAGGATTTGAGCAGTCTGCTGCTTGGCATCCGGCGCGGAGCCATTGTGCTGGTGCTGCTGCTGGGTTACGGTTATTTCCGCTTGGCCGGGGAAGCTTATGCATTGGTTTCCATTGGACTGGTTTCCTTTGCCGCAGTAGCGCAGTTCGCGCCGGTAATCTTGGGAGGGATTTTCTGGAAAGGCGGGACGCGAATGGGGGCACTCGCCGGATTGAGCATAGGCTTCCTGATATGGAGTTATACCCTACTTCTTCCCGCGTTCGCCAAATCCGGCTGGCTGCCTATCAGTTTTCTTGATCAGGGTCCTTTCGGCATTGCTTTGATGAAGCCGCAACAATTATTCGGCTTGGCCGGTCTTGACGAAATTACTCATGCCATGATTTGGAGCATGTTGTGCAATATCGGTGTCTATGTGGGCGTGTCTCTCAAGAGCCGCCCCAGCGCTATCGAGCAAGCTCAGGCCACGCTATTTGTGGATGTATTTAAGCAAACCGGCGAAAGTGGTGGTTCCCGTTTCTGGCGCGGTACCGCTTCGGTTCCGGAGTTACACGCTCTGCTGGGAAGGTTTCTTGGGCGGGAACGGGCCGACGAAGCTTTTGCATCCTATGCTCGGCAGCGCAGGTTGGGTTCTATCAATGAAATTAAAGCGGACGCAGCCCTGGTCAATTTCGCAGAAACCTTGCTTGCGGGCGCTATCGGCGCCGCCTCAGCCCGGGTGATGGTGGCGTCAGTTGTTGAAGAAGAACCATTAGGCATTGACGAGGTAATGAATATCCTCGATGAAACTTCACAGGTCATTGCCTACAGCCACAAACTGGAACAGAAATCCCAAGAACTGGAAATTGCCACCGCGGAGTTAAGGGCAGCCAACGAGCGCCTCAAGGAACTGGACAAACTCAAGGACGATTTTGTTTCAACTGTATCCCATGAACTGCGCACACCGCTCACCTCGATTCGCGCACTGTCTGAGATATTGCACGGCCACCCGCAACTGGATATTTCGGAACGCAGCAAATATCTGAACATTATCGTCAAGGAAAGCGAAAGGCTCACGCGGCTTATCAATGATGTTCTGGATTTGTCCAAGATCGAATCGGGAAGTGTCGAATGGAACATCACTGAAGTGGACCTCAAAGGGGTTATTGAAGATGCAGTCTCGGCAACAAGCCAATTGTTCAAGGAGAACAACGCCAGGCTTGAATTAAAACTTTCTGAAAACGTGCCCGTGATTTGCGCCGACCGGGATCGCTTGATGCAAGTCGTCATCAATATGCTCTCCAACGCCGTCAAATTTTGCGATAGGAAAGCGGGTCTTGTTTCCATACGGTTGCGTCAGATTGCGCAATTGCTGCGCGTGGACGTACACGATAATGGACCCGGCATTAGCCCCGGAGATCAGCACATTGTATTCGAAAAATTCCGCCAGGCCGGGGACACCTTGACCGAGAAACCGCAGGGCACAGGATTGGGTTTAACCATCAGCCGGCACATTATCGAGCATTTCAACGGCAAATTATGGGTTGAAAGTGAAATCGGCAAAGGCGCGACTTTTTCCTTTTCCCTGCCTTTGAAAACAGGATCCTATTCCCCGATTCCCGGTCACGAGCTAAACCTGGAAACCTAAATTGAAGAAGAGGCCGTTACAAACCATAACCAAGAAAGTACTCATAGCGGATGACGAGCCCAATATTGTCATTTCGCTGAAATTTCTGATGGAGCACTGCGGCTACACGGTCAGGGTGGCGCGTAACGGGGAGGAAGCCTTACAACAAACGGAAATCTTCAAACCAGATCTGATTCTGCTGGATGTGATGCTGCCTTTGAGAAATGGCTTCGATGTATGTCGGAAAATCCGTGAAAACGCAGCATTACAGGCAACCAAAATCATCATGCTCACCGCCAAGGGCCACGAAGCGGAAATCGCCAAGGGTTATGCGCTGGGCGCCGATGTTTATGTCACCAAGCCATTTGGTACCAAGGAATTGCTCGAGCAGGTGAAGCGACTGCTCAGCGAGTCCGCGTGATTGCTTCAACGCGGCGATTTCGCGCGAAGCATCAGTTCGAGGGCTGATCTTCTAGCATATACCCGCGGCCGTACAGCGTGCGCACCGTGATTCCGCTACCGTCTATCTTTCTGCGCAAGCGATGGATGTACACTTCAATTGCATTGTGTCCGACATCATGGTCGTAGTTGTATAACCGTTCGACCATTTGTTCCTTGCTGACCACCCTGCCGAAACGATTGAGCAGCGCTTCAAGCACCGCAGTTTCCTGCGCTGATAATTCGATTGGCTTGCCGTTGACAGCGGCAACGCGCTCCACCGTATCGTAGCTGAGATGGGCGTGCGTGATGCACGGTGTGCCCGCGCCACAACTGCGGCGCAACAGGGCGCGCACGCGAGCATGCAATTCATTCAGGCTAAAAGGTTTAACCAGGTAATCGTCGGCACCGAGGTCGAGCCCCTGCACTTTCTCGTTCGGGGTCTCGCGGCCGGAGAGTATCAGTACCGGCAGCTTCGAATTGCGCTTGCGTAACCGGCGCAGCACCTCGAAACCGTCGAGCTTCGGCAGGCCGAGGTCGAGAATGAGCAGATCAAAAACGTTTTCCTTCAGCGCTTGATCAGCGAGCGCGCCGTTGCTGATGCAATCAACTGCGTATCCGCACTGCCGCAACGAAAACTGCAACGCCTCCGCAAGGTTCGGATCGTCTTCGGTGATCAATACTCGCAATTGCGCTTCCTCCTCTACCCGCTATTTTGCGAACTGCGCCGCTTTAATTCATGCCATCCCCTGCTGCGAAAGGATTTTGTAAGGATTATTCTATACCATAATTTTACTATAAAAAAGCCCAAGAAAATCAACTTACAAGGCGATCATTAACCCCTTTTACAAAAGGGGCTCGAGTAGCAACTTCGGCAGATGCTCTGAAGCACGTCGAGCTTCGCGACTTACCCGGTGGGCTTCCCGGTGCGCCCGCGCCTCGGCACCTGCGGACAGACGCTAATTCTAAAGTAAGACGGAAGCTGTTTGCTGAGAGGTATTTCGGCTTAAAACATTAAGGAGGAAAATAACTATGGCTGCTGCAATCCCGAAGGACTTCCGGCGCGTGATTATCGCCGCGTCGGTGGGGAATGTCATCGAATGGTACGACTTCTACATTTTCGGAAGCCTAGCCGCGATCTTGGCAGTCAAGTTTTTCGACAAGACCCACCCCGTCGCGGCTCTGTTGAGCACGATTGCGCTGTTCACCGCTGGATTCTTAATCCGTCCCTTGGGCGCATTCCTTTTCGGATGGATGGGCGACCGCGTGGGCCGCAAATACACCTTCCTGGTCACCCTGAGCGGCATGGGCATCGGCACAGGCTTTATCGGGCTAATCCCCACTTTCCAGTCTATCGGTCTGTCCGCCGCGTTCATCCTCTTCGGCCTGCGGATGGTCCAGGGCTTGGCCCTGGGTGGCGAATATGGAGGCGCCATCACCTACGTCGCCGAGCACGTGCCGGATGCACGCCGCGGCTACTACACCGGATGGCTGCAGACCTCTCCCACGCTTGGGATCGTGGTTTCACTGGCTGTGATTGTCGGTACCCGCGCGTACTTTGGCAACGACGTGTTCACCGATTGGGCGTGGCGCATCCCGTTCCTGTTCTCCTTCGTGCTGGTAGCAATCGCAATCTACATCCGCCTGCAACTGCAGGAGACACCGATATTCCAAGAGATCAGGGCTAAAGGCGAAATGACCAAGAACCCGTGGAAGGAAGCTTTCCTTAGCAGGAATATCAAGTTCGTGCTGATCGCCTGTGTCGTGTTGATCGGGCAGGGTGTGGTCTGGTACAGCGGGCAGTTCTGGGCGCTGTTCTTCCTGCAGCAGGTGTCCAAAGTGGACGTGGTCACCTCGAGCTACATCGTGGGAATCGCGCTGCTCATTGCGTCGCCTACCTTGATCCTCTTTGGCTGGTTGTCCGACTTGATCGGCCGCAAGCCCGTGATCTTGGGAGGCATGTTGCTCGCGTCGTTGACCTACTACCCCCTGTATTCATGGCTGGGGCAGGTCACACAGCCGGGTAATATCAACTATCCCATCGCGATCTTCATCATTTTCATCCTCGTGTCCTACGTGGGAATGGTGTATGGGCCGGTTGGGGCGTTCCTGTCGGAATACTTCCCCGGCAGAATCCGCTACACCTCTGTGTCCGTTCCGTATCACATCGGGAATGGCTGGGGCGGCGGGCTGGTGCCGTTCATTACCACAGCGGCCTACCAAGCTACGCACAGCATCGGCAACGCCCTGATCTACCCGATTGCGGTGCCAGCGGTGTGCTTCGTGATTTGCCTCTTCCTTATGCCGGAAACGCGCCACATCAGCATCTGGAACCCGGAGAAAGCTAAGGCGTAGCTCTCGGCAACCCAATTGGTACACTGACTGAGCCCGCCCTCGAGGCGGGCTTTTTTCGTCTTTCGCGCTAGAATGGCCCAATCGCGGAGAGGTGGCCGAGTGGTTTAAGGCGCACGCCTGGAAAGCGTGTGTACGGTGAAAGCCGTACCGGGGGTTCGAATCCCCCTCTCTCCGCCAAACCCTATCTTTAACGTTGTGATATTTCCTCCACTTCAATGGCGGTTAAGGGGCTAATTATTTGCCCGCAACTGCATTGCGTATCTGTTCCAGCGCACTTGGATCGTCCAGCGTAGTTAAATCACCGGGATCGCGCCCCTCCGCCAGCGCCTGGATGCTGCGCCGGAGCACCTTGCCGGAACGCGTCTTTGGCAATAGCGTGATGAAATGCACCCGGGATGGCCGTCCAATCGCGCCTAGGAGTTTATCCACCGTTTCCATTACCTCTTTTTCCATGGTCTTGCAGCCGTCGGGTGTCGAGGTACGCGATGGATCTTTCACCACAGCAAAGGCCATGGGGACTTGGCCTTTCAACTGGTCAGCAATTCCTACCACGGCGACTTCGGCAATGTTGGGGTGGGAACTCACCGCCTCCTCGATCTCGCGGGTACCCAGCCGGTGCCCCGCCACGTTAATTACGTCGTCGGTGCGGCCAAGAATAAAATAATAACCATCCTTGTCGCGGATCCCCCAATCGAAAGTGGTATAGATCATCTTGTCCTTGAAGCTTGTAAAATAAGTCTGCACAAAGCGTTCATCCTGGCCCCAAACTGTGGACATGCAGCCTGGCGGCAGAGGCGGAATCACGGTGACCACACCTTTCTCGTTGTTGCCGACTTCCTGGCCGGTAGCTTCGTGCAGCAACCGCAAGTTGTAGCCATAAGCGGGGAAGCTTGGGCTGCCGAACTTGGTCGGGGTTTTTTCCACACCCGGGGCGCAGGTCAAAATTGCCCAGCCGGTTTCAGTCTGCCAGTAGTGATCAATGACCGGTTTTTGCAGCGCTTCGGAAATCCATACATGAGTTGGTTCATCCAACGGTTCACCCGCAAGGAACAGGTACCGCAGCGATGAAATATCGTATTTCTTGAGGTAGGCCGGATCTTGTTTCTTGAGAACACGGATGGCGGTCGGCGCCGTGAACATGACGGTGGCCTTGTGGTCCTGGACGATTTTCCACCAGATGCCGGCATCAGGCCGTACCGGCACACCCTCGTACATGATGGTGGTCATCCCGGCTATCAGTGGCCCGTAAATAATGTAGGAATGTCCCACCACCCAGCCGATATCAGAGGCGGTAAACATGGTTTCCCCGGCGTTGCCGCAGTAGATGTATTTCATCGATGCAGCCATCGCTACCGCGTAGCCGCCGACGTCGCGCTGAACACCCTTGGGCTTGCCGGTGGTGCCGGAAGTGTAAAGAATATAAGACGGCTCGTTTGATTCCAGCCAGGTTACCGGCACGTAGGCATTCATGTGTTTAGCACGCAGCTCGGCGTAGTCGATGTCACGGCCGGGAGTTACCGGTATGTTCGTGTCCAGCCCGCGTCGAAAGATAATGACCTTCACTGGCGGGTAGTGCGCCAGCTTGATTGATTCGTCAACCAGGTTTTTGTACGGAACCACTTTCCCCATGCGGCTGCCGCCATCAGCGGTGATCATGAGTTTCGGTTTCGCATCGTCGATGCGAGCGGCGAGATTTGCCGATGCAAACCCGCCAAACACCACTGAATGAATCGCGCCGATGCGGGCGCAAGCCAAGATCGCAAATGCCGCCTCGGGAACCATGGGCATATAGATGATGACACGGTCGCCTTTTTTGACGCCCAGCGATTGCATCATGGCGGCGACGCGCTGCACCTCTACATGCAATTCGCGGTAGCTGTAGCTTTTTTCCTGATTGACCTCAGTCGAAACCCAGGCCAGTGCTTTTTGCTCCCCGCGTACAGGCACATGACGATCTACCGCGTTATGACAAAGATTGGTTTGACCGCCGACGAACCATCTGGCGAAAGGAGGCTTGCTGTATTCCAGAACTTTGCTGAAAGGCTTGTGCCAGTCTATGAGCTTGGCTTGCTCGCCCCAAAATGAGTCGGGATCCTCAATTGAATGGCGATAAAAGATTTGGTAGCTGTTGCTCATTTTCCCCTCCTGGAAAACAATCAATCCAGCGGCTTAGTGACGGAAATCTGTTCTAGATATTAGATTAATATAATTATGTAATACATTAATTATAAACATATTAGTAAAGCTTAATCACAGTATGTCCGCGAGATTGCGATTGCAGCATTTTTTCAAAAACCCCGGGCAATTGGTCTAGGCTCACGATATGGGTGATTTCTGCAAGGTGCTGCGGGTGTAAATCGGTAGCGAGCCTAGCCCATATGGCGCGGCGCAGCGGCATTGCGGTATTAGCTGAATCCACACCCAGTAAGCGCACCCCGCGCAAAATAAACGGCAGCACCGTGGTATGCAGCTCCACGCCTCCGACGTTGCCGAAACTGCCGATCACGCCGTTTTGCTGCATGGTGCGGATAAGCCACGCCAGTTGCTCGCCGCCCACTGAATCAAGCGCCCCCGCCCACAGCGCTTTTTCCAACGGGCGCGTGCCCATTTCCAGCGTATGCCGCGACAGCACTTCCGCCGCGCCGAGTTTTTTCAGATAATCGTGCTCACCATCTTTGCCGGTGATAGCCACCACGTAGTAGCCGAGCTTTACCAGCATATCAATGCCGATGCTCGCCACACCTCCGGTGGCGCCTGTGACCGCCACTTTGCCGTTGACAGGCTTGAGATCGTTCTGCTCCATGATATGGATCGCCAGCGCTGCGGTGTAGCCGGCTGTGCCAATCGCCATTGCATCGAACAGAGTCAGGCCTTTGGGCAGCGGCACCACCCATGCGGCCGGCACGCGCACATATTCCGAATAACCGCCGTCGTGAGACACACCCAAATCATAACTGGTGACTATAACCTCATCACCCTCTTTAAAACGAGAATCGGTGGAAGATGTCACCACGCCTGAAACATCTATTCCCCCGATGCAGGGAAAACGGCGAATGACTTTGCCGACACCGGTTGTCGCCAAAGCGTCTTTGTAATTGACACTGGAATAGGCCGCTTTGAGCACAACCTCGCCGGCATCCAATTCGTTTAAGGTGGTTTCAACCAGGCGGCTGTGAACCTTGCCAATTTCGTTGAAAATCCGGTAAGCCCTGAAATTTTGCATTGAGAATCTCTGTTAAGTGTAGGGAACCTCTGATTAAGTCCTCCGCGGAGTGCGTTTCTGGCGCAATGCGGATGATTGCAAGGCGCGCGACGAAGGTGCCTAGCCGTAGCTTAAGCACGAGGAGCGCAACGATGCAAGCTCCGCATTGCGCCGAAAACCGGTCGGGACGCGGCTTTTCGGGCGATCTGCTTTGTCGCTCGGCTTGCAAAGGGGGGTCAACCATTCGCTGCGCCTCACTTCGCGCATCTCATCCCGAAAAGCCAGCGTCGCGCCCTCGTGGG